>NZ_JAJQXW010000005.1 GCF_021246445.1 Rhabdothermincola salaria
TTGATCGCGCCGATCGCCATGGAAGAGGGTCTGCGTTTCGCCATTCGTGAGGGTGGTCGTACCGTGGGCGCCGGCCGCGTCACCAAGATCATCAAGTAACGGAAGCGACCATGGCTGACAAGCAGAAGATCCGTATCCGGCTCAAGGCGTACGACCACGAGATCGTCGACCAGTCGACGAAGAAGATCGTGGAGACGGTGGTGCGCACGAGTGCCTCCGTGCGAGGCCCGGTGCCGCTGCCCACGGAGAAGCACCGCTTCACCGTGATCCGCTCGCCGCACAAGGACAAGGACTCCCGCGAGCACTTCGAGATGCGGATCCACAAACGCCTGCTCGACATCGTCGACCCCACCCCGAAGACCGTCGATTCGCTGCAGCGCCTCGACCTCCCGGCCGGTGTCGACATCGAGATCAAGATCCAGCAGGTCTGACGCCCGGCGTCGCCCCCGCAACCGACGCGAGAGAGCCCGGGTCCGAGGACCCGGGCTCTTCCGCGTTCGGGGAAGGCGTGCACCTCCCGCCTACGATGCCATCTCGGCTCGACGACACCCGTCGAGCGACTGATCGGGGGAGTGGTTCATGGGCCGCATGCAGGACAAGGTCGCGCTCGTCACGGGAGGCTCGTCGGGGATCGGTGCCGCCTGTGTGGGCCGCTTCCGCGACGAGGGGGCCTACGTGGTGGCCGCCGACCTGAAGCCGGCGGGGGAGGGGTTCGCCGAGCCCGACCTGTTCGTGGAGTGCGACGTCACCGACGAAGCAGCCGTGCAGGCCGCCGTCGCCGCGGCGACGGAGCACGCCGGACGGCTCGACACGGTGGTCACCTCGGCCGGGGTCGCCGGCGGCGGTCCGGTGCACTGGGTCGACAGCGCAGCGTGGGACCACGTGCTCGGCGTCAACCTCAAGGGGACCTTCCTCACCGCCAAGCACGCCATCGCCCAGATGCTCACCCAGGAGCCGGTCGACGACGAGCGGGGCTCGGTCATCACCGTGGCCAGCGTCGAGGGCCTCGAGGGCACCGCCGGCGGGAGCGCCTACAACGCCTCGAAGGGCGGCGTGGTGCTACTCACCAAGAACATGGCCATCGACTACGGCCGCCAGGGCATCCGGGTCAACGCCATCTGCCCGGGCTTCATCGACACTCCCATGTTCCGCTCCCTCGGGGACCCCGAGAGCGACGAGATGCTCCTGGAGGTCCGCGAGGAGCACAAGCTGCGCCGCTTCGGCCGCCCCTCCGAACTCGCCGCCGTGGCCCTCTTCCTGGCCTCCCCCGACGCCTCGTTCGTCACCGGCCAGGCCATCGCCGTCGACGGCGGCTACACCGCCGGCCGCGACCACGGCGTCACCCAGCGCATGGGGCTCTGACATCTTGCTCCGGTCGGCAAGCCTCCCTGCGCCGGCTTCGCCGAAACGCGGGGCCGGTCTGAGCCTTCGTCGCTGCGCTCCTGCGGATGTCACGAGTCGTGACATCTTGCTCCGGTCGGCAAGCCTCCCTGCGCCGCCTTCGGCGAAACGCGAACGCTGACTGAGGCTCCGTCGCTGCGCTCCTCCGCCTGTTGTGAGTTGACGACCCGCTCCATGGACTCGGGTCTGAGTGGGTTCCGGGGGGTGGCCCGCACCACTGGTTCTGACGCGCGCACGGGAGCGAGTGCGGCTCGGCGGCCGCACCTTGCGATCGATGAAGGGTTCGTCGGCCCATGCCGGAGCTCGACGAAGCTGCCGCTCTGAGCGACCGAGCACGTCAGGTTCTGGTGCGGGACAGGACCCGCCGGGACCCCGATGACCCGACCAGCGGTGAGTCGGAGGCGCCAGCGACCCGCCCACGCCGCGTCCCGAGGAGCGCAGCGAGGAGGGCGCCATGGACACGGTTCTGGTGCGGGGACAGGACCCGCCGGGACCCCGAGGACCCGACCAGCGGTGAGTCGGAGGCGCCAGCGACCCGCCCACGCCGCGTCCCGACGAGCGCAGCGAGGAGGGCGCCATGGACACGGTTCTGGTGCGGGACAGGACCCGCCGGGACCCCGATGACCCGACCAGGGGTGAGTCGGAGGCGCCAGCGACCGCCGGTTTGGATTTGTGGGGCGGGGACCGCTATCGTGCTCCCTTCGTGCGTCGGGCTCCCCCCGGAACACCGGCCGCACCTCTTCGTCGTTGTCAACCGACGTCTGCGACGGCCCGCCCCGGTGGGTACCCCGCAGCACAACCGAATGGCGCTCCGCCGGGTCCTTCCCGAGCGGAGCGCTCGCGTGAATGCCCCACGTCCGAGTGGGGGAAGACGAACGCTGCATCCCACAGAAAGAACGTTGCCGGTATGGCGAACAAGGCAGTAGTCGGCGAGAAGGTCGGCATGACCCAGGTCTGGGACGACGACAACCGTGTCGTCCCCGTGACCGTTGTCAGGGTCGAGCCGATGCGCGTCGTTCAGATCAAGACCAACGAGTCCGACGGGTACAACGCTCTGCAGGTCACCTTCGGCGACCGCGACGCCCGCAAGCTCAACAGCCCCGATCGGGGTCACTTCGAGACTGCCGGCGTGCAGCCCGGGAAGCGTCTGCTCGAGCTGCGGCTCGACGACGTCTCGGACTACGAGGTCGGCCAGGAGATCACGGTCGACACCCTCGTCGCCGGTGAGCTCATCGACGTGACCGCCATCAGCAAGGGCAAGGGCTTCGCCGGCGTCATGAAGCGGCACAACTTCGCCGGTCAGCGGGCCAGCCACGGTGCCCACCGCGTGCACCGGGCCCCGGGCGCCATCGGCGCCTGCGCCACACCGGCTCGGGTGTTCAAGGGCACCCGCATGGCCGGTCGCATGGGCGCCGAGAAGGTCACCACGCTGAACCTGAAGGTGGTCTCGGCCGACGCCGAGAAGAACCTCCTGCTGGTGCGGGGCGCCGTACCCGGACCGAAGGGCGGCCTCGTGGTCATCCGTGATGCCGTGAAGGCTGCGACCAAGGGTGGTGCGTGATGGCGTCGGTGACCGTCAAGACCTCGTCCGGCGCCGATGCCGGCACGGTCGACCTCGATGAGGCGATCTTCGGCATCGAGCCGAACGTCCCGGTCATGCACCAGGTCGTGACCGCCCAGCTCGCCGCCCGACGGGCCGGCACCCAGAGCACCAAGACCCGCGCCGAGGTTCGTGGCGGCGGGGCCAAGCCCTGGAAGCAGAAGGGCACCGGCCGGGCCCGGGCGGGCTCCACCCGCAGCCCCATCTGGATCGGTGGCGGCGTGGCCCATGCGCCCAAGCCCCGCTCCTACGCCCAGCGCACCCCCAAGAAGATGATCCGCCTGGCGCTGCGCTCGGCCCTGTCCGACCGTGCCGCCGAGGGCAACGTCCACGTCGTCGCCGAGTGGGGCTTCGACACCCCGAGCACCAAGGGCGCCATCGCCGCCCTGGCCGCTCTCGGCGCCGAGGGCCGCGTGCTCGTGGTGCTCTCCCGTGACGACGTCGTCGCCTACAAGAGCTTCCGCAACCTCCAGAACGTCCACGTCCTCGAGGTCGGCGAGCTCAACACCTACGACGTGCTCGTGAACGACTGCGTCGTGTTCACCAGCCAGACCCTGCCGACGGCCACGCCGACGGCCGATGCCGAGGCAGCCTCGTGAAGAACCCACGCGACGTCATCATCCGACCGGTGGTGAGCGAGAAGAGCTACGGCCTGCTCGACGCCAACGTCTACACCTTCATCGTGCATCCCGAGGCCTCCAAGCCCGAGATCCACGACGCCATCGAGTCGATCTTCGATGTGCGCGTCCTGAAGGTGAACACCCTCAACCGCAACGGCAAGCGCAAGCGCAACCGTCGCACCGGTACCTGGGGGTCCCGACCCGACACCAAGCGCGCCTTCGTCACCCTCGCCGACGGCGACCGCATCGATCTGTTCGAGGGGTAGGACACGATGGCTCTCCGCAAGCGCAAGCCCACCAGCGCCGGCCGCCGGTTCCAGACGGTCTCGGACTTCTCCGAGATCACCTCGACCGAGCCCGAGCGCTCCCTGCTGGCCCCCAAGTCCAAGACCGGCGGCCGCAACAGCTACGGCCGCAAGACCGCCCGCCACAAGGGTGGCGGCCACAAGCAGCGCTACCGCGTGGTCGACTTCCGTCGCACCAAGGACGGCGTGCCCGCCTCGGTGGCCACGATCGAGTACGACCCCAACCGCACCTGTCGCATCGCCCTGCTGCACTACCACGACGGCGAGAAGCGCTACATCCTGGCGCCACGCGACGTGAAGGTCGGCGACGTGCTCCAGAGCGGCCAGGGCGCCGACATCCGCCCCGGCAATGCCCTGCCGCTGCGCTACATCCCGGTCGGTACCGTGATCCACAACGTCGAGCTCAAGCCCGGCGGCGGCGGCAAGATGGCCCGCAGCGCCGGTGCGAGCGTCCAGCTCGTGGCCAAGGAAGGCGACTTCGCCACCCTGCGCCTCCCGTCCACCGAGATGCGCCGCGTGCCGATCGACTGCCGGGGCACGGTGGGTGAGGTCGGCAACGCCGAGCACGAGCTCATCAAGATCGGAAAGGCCGGCCGCAACCGCTGGAAGGGCGTCCGCCCCCAGACCCGTGGTGTGGCCATGAACCCGGTCGACCATCCCCACGGCGGTGGCGAGGGCAAGACCTCGGGTGGTCGTCACCCGGTGTCCCCCTGGGGCCAGCCAGAGGGCCGAACCCGCGACAAGAACAAGCCGTCGCAGAAGCTCATCGTCCGCCGACGCCGCACCCGCGGCTCGCGCCGATAGGGAGAGACGCCGAACATGCCTCGCAGCCTCAAGAAGGGCCCGTTCGTCGACGACCACCTGCTCAAGAAGGTCGACGATCTGAACGACAAGAACGAAAAGCGCGTGATCAAGACCTGGTCGCGTCGCTCCACGGTCATCCCCGAGATGGTCGGTCACACCATCGCCGTCCACGACGGCCGCAAGCACGTGCCGGTGTACATCACCGAGTCGATGGTCGGGCACAAGCTCGGCGAGTTCGCCCCGACGCGCACGTTCAAGTTCCATGCCGGCCAAGAGAAGAAGGGACGCCGCTGATGGCCTTCGGCGTCAAGACGAACGAGCGCCCCGGCGTGCGCTCCCAGGTGCGCCACGTGCGCACCTCGGCCTACAAGGCCCGCGAGGTGCTCGACCTGATCCGCGGCCTTCCCGCGGCCCGGGCCCTCGAGGTGCTCGAGTTCTCCGAGCGCGACATCGCCCGCACCATCCTCAAGTGCCTCGAGTCGGCCATCGCCAACGCCGAGCACAACAACTCGATCCCCGCCGACGAGCTCTTCGTCTCTGCGTGCTACGCCGACGAGGGTCCGACGATGAAGCGCTGGCGCCCCCGGGCCCGCGGCCGGGCCACCCGGATCCGCAAGCGCACCACCCACATCACCATCATCGTGAGCCGTCTCGAGCCGGAGGCCCTCGCCGCCCTGCGCGAGCGGGAGGCGTCCACCGGGGCCGGCCGCACCGGTCGGGCCGCCGCCGACGCTCGCCGTGAGCGGGTGGCGCGCAGCCGCCAGGCCAAGGCCGAGCGCAAGACCGACGACCACGACCACGACCACGATCACGACCACGATCACGATCACGATCACGACGAGGCCAACGAGGCCGATGTGGCCGAGCAGGCGCAGCCGGCCACGGCCGAGCCGACGCCCGACGTGGTCGACGACGTGGCGACCGACGAGGCCAACGAGGCCGACGTCGCCGAACAGGCCGAGCCGGCCACGGCCGAGCCGACCCCTGCCGACGAGCAGGCGGATGCGGCCGCCGAGGCCGAAGGGAAGGACAGCTGATGGGTCAGAAGGTCAACCCGTACGGGTTCCGCCTCGGCGTCACCACGGACTGGAAGTCCCGGTGGTTCGCCGACCGCAAGGAGTACGCCTCCAACGTCATCGAGGACTGGAAGATCCGTGACTTCCTCATGACGCAGCTCCCCCACGCCGCGATCAGCCGCATCGAGGTCGAGCGCACCCGCGATCGTCTTCGCGTCGACGTCCACACCGCTCGCCCGGGCATCGTCATCGGGCGTCGGGGCGCCGAGGCCGACCGCCTCCGCGCCGGGCTCACCAAGATCTCGGGCAACAACAAGGTCCAGCTCAACATCCAGGAGATCAAGCAGCCGGAGCTCGACGCCGCCCTGATCGCTCAGGGTGTCGCCGACCAGCTCGCCGGTCGCGTGGCCTTCCGTCGGGCCATGAAGCGGGCCGTCCAGAACGCCCAGAAGGCCGGCGCCCTCGGCATCCGGGTCCAGTGCTCGGGTCGCCTCGGCGGCTCCGAGATGGCTCGCACCGAGTGGTACCGCGAAGGCCGGGTGCCGTTGCACACGCTGCGCGCCGACATCGACTACGGCTTCCGTGAGGCCAAGACCACCTACGGCCGCATCGGCGTCAAGGTCTGGCTCTACAAGGGCGACATCCTCCCCTACAAGAGCCAGGTCGAGGACAAGGCCACCCGCGAGGCTGCCATGGCCGTCGGCGAGGCCGCCGGCGATGCCAAGCCCCGCAAGGTCGTGTCGTCCGCCGCCGCGACCCGTCGGCGCACCGCCGAGCCGGGCGCCCCCACCGAGGCGCCTGCCGCTCCCGCCGAGGAAGAGGCCGCCCCGCTGGTCAAGGAGGCCGATCCCGAGCTCGAGCGCCTGCTGGCCGAGGAGGAGGAGATCGAACGCTCCACCCGCCAGCACCACGAGACCCCCCACTTCCGCCCCGGGGATGGTGAGTAGATCATGTTGATGCCCAGGAAGGTCAAGCACCGCAAGCAGCAGCGCGGTCGTCTCAAGGGGAAGGCCAAGGGTGGCACCGATGTCACCTTCGGCGACTACGGCATCCAGGCCCTCGAGCCCGGGTGGATCACCGCCCGCCAGATCGAGGCCGCCCGTATCGCCATGACCCGCCACATCAAGCGTGGCGGCAAGGTCTGGATCAACGTGTTCCCGGACAAGCCGGTCACCCAGAAGCCGGCCGAGACCCGCATGGGGTCGGGCAAGGGCAACCCCGAGAAGTGGGTCGCCGTCGTCAAGCCCGGCCGCATCCTGTTCGAGCTGTCCTACAACGACCCCGAGATCGCCCGTGCGGCCATCGAGCGGGCCATCCAGAAGCTGCCGATCAAGGCCCGCTTCGTCGTCCGGGAGGAGGGGTTCTGATGGCCAAGACCAAGGAATCACTTCGCGACGTCAGTGACACCGAGCTCTTCACCAAGCTCGCCGAGGCCAAGGAAGAGCTGTTCAACCTGCGCTTCCAGAACGTCACCGGCCAGCTGGAGAACTCGTCACGGCTCGGCATCGTGCGCAAGCAGATCGCCCGGCTCAACACTGAGCTCCGGGAACGTGAGATCGCCGCCGCCGAGGCGCTGGCGGCCCAAGAGGAGACCGACTGATGGCTGACGAGACCGCGGCCACCGCTGAGACCCGCCCGAACCCCCGCAAGACCCGCGAGGGACTCGTCGTTTCGGCGGCCATGGACAAGACGGCGGTCGTCGCCGTCACCGACCGGGTGCGTCACCCCCGGTACAACAAGACCGTCCAGCGCACCGCCCGGCTGTACGTGCACGACGAGGCCAACGACCTCAACGTGGGCGACCGGGTGCGCATCCAGGAGACCCGGCCGCTGTCGAAGCTCAAGCGCTGGCGCCTCCTCGACGTGGTGGAGCGTGCCCGATGATCCAACAGGAGAGCCGACTTCGCGTCGCCGACAACAGCGGCGCCAAGGAGGTGCTGTGCATCAAGGTGCTCGGCGGCTCCCGTCGTCGCTACGCCTCCATCGGTGACGTCTTCGTGGCCACCGTCAAGGACGCCATGCCCGGTGCCGCCGTCAAGAAGGGCGACGTCGTCAAGTGCGTCGTGGTGCGGGTGAAGAAGGAGAAGCGTCGTCCGGACGGCTCCTACATCCGCTTCGACGAGAACGCCGCCGTGCTCATCAACGACAACATGCAGCCACGGGGCACCCGCATCTTCGGGCCCGTGGGGCGCGAGCTGCGCGACAAGAAGTTCATGCGCATCGTGTCGCTGGCACCGGAGGTGCTGTGATGAAGATCCGCAAGGGTGACCGTGTCCAGGTCCTGACCGGCAAGGACCGGGGCAAGACCGGCGTCGTCAGCCGATCCATCCCCGACCGGGGCAAGGTGATCGTCGACGGCGTGAACATCGCCAAGAAGCACCAGAAGCCCACCAGCGCCACGACCCAGGGCGGCATCATCGACAAGGAGATGCCGATCCCGGTGGCCAACGTGGCCATCATCTGCAACTCGTGCGGCAAGCCGACCCGCATCGGCTACCGCATCGAGGGCGACGGGTCGAAGGTGCGCATCTGCCGCAAGTGTGAGGGTGATCTGTCGTGACCGCCGCAACCGCCACCGTGCCGCGCCTCAAGCAGCGCTACAACGACGAGGTCCGGGCGTCGCTCAAGGAGCAGCTCGGCCTCGAGAACATCATGCAGGTCCCGCGCTTCGAGAAGATCGTCCTCAACTCGGGCGTGGGTCAGGCCCTGCAACAGCAGTCCCTGATCGAAGGGGCCGTGCGAGACCTCGAGGCCATCACCGGCCAGAAGGTCGTGGTCACCAAGGCCAAGAACTCCATCGCCGGCTTCAAGCTCCGCGAGGGCAACGCCATCGGCGTGAAGGTCACCCTCCGGGGCGATCGCATGTGGGAGTTCCTCGACCGGCTGATCAGCCTGGCCATCCCCCGCATCCGCGACTTCCGAGGCCTTCCGGCCACGTCGTTCGACGGCCGGGGCAACTACACGTTCGGTGTCTCCGAGCAGCTCATGTTCCCGGAGATCGAGTACGACAAGATCGACGTCCCTCGCGGCTTCGACATCACGATCGTCACCACCGCCCGTTCCAACGCCGAGGGCAAGGCCCTGCTCGATGCCTTCGGCTTCCCGTTCAAGCGTGAGGGGCAGCAGTAATGGCCAAGAAGGCGCTCATCAACAAGCAGCAGCGCACACCCAAGTTCAAGGTGCGTGGCTACACCCGCTGCCAGCGCTGCGGTCGTCCGCACGCCGTCTACCGCAAGTTCCTGCTGTGCCGCGTGTGCCTACGCGAGCTCGGCCACGCCGGGGAGATCCCCGGCCTCAAGAAGGCCAGCTGGTGAAGGAGGCCGTTCGATGACCATGACCGACCCCATCGCCGACATGCTGACCCGCATCCGCAACGCCAACACGGCGATGCACGATGACGTTCGCATGCCCTCTTCCAAGGTGAAGGAAGCTCTCGCCACCCTCCTGTTGAAGGAGGGCTACATCGAGGACTTCACCGTCGCCGACGACCCCGGTCGTCCGGGACGGGTCCTCACCGTCACCATGAAGTACTCCCCCGAGCGCAAGCGCGTGATCTCCGGGGTGAAGCGCGTGTCCAAGCCGGGCCTGCGCGTCTACATCAAGGCCGACAAGATCCCTCGGGTTCTCGGCGGCCTCGGTGTGGCAGTCCTGTCCACCAGCCAGGGGCTCATGACCGACCGTGAGGCGCGCAAGCGCCGCATGGGCGGCGAGATCCTCTGCTACGTCTGGTAGAGGAGCCACCATGTCCCGAATCGGACGCGCTCCGATCCCCGTGCCCGCCGGTGTCGACGTCACCGTCGCCGGTCGCCACATCACCGTCAAGGGCCCCAAGGGCACCCTCGAACGCGACATCCCCGAGCTGATCACGGTGCGCCAGGACGAGGGCCAGCTCCTCGTCGAGCGCCCCAACGACGAGCGCGAGAGCCGGGCCCTGCACGGGCTGGTCCGCTCGCTGGTCAACAACATGGTCGTCGGTGTGAGCGAGGGCTTCCGCAAGGACCTCGACATCGTGGGTGTCGGCTACCGCGCCACCGCCAAGGGCAACGACGCGCTCGAGCTGGCGCTCGGCTTCAGCCACCCGGTCAGCGTCAAGGCCCCCGAGGGCATCACCTTCGAGGTGGCCAGCCCCACCACCATCGGCGTCGTCGGCGTCGACAAGGAAGCCGTGGGCCAGGTCGCCGCCAACATTCGAGCCATCCGCAAGCCCGAGCCCTACAAGGGCAAGGGCGTCCGGTACCGCGACGAGCACGTGGTCCGCAAGGCGGGCAAGGCCGGGAAGTAGGAACCATGAGTGACAGTGCCAAGCAGAAGCGTGACGCCCGGCTCCGCCGCCATCGCCGCGTGCGCAAGCACGTCCGGGGCACGACCGAACGGCCGCGCCTCGCGGTGTTCCGGTCCAACCGTCACATCACCGCCCAGGTGATCGACGACACCAGCGGGCGCACCCTCGCCTCCGCCTCCACCATCGAGGCCACCGTCGGTGCCGAGGGCACCGGCAACATCGCCGCCGCCACCGAGGTGGGCCGACTCGTCGCCGAGCGGGCCAAGACCGCCGGTGTCGACAAGGTCGTCTTCGACCGAGGCGGCTTCCTCTACCACGGCCGCGTGGCCGCAGTGGCCGACGCCGCCCGAGACGCGGGACTGGAGTTCTGATGGCCCCCAACGACTTCGACGCCCTCCCCCTGCGGGAGTCACGCGTCATCAACATCAACCGAGTGGCCAAGGTCGTGAAGGGTGGCCGTCGCTTCTCCTTCACCGCCCTCGTGGTGATCGGCGACGGTGCCGGCCACGTCGGCCTCGGCTACGGCAAGGCCAAGGAGGTGCCCCTCGCCATCCAGAAGGGCACCGAGGAGGCGCGCAAGAACCTCTTCGCCGTCCCGCTGGCCGGTTCCACCATCACCCACCCCATCCTCGGCCGCATGGGTGCCGGACGCGTGCTGCTCAAGCCGGCGGCGCCCGGTACCGGCGTCATCGCCGGTGGCGCGGCTCGCGCCATCCTCGAAGAAGCCGGCATCCACGACGTGCTCTGCAAGTCCCTGGGCTCGTCGAACCACATCAACGTGGCCCGGGCCACCATCGCCGGTCTCCAGGAGCTCAAGCGCCCCGACGAGATCGCCAAGCTCCGGGGGCTGTCGCCCGAGGAGTTCGTGCCCAAGGGCCTGCTCGAGGCCTACAAGGAATCCGAGCGGGGCCCGCACGTGCCGAACGAGGTCGCGTGATGTCCGCCCTCAAGGTGACCCAGGTGAAGTCCTCCATCGGCACCAAGCCGAAGCACCGAGGCACCCTGCGGGCTCTCGGGCTGCGCGGGATCGGCAAGACCAACACCCTGCCCGACCGCCCCGAGATCCGCGGCATGATCGCCCGGGTGCCCCACCTCGTGACCGTCGAAGAGATCAAGGACGATGCGTCGTGAAGATCCATGACCTCAAGCCCGCTGAAGGGTCCAACCGGGCGCGCAAGCGCGTCGGACGCGGCATCGGTGGCAAGGGCGGCAAGACCGCAGGCCGAGGCACCAAGGGCCAGCGGGCTCGCGGCAGCGTGCCCGCCGGATTCGAGGGCGGGCAGATGCCGCTGCACATGCGGGTGCCCAAGCTGCGAGGCTTCAACAACCCGTTCCGGGTCGAGTACCAGGCTCTCAACCTCGACGTCATCGACGAGTCGGGCCTCGACGTGGTCGATCCCGAGGCGCTGCTGGCCAAGAGCCTCGTCGGCAAGGGCTCGCTGGTGAAGGTGCTCGGTCGCGGGGAGATCACCCGTGCGGTCACGGTGAAGGCCCACGCCTTCTCCAAGTCGGCCGAGGCGGCCATCCGCGCTGCGGGGGGTACTGTCGAGATCCTTCCGCTGCCCTGGGGCGACCGTCGGCCGCCCGCCCAGGGCAACCACCTGACCAACCGCTGAGCCGCGCGACGGCCCGGCAGGAGCCACAACGGTGCTCACCAACCTGAAGAACATCTTCAAGGTCCACGATCTTCGCAACAAGATCCTGTTCACCCTCGCGATGATCGGGCTCTACCGCCTGGGTGCCCACATCCCCGTACCCGGCATCGACACGGGCGCGCTGGCCTCGTTGCAGCAAGAGGCCGAGCGGGGCGGCATCTTGTCGTTCCTGAGCCTGTTCTCGGGCGGCGCGCTCACGCAGTTCGCCGTGTTCGCCCTCGGGATCATGCCCTACATCACCTCGTCGATCATCATGCAGATCCTCGGCGTGGTGATCCCCAAGCTCGAGGAGTGGCAGAACCAGGGGGCGGTGGGGCAGCGCAAGATCACGCAGTGGACGCGCTACGTCACCATCGGCATCGCCATCCTGCAGTCCACCGGCCTCGCCTACCTGTTCAACAGCGGCGGCGGCGGCCTCACCGGTTCGTCGGTGAACCTGATCCCGAACTTCGACGTGCCCCACGTGCTGTTGATCGTGCTCACGCTCACCACCGGCACCGCCCTGCTGATGTGGCTCGGCGAGCTCATGACCCAGCGGGGGATCGGCAACGGCATGTCGCTGTTGATCTTCGCCTCGGTCGTCAGCACCCTCCCCGGCCAGCTGGCCCAGATCAAGGCGGCGGGCGGCTGGACGGCGGTGACCCTGTTCGTCGCCGGCTTCACGATGATCCTGGTGGCCATCGTGTTCGTCGAGCAGGGCCAGCGCCGGATCCCGGTGCAGTTCGCCAAGCGGGTGGTGGGCCGCCGCATGTACGGCGGCCAGAGCACCTACATCCCGCTGAAGGTGAACCAGTCCGGTGTCATCCCGATCATCTTCGCCAGTTCGGTGCTCTACCTGCCCCAGCTGCTTACCTTCGTGCTCCCCTCAGACGGCTGGGGCGCCAGCGTGCAGACCTTCGTCGACGACAACATCGTGCGGCCCAACGCCCCGCTGCACCTGTTGGTCTTCGGCCTGTTGATCATCGGCTTCGCCTACTTCTACACGGCCATCACCTTCGATCCCGTGAAGCAGGCCGACACGCTGCGCAAGCAGGGCGGGTTCATCCCCGGCATCCGTCCCGGGCCCCAGACCGAGCGGTACCTGGCCAAGATCCTCTCCCGGATCACCCTTCCCGGCGCCCTCTTCATCGCGTCGGTGGCCCTCATCCCGTCGTTCGTCCTCACGACCTACCTGCCGGGCTCGTCGGGCCAGAACGTCAGCTTCTCCGGCATCACCATCCTCATCGCCGTCGGTGTGGCCCTCGAGACCATGAAGCAGGTCGACAGCCAGCTGATGATGCGGAACTACGAAGGGTTCCTGAAGTAGTGGCCATCCGACTCCTGATCTTCGGTCGCCAGGGCGCGGGGAAGGGCACACAGTCGGCCCTCCTCGCCGAGCACTACGGGGCCGTGCACATCTCCACCGGCGACGTGCTGCGCGCTGCCGTCGCCAACGCCACCCCGGTGGGGCTCGAGGCCAAGTCGTACATGGACTCCGGTCAGCTGGTCCCCGACGAGGTCATGCTGGGCGTCGTCGAGGAGCGCCTGGCGCAACCCGACATCGTCGAGCACGGCTTCCTCCTCGACGGCTTCCCCCGCACGGTGCCCCAGGCCGAGGCCCTCCTCGGCATCACCGACGTCGACGTGGCGGTCGATCTCGTGGTCCCCGAGGACGTCGTCCTCGAGCGCATCTCGTCGCGACGGGTGTGCTCGTCATGCGGTCGGATCTACTCGGTGGGCATGCCGCCCGCCGAGGGCTGGACCTGCGACACCTGCGGTGGCGAGGTCGTCCAGCGCGCCGACGACACCCCCGAGGCCGTCGCCAAGCGCCTCGCGGCCTACAGCAGCGAGACCGAGCCGACCATCCGGTGCTTCGAGGACAAGGGGCTCCTGGCGACCGTCGACGGCCTCGGCACCCCCACCGAGGTGCAGGATCGCCTGGTGGCGGCCATCGACGCCGCTGTCGCGTCCTGACCCCACGGTGAAGCGCACCCCCGAACAGATCCGCCTCATGCGGGCGGCGGGACGGGTGGTGGCCGAGATGCACGACGAGATCCGCCGGGCGGTCCGGCCCGGGGTCACGACCCTGCAGCTCGATGCCATCGGTCGGACCGTCCTCGAGCGCCGGGGGGCCACCTCGAACTTCCTCGGCTACCACGGCTACCCGGCTGTGATCTGCGCCTCGCCCAACGACACCATCGTCCACGGCATCCCCTCGGATCGGGCCCTCGTCGACGGCGACATCCTCTCCATCGACTGCGGAGCCGTCGTGGACGGCTGGCACGGCGACGCCGCCTTCACCATGGCGGTGGGCGAGGTCTCGCCCGAGGCCGAGCGCCTCATCGAGGTCACCCGAGCATCGTTGTTCGCCGGCATCGCCGCCATGCGCGACGGCAAGCGGCTGGGCGACGTGGGCGCGGCCGTCCAGCGCACGGTCGAGGCCGCCGGTTTCTCGGTGGTCCGCGAGTACGTGGGCCATGGGATCGGCACGGCGATGCACGAGAAGCCCGAGGTGCCCAACGTGGGCGTCCCGGGCAAGGGCGGTCGCTTGAAGCCGGGCATGACCCTCGCCCTCGAGCCGATGGTCAACGTCGGGGCCCCCGAGACCTTCCTCACCGACGACGGCTGGACGGTGGTCACCGCCGACCGCTCCCTCTCCGCCCACTGGGAGCACACGGTGCTGGTGACCGAGGGCGAACCCGAGATCCTCACCGCCGCGTAGCGGGCGCCGCCCCGCCGTGGACCGACCACGATGCCGGATGCGCCTCGCCGAGGTGCTCGCCGCGGGCGGTGGGGGCGACTACGGTGCTGGGCGAGGCTCGTGAGCTCGCCGGCACCCGATCTCGCCGAATTGGAATCCGACGGCGAGCACCGCTAGCATCGTCCTTCGGCCATCCGCGCCCCCGCGTCTCTGCGCGCCGGGGTGCGATCCGTGCGAGCAGGAGGACCACGCTGCCGAAGCCCAAGGAAGACGCGATCGTTCTCGAGGGAACGGTCATCGAGCCGTTGCCCAACGCCATGTTCCGAGTCGAGCTCGAGAACGGGCACAAGGTGCTGGCCCACATCTCGGGGAAGATGCGCATGCACTACATCCGCATCCTGCCCGGTGATCGCGTCCAGGTTGAGCTGACGCCGTACGACCTCACCCGCGGCCGAATCACCTATCGGTACAAGTAGGACACCACCAGGCAAGTGAGCGTCCGGCCGCCCTGGCCGGACCCGCCGGGGGGATCATGCCCCGGTGACCCTGAACGAAGGATTCAGGCGATTTGAAAGTACGTCCGAGCGTCAAGAAGATCTGTGAGAAGTGCAAGGTGATCCGCCGCCACGGGCGGGTTCGGGTCATCTGCACCAATCCCCGACACAAGCAGCGGCAGGGCTGACATGGCCCGCATCGCAGGGGTCGACGTCCCCCGAGAAAAGCGTCTCGAGATCAGCCTCACCTACATCTTCGGCGTGGGTCGCACCACCGCCAAGCAGATCTGTGAGTTCACCGACATCGACTCCAGCACGCGGGTCCGCGACCTCACCGACGAAGAGGTGAACCGCATCCGCGCCTGGATCGACCAGAACCTCAAGGTCGAGGGTGACCTGCGGCGCGAGGTCGACCAGGACATCCGTCGCAAGATGGAGATCGGTTCCTACCAGGGCCTGCGCCACCGCAAGGGCCTGCCCGTCCGCGGCCAGCGCACGCACACCAACGCTCGCACCCGCAAGGGCCCGAAGAAGACCGTGGCCGGCAAGAAGAAGGTGGGTCGCAAGTAATGGCCAAGCCGTCGCCCGGGGGCCGTCGCCCCCGCAAGAAGGAACGCAAGAACGTCACCTACGGGGTGGCGCACATCAAGAGCTCGTTCAACAACACGATCGTGAGCATCACCGACCAGGAGGGCAACGTCCTCGCCTGGGCCTCCGCCGGCAACGTCGGCTTCAAGGGCTCGCGCAAGAGCACCCCCTTCGCCGCCCAGATGGCCGCCGAGCAGTGCGCCCGCCGGGCCATGGAGCACGGCGTGCGCAAGGTCGACGTGCTCGTCAAGGGCCCCGGCTCCGGTCGTGAGACCGCCATCCGCTCGATCCAGAACGTCGGCATCGAGGTCACCGGCATCAAGGACGTCACCCCGGTTCCGCACAACGGCTGCCGGCCTCCCAAGCGTCGGAGGGTCTGACCATGGCTCGTTACACCGGACCCAAGGCGCGCGTCTCGCGTCGCCTGGGCACCAACATCTTCGGCACCAAGGGCGAGACCGTCGCCCTCGACAAGCGGCCGTATCCCCCGGGCGAGCACGGTCGCACCCGCCGACGGGGCAATCCCTCGGAGTACCTGCTCCAGATGCAGGAGAAGCAGAAGGCCCGCTTCACCTACGGTCTCTCCGAGCGGCAGTTCCGCAACCTCTACGAGGAGGCGAACCGCAAGGCGGGGGTGACCGGCGAGAACATGCTCCGGTTCCTCGAGATGCGGCTCGACAACGTCGTCTACCGCTCCGGCTGGGCGGCCACTCGTCCCCAGGCCCGCCAGTTCGTGGGCCACGGCCACGTGAACGTCAACGGCAAGCGGGTCGACATCCCCAGCTTCCGCGTCCGTCCGGGCGATGTCGTCACCCTGCGCGACAAGGCCCGCGAGATGGTCGTCGTGCAGTGGAACCGCGACGTGCTCGACCGCACGCCTCCGGCGTGGCTCGAGTCCGGTGAGGGCGGCTTCACCATCACGGTGCTGCAGGCCCCGGTCCGCGACCAGATCGACGTGCCGGTGCGCGAGCAGCTCATCGTCGAGCTCTATTCGAAGTAGGCGCCCACCGGGCGGGGGACGAGCCCCCGCCCGTGCGCCGATCCCCATCCGTACGGAACCGAGGTAGACACACATGCTGGTCATGCAGCGCCCGAAGGTGGAAGCGCTCGGAGAGGTCGACGACGCCCGTCAGCTCTTCGCCCTGGGCCCGCTGGAGCCGGGATTCGGGCACACGCTCGGAAACTCGCTCCGCCGCACCCTTCTCTCGTCGATCCCGGGAGCGGCCGTCACCCAGGTCCGCTTCGACGAGGCCCTCCACGAGTTCGACACCATCAAGGGCGTCACCGAGGACGTCACCGACATCTTGTTGAACCTCAAGGACCTCGTCCTGCGGGTGCACACCGATGAGCCGGTGACCCTTCGTCTCGACGCCCGCGGTCCGGCCGAGGTCACCGCGGCCGACATCGCCCTCACCTCCGATGTGGAGGTCCTCAACCCGGACCTGCACATCGCCACACTCAACGGCAACGGCCGTCTGGCCATCGACATCACCGTCGAGACGGGTCGGGGCTACGTCTCGGCCGATCGCAACAAGACCTCGAGCACCATCGGTGTGATCCCGGTCGACTCGATCTTCTCGCCGGTGCGTCGGGTCACGTTCTCCGTCGAGCCCACGCGCGTCGAGCACTCCACGGAGTTCGATCGCCTGGTCCTCGACATCGAGACCGACGGCTCCATCTCCGCCCGAGAGGCGCTGGCGTCGGCAGGGGCCACCCTGCAGTCGCTGGTCCAGCTCGTCGCCGAGATGAGCGACGAGCCCCAGGGCCTCGAGCTGGGTGAGGTGGCCGTGGCCGCCACCGGCTCGCCCGACCTCGACCTCCCCATCGAGGACCTCGATCTCTCCGAGCGTCCTCGCAACTGCCTCAAGCGGGCCCAGGTCAACTCCGTCGGGGAGCTCCTCGACAAGACCGAGGACGACCTGCTCGCCATCACCAACTTCGGCCAGAAGTCGCTCGACGAGGTCATCGCCAAGCTCGACGAGCGCGGTCTGTCGCTCAAGCACCGGGACTGAAACCGCCATGCCTGCTACTCCCCGCAAATCCCGCCGCTTCGGCGGCAGCGCCTCTCACCAGCGTCTGATGATGGCCAACCTGGCCGCGTCGCTCTTCGCGGCCGAAGGCATCGTCACCACCGAGGCCAAGGCCAAGGCCCTGCGCCCGGTGGCCGAGAAGCTCATCACCAAGGCCAAGAAGGGCGGCCTGCACCGCCACCGCCAGGTCGTCGCCTACCTCGGCGACAAGGAGATGGCGTCGAAGCTCTTCGACGACATCGGCCCCCGCTACGTCGAGCGGCCCGGTGGCTACACCCGCATCCTCAAGCTCGGTCCCCGTCAGGGTGACAACGCGCCGATGGCGCGCATCGAGCTGGTCTGACAGCCGGCGGGTCGCCCCCGTGACGACCACCGACCCGACCGCAGCCGACCCCTCGGGGTCGGCTGCGGCGCGTCCGGGCCCGGTGCGCGTCCGGCTCACCGTGGCCTACGACGGCTCGGCCTTCCACGGCATGGCGGCCAACGAGGGCGTGGCCACGGTGGCCGGCACCCTGGCCGAGGCCCTGGGGCGCGTCCTGCGCCACCCGGTCACCCTCAGCGTGGCCGGTCGCACCGACAAGGGCGTGCACGCGCACGGCCAGGTGGTGAGCCTCGACGTCGCCGATCCCCTCGTCGACCTCGGCGCCCTGGCCCGGGCCGTGAACGGCATCTGCGGGCCGGAGATCTCCGTGCGGGCGGCGACCATCGTGGCCGACGACTTCGACGCCCGGTTCTCGGCCACCTGGCGGGCGTACCGCTACACGGTCCTCAACCGGCCCGATCCCGATCCCTTCCTGGCCCGGACGGCCTGGTGGGTGCCCGAGCCCCTCGACCTCAACGCCCTGCGCCTCGGTTGCGACCCGCTCATCGGCAGCCACGACTTCTCGTCGTTCTGCCGCCGACCCAAGGGTGCCGGTCCCGAGGTCACCCTGGTCCGCCGGGTGCTCGACGCTCGCTGGCACGACCTGGGCGACGGGGTCCTGCGCTTCGACATCCGGGCCAATGCCTTCTGCCACCAGATGGTGCGCAGCATCGTCGGGCTGCTGGTCGACGTCGGACGGGGCCGTCGCCGCGCCGGTCAGGTGGCGGGCATCCGCCGGGCGGGCGACCGGGCCGGGGTGCCCACCGTGGCCCCGCCGCACGGCCTGTGCCTGTGGGAGGTGGGGTACCCGGCGCTCGGCGCGCCGACCTCCGACCCCCGAGGGCCCCGGCCCTGACCGCCCCGACCGGCCACCGGAGTTGCCCGGTGACGAGGAGCCCCGGTACGATTGCCCGCTGCTCTGGCGCGCGCCGAAGGGTCATCCGTGCGCTGCGTCAGACCCGTCTCGAAGCACTCCACGAAAGCAAGGGCTTGCGCGTGCGCACCTACACCCCCAAGGCCAGCGAGATCCAGCGCGACTGGCACGTCATCGACGCCGAGGGCATGGTCCTCGGTCGCCTCGCCACCGAGGTGGCCAGCCTCCTGCGCGGCAAGCACAAGCCGACCTACACCCCCCACCTCGACACCGGCGACCACGTCATCGTGGTCAACGCCGACAAGATCGTCCTCACCTCCAACAAGGGCGAGCGCCAGATGGTGCACCGCCACTCGGGGTACCCGGGCGGTCTGCGCACGCAGACCTACGGCAACCTCATGGCCAACAAGCCCGAGGAAGCCGTCCGCCGGGCCGTGCGCGGCATGCTCCCGAAGAACCGCCTCGGTCGTCAGATGATCCGCAAGCTCAAGGTCTACGCGGGGCCGAACCATCCCCACGCCGCCCAGTCGCCCCAGTCGCTCGAGCTCGCCCGCGCCAAGGCCCGCTCGTAACCGCTCGCTGCAAGGAACCCCCGATGTCGACTCCTCTCGTCCAGTCCACCGGTCGCCGCAAGCGTGCGGTCGCCCGTGTCAACCTCCGTCCCGGCTCCGGGACCATCACGGTCAACAAGCGCTCGGTCGACGAGTACTTCCCGACCCCGACCCACCGGATGATCCTCACCGAGCCGTTGCGCCTCACCGAGCTCTCCGAGACCTACGACGTCGACTGCCGCATCGACGGCGGCGGGGCCTCCGGGCAGGCGGGCGCGCTGCGTCACGCCATCGCCCGGGCGCTCATCGAGGTCGACCCCGAGCTGCGCCCGGAGCTCAAGAAGGCCGGCTTCCTCACCCGCGACGATCGCAAGAAGGAATCCAAGAAGTACGGCCTCAAGAAGGCCCGCAAGGCTCCGCAGTACTCCAAGCGCTGAGCCGGCCGGTCGCTCCGGCCTCGAGGCCGCGACCGACCCTGCCGTCACCACCGACGTGCGCCTCCCTGTCGGGACGGCGCACGTCGGCGTTTTGGTCCCCTGGGTGCGCCACGATCGAGCAAGGAGAAGTCGTCGATGACGTTGCGGTTCGGGACCGACGGGGTGCGCGGCCGCGCCGATGAGCTCACCGACGAGCTGGTGGTCGCACTCGGCCAGGCCGCCGCCGAGGTGCTCGGCGCCGACGCCATGGTGGTGGGTCGCGACACCCGGGCCTCGGGTCCTCGGCTCGAGGCGGCCCTGGCGGAGGGGGCGCGCGCCGCAGGGGTCGAGCCGATCGGCCTCGGGGTCGTGCCCACGCCGACGGTGGCCTGGGAGAGCGCCCGCTCGGGTCGCACCGGTGCGGTGATCTCCGCATCGCACAACCCCTGGACCGACAACGGCATCAAGTTCTTCGCACCCGGCGGGCGCAAGCTCTCCGACGAGCTGGAGGAGCGCCTGGAGGCCCGCCTCGACGAGCTCGTGGCCATCGCCGCGCCACTTCCGACAGGGATGGTCGAACCGGCGGGTGATCCCTCGGTGGGCACGGCCTGGGCCGAGGCCCTCCGGGCGACCGTGCCGGCCGACGCCCTGCGCGGCATGAAGGTCGTCGTCGACTGTGCCAACGGGGCGTCGTCGGCGCTGGCGCCCGGCGTCCTGCGGGACCTGGGCTGCGATCTGGTGGTGCTGCACGACTCGCCGGATGGCACCAACATCAACGACGGATGCGGCTCCACCCACCCGGGGGACCTGCAGGCCGCGGTGGTGGAGCACGGGGCGGATGTCGGGCTGGCCTTCGACGGCGACGCCGACCGGGTGCTGGCCGTGGACGAGCGGGGCGCCCTGGTCGACGGCGACCACCTCATCGCCCTGTTCGCCCTCGATCTCCAGGACCGGGGCCGACTGGCCCAGGACCACGTCGTCGTGACGGTGATGACCAACCTCGGCTTCCGCCACGCCATGTCGAGCGCGGGCATCGAGGTGGTCGAAACGCCGGTGGGCGACCGCCACGTGTTGGAGGCCCTGCAACGCGGCGGCTGGTCGCTGGGCGGCGAGCAGTCCGGCCACATCGTCTTCGCCGACCTGGCCACCACGGGCGACGGCCTGCTCTCGGGGCTCCAGCTGCTCGATCTCCTCCGTCGCTCCGGACGGCCTCTCTCCGAGCTGGCGGCGCAGGTGATGACCCGGCTGCCGCAGGTGCTGGTCAACGTGGCGGTCGACCAGCGTCGCCCCGACATCGCCGACCTGGTCGCCGACGCGGTGGCGGCCGAGGAGGCGGTGCTCGACGGCGCCGGCCGCATCCTGATCCGCCCCAGCGGCACCGAACCGCTCGTGCGGGTCATGGTCGAGGCCCCCTCGGCCGAGCAGGCCGAAGGCGTGGCCCAGCGCCTGGCCGCCGCCGTGGGCGCAGCCTGCGCCACGTAGACTCCACGGGTTCGCTTCGCCGTCCGGCAGCCGGGTGCATCCGTCGCCGGGACAACCCCAGGAGTCCGTCGGCCACATGTGCGGGATCATCGCCGTCGTCCGCCAACGATCCGATCGGACGCCGCCTGCGCCGGCGGAGGTCACCGACGCCCTCGACGCCGCCTCCCGCCACCTGGCCACCGCGCTCGAGCTCCCGGTCGATCGGGCCCTGATCGAGACGGTGGCGTCGGCCGGCCGGGCCGCCCACGATGCCGACCGCATCCTGCGAGGGGTTCCCGGCGTGGTCGCCCTGCTGGGCTCGGCCGACCTGGCGGCGACGGTGGAGAACCTCGCCGACGGCCTCGATCGCCAGGTGGTCGAGCTCGAAGCGCGTCTCGACGCCGCGGGCGCGGGCGCGGTCGCCGGTTCCGAGCTCGAGGCGCTCAACGCAGCCGTGGTGGCGGTCAAGGACGCCGTGTGGGCCTTGCGCCGCGATCGCCTGCGGGCGGCGCGGAGCGTGGCCGAGCTGGCCGGTCCCGGTGCGGGGCCGAGCGCGGTCGCCGCCCACCTGTCCGTGCACCAGGCCCTCTCGGCCATCGACCGCCTCGAGGTCCGAGGTCGCGACTCGGCCGGCCTGCACCTGTTGGTGCGCGACCACGGCCTCGACCTCGACTCCCCGGCGATCCAGGCCGCCCTGGCCGACCGGGCCGGCGACCCCCTGTTCGGCCACCGGGCGGTGCGCACCCCCGAGGGCCACCTGAGCTTCGTCTACAAGGCGGCGGCCGAGATCGGTGAGCTCGGCGACAACACCCGCCACCTCCGCGACGCCATTCGGGCCGACGCCCTCCTGCGCCAGGCCCTGGGCGCCGACGACGCCCAGGTGGTGGTGCTGGGGCACACCCGGTGGGCCAGCGTCGGCATCATCTCGGCGCCCAACGCCCACCCGTTGAACTCCGAGGAACTCGACGACACGGCGGGCTCCTACGTCACCGCGGTGCTCAACGGCGACGTCGACAACTTCGCCGACCTCAAGGCCACCGAGGGCCTGCGCATCGCCCCGGAGATCACCACCGACGCCAAGGTGATCCCCACGCTCACCAGCCGGGCCATGGCCGACGGCTCGGACCTCGACGAGGCGTTCCGGCGTACCGTCAACCTCCTCGAGGGGTCGGTGGCCATCGCCGCCAGCGCCGCGGGCGATCCCGACGACCTGTTGCTGGCGCTGCGGGGCAGCGGCCAGGCCCTCTACGTGGGGCTGGCCGAGGACGCCTTCATCGTGGCCAGCGAGCCCTACGGGGTGGTCGAGGAGACCGACACCTACCTCCGCCTCGACGGGGAGGTGCCGGCCAGCCCCGACAACCCGGCCAGCAGCGGCCAGGTGGTGCGCCTCCACGGCGACGCCGCCGGCACGGTGGCGGGCATGCAGCGCTGGGCCTACGACGGCACGCTGGTGCCGGTCACCGACTCGGACCTCGCTGTGGCCCAGATCACCACCCGCGACATCGACCGCGGCGACTCCCCCCACTACCTGTTGAAGGAGATCGGCGAGGCTCCGGCCTCGTTCCGCAAGACGCTTCGGGGGAAGCTGGTCGACGGGCCCGACGGCCTGTCGGTCCACCTCGGCGACGACGTCCTGGCGCCCGACGTGCGCACCGCCCTCGCCGACGGCTCCATCAGCCGGGTGCTGGTGATCGGCCAGGGCACCGCCGCCGTGGCCGGCCGGTCGCTGGTCGAGGCCGTGGCCACCCTCGCGCCGACCTCCCGCCTGCGGGTCGAGGCCGTGCTGGCCACCGAGCTGTCGGGCTTCGACCTGCGCGCCTCCATGGAGGACACGTTGGTCGTGGCCGTCAGCCAGAGCGGCACGACCACCGACACCAACCGCACCGTCGACCTGGTGCGGGGGCGGGGCGCCCGCGTGGTGGCGGTGGTGAACCGGCGCAACAGCGATCTCACCGACCGGGCCGACGGCGTGCTCTACACCTCCGACGGGCGCGACGTGGAGATGAGCGTCGCGTCGACCAAGGCCTTCTACGCCCAGATCGCGGCGTGCTATCTGCTCGCCGTGGCCATCGTCGACGCCCGCGGCGACGTCGCCGCCCCTCGGGGTGAGCTGCTCGCCGCGTTGCGCTCCATGCCCGAGGCCATGGAGCGGGTGATGGCCCTTCGTCCCGCCATCGCGGATGCCGCCCGTCGCCTGGCCCCGTCGCGCCGGTACTGGGCCATCGTCGGCAACGGAGCCAACCGCATCGCCGCCGAGGAGATCCGGATCAAGCTCTCCGAGCTCTGCTACAAGGCCATCGCCTGCGACGGCACCGAGGACAAGAAGCACATCGACCTGTCGTCGGAGCCGATGATCCTGGTGTGCGCCGCCGGCCTGCAGGGTTCCACGGCCGACGACGTGGCCAAGGAGGTGGCGATCTACCGGGCCCACAAGGCGGCACCGGTCGTGGTGGCCACCGAGGGCGAGGAGCGCTTCTCCGCCGCCCTGCACGTCATCTCGGTGCCTGTGACCCATCCCCGGCTGGCCTTCGTCCTCTCGGCCATGGTCGGGCACCTCTTCGGCTACGAGGCCGCCCTCGCCATCGATGCCCAGGCGACACCCCTCCGCGAGGCCCGGGCCGCCATCGACGAGGCTGCCGCCGACGGCCTCGACGGCGAGGAGGCCCTGCGTTCTCTCCAACCGGCGCTGACCGCCACCGCCACGCGCTTCTACGACGGCTTGCGCACCGGCGACTACGACGGCCACCTGGAGGCGTCCACCGCCGTGCGCCTCTCGTCGACGTGGCGCTTCGCGCTGGGCGTCATCGGGCTCGACGCCTACCAGCTCGAGCATGGCAAGGTCGGCACGCCGGGGGTGGTCCTCGAGGACCTCTCCATCGCCCTGAGCCGTGCCATCGACGAGCTGACCCGACCCATCGACGCCATCAAGCACCAGGCCAAGACCGTGACGGTGGGCATCTCGCGCAGCGACGAGACCCTGCTGCAGGTGCCGTTGGTGAAAGAGGTGCTCGTCGCCGGCGCCGCCCGTGACCATCTCACCTACGCCACGCTGCGCACCCTGGCCGCCCTCGAGCCCCTCGTCGCCGATGTCCTCGGCTACACGCGGTATGCCATCGACGGCCACGTCGACGCAGTCGACGGGCGCGACGACGCCACCGTGGTGGTGGTCGACCGGGGCGGCATCGGCACCGAGCTGCGTAGCCGCACCGAGGAGGACCCCCAGCTGCGGGGCACCAAGCGCTGGGTCGCCGTCGAGCGCACGGTGCTGGTGGCCAAGGGCCGCAGCGACGGCCGCACCGTCGTGATCGTGCCGGAGATGACCGACGGCGCACCCACCGGGCTGGTGCTGTTGCACGTGCGCCTCGAGGACGACCTGCCCCTGCCCGTGCTGCGGTCGGTGCTGCAGGGCTACCGGAACCGCTACGCCGCCATCAAGCACGCCGTCACCGAGACCGAGCCCGTCTTCCGCGACGACCTGCTCGTCACCGTGCCCGTGGTCGACCTCATGACCGAACCGGTGAACGACCTCGCCGACCGCTGGCGGCCATGACCGTCGCCGATCGGACCCCGGTTCCTGGTGAGGTCGGGGGAGCGCGGCGGTGATCGTGGGCATCGGGGTCGACGTCGTCGACCTCGAGCGCTTCGGGGTGGTCCTGGCCCGCCGGCCCGCCATGGTCGAGCGGCTGTTCACGCCGGCCGAGCGTGAGTACGCGGAGCGCCGCCGCGACCCGGTCGAGCGCTACGCCGTGCGCTTCGCCGCCAAGGAGGCCGTCCTCAAAGCCCTGGGCGTGGGCATCGGATCGGTGGGCTGGCACGACATCGAGGTGCGCCGCGACGACGACGGTCGGCCGTCGGTCGTGCTGTCGGGAGCCGCCGCCGACAAAGCCGCCGAGGCCGGGGTCACCCGCTGGCAGGTGTCGTTGACCCACACCGACCTGGTGGCCCAGGCGACGGTGCTGGCCCAGGGCGCGCCGGCGGCGGACGTCGCATCCGGGCCGGAGGCCCCCACGGCCCCGAGGGGCGCCGCCCACGAGGCCCGCTCGCCCGGGCCCACCGTCGGGTCGTCCGGCGCCGGAGCCGATGGCGGGCAGGACGGCGCGTCGTTCGCCGTCGACGGCCTCCCCGTCGACGGTGGGTTGGTCCCCATCGTCACGCCCGAGGAGATGGGGGCCATCGACCGGTCCGCCCCCGAGCCGGTGAAGGTGCTCATCGGCCGGGCGGGTGGGGCGGTCGCTGGTGCTGCGCGCCGGCTGCTCGGTGGCACCTACGGACGGCGGGTCGTGGTCCTCGAGGGCAAGGGCAACAACGGCAATGACGGTCGCGAGGCCGCCCGGCGCCTGCGCAGTTGGGGGGTGCGGGTCCTCGAGCTCGACGTGGCCAGCGCGCCCGGGCGCCTGCCCGACGCCGACCTCGTCATCGATGCCGCGTTCGGCACCGGGTTCCGTGGCGGCTTCCGGGCCCCGGTCGCGGCCGCGGGAGCGGCCGTCCTCGCCGTCGACATCCCGTCGGGAGTCGACGGTCTCACCGGCGCGCCCAGCGAGCGGGTGCTGGCGGCCGATGCCACCCTCACCTTCGCCGCCCTCAAGCCCGGCCTGGTGCTGCCCCCCGGCTCGGAGCTGGCCGGTCGGGTGGAGGTGGCCGACATCGGCCTCGACGTGTCGGGGGCCCGGGCCCACCTCGTCGGGGCCGCGGCCGTGGCCGGATGGCTCCCCGACGTGCCCGCCACCGGCCACAAGTGGCAGCGGGCCGTGTGGATCGTGGCCGGCAGCCCGGGGATGGCGGGTGCCGCCGCCCTCTGCGCCGGGGGCGCGGCCCGCGCCGGCGCCGGCTACGTGCGCCTCTCCACCCCCGGGGGTCACCCGGCCGGCGCGCCGGTGGAGGCCGTGCTCGGCGACCTGCCGGCCTCGGGGTGGGGTGGCGAGGTGCTCGGCGACCTCGACCGCTTCGCCGCCGTGGTCGTCGGCAACGGGCTGGGGACCTCGCCCGAGATGCGAGCCGAGATCCGATCGGTCGTGGCGGGGGCTGCGGCGCAGGGTGTCCCCACCGTGGTCGACGCCGACGGGCTGACCGCCCTCGGATCCGACGCCGGGGAGCTGGTGGGCCCGGCCACGGTCCTCACCCCTCACGACGGCGAGTTCGCCCGACTGGCAGGGGAGGCCCCCGGCGCCGACCGGCTGGCGTCGGCCCGAGCGCTGGCCGAACGAACCGGTGCCGTGGTGCTGCTCAAGGGGCCCTCCACCGTCGTGGCCCACCCCGACGGGCGGGTCCTGGTCACCACCACCGGTGACCAGCGACTGGCCACCGCCGGCACCGGCGACGTGCTCGCCGGGGTCGTCGGCGCACTCATGGCCCAGGGCCTCGATCCGTGGCGGGCCGCGGCGGCCGGCTCGTTCCTCCACGGGCTCGCCGGCGCCCTAGGCTGGCCTCGCGGCCTGGTCGCCGGGGATCTCCCCGCCGCCCTGCCGGCCGCCATCGCCGAGGTCGCGGCGCTGCGCCCCTAGACCTGGACGACCGTCGTCACCGGAGGACCGATGCTGCTGCGAGACACGCCCGTGCGCGACCTGATGGTCACCGAGGTGCTCACCTTCCGCCCGGCGGACAACGTCCAGGACGCCATGCGGGCGCTCGTCCTGCGCGACATCGACGGGGCTCCCGTGCTCGACGACGACGGCCGGGTGGTGGGGGTGCTCTCCACCGCCGACCTGATCGTGGAGGAGTCCCGGATCCCGCTCCCCGCGGTCATCACGCTGCTCGGCGCGGTGTTGGAGCTCCCGTCGTCCAGGCGACGCTACGAGGAGACGCTCGAGAAGGCCCTCGGGGCCACGGTGGGCGAGGTGATGGCCGACGACGACGTGGTGACCATCGGCCCCGACGAGACCCTCGAGACGGCCGCCACGGTCATGCACGATCGCGATGTGTCGCGTCTGCCCGTCGTCGACCACGACGGGGTCCTCGTCGGCTTGCTGGCGCGAGGCGACATCGTGCGGGCCATCGTCCGCGACGCCGACGCCAGGGGGACGACCAGCCCGACCGAGGGCTGAGAGCGGTGCGCGCCACGCGGGCCGACGTCGACCTCGGTGCCATCGCCCACAACGTGGGGGTGCTCAAGGGGCTGGTCGCCCCGGCCGCGGTGTGCGCGGTGGTCAAAGCCGACGGCTACGGGCACGGGGCCATCGCCGTCAGCCGGGCGGCGCTGGCCGCCGGGGCGGACTGGTTGGCGGTCGCCCTGGTGGAGGAGGGCGTCGTTCTGCGCCGCTCCGAGATCGACGCCCCGGTGCTGTTGCTCTCCCAGCCCCGCCTCGACGACATCGCCGCCGCCGTGCGCTTCGATCTGCGGGTGTGCGTCTACACGCCGGAGGCGGTCGAGGCGGTGGCCGAGGCGGCCAAGCGCGAGCGCCGGTTGGCCCGGGTGCACCTCAAGGTCGACACGGGCATGAACCGGGTCGGCGTGGCCCCACAGGACGCGCTCGCCCTCGCCCGCCGCATCGCCGGGCACGGCAGCCTCGAGCTCGAGGGGGTGTTCACGCACCTGGCGGTGGCCGACGAGCCCGGTCACCCCTTCACCGACACCCAGCTCGACCGCTTCGACGCGGTTGTGGCCGAGCTCGACGCCGACGGCCTGCGTCCCACGCTGTTGCACGCCGCCAACTCGGCCACCGCCATCGAGCATCCCCGGGGCCGCTACGACCTGGTCCGGGCCGGCATCTCCGTCTACGGCATCCCGCCGGCCCCCGTGCTGGCCGACCGGGTCGACCTGCGTCCGGCCATGACGCTGCGTAGCGAGGTCTCCATGGTCAAGCGGGTGGGGGCGGGGGAGGGCATCTCCTACGGGCTGCGCCACGTCTTCGACCGGGAGACCACCGTGGCCACCGTGCCGGTGGGCTACGCCGACGGGGTGTCGAGGCGTCTCAGCGCGCTCGGCACCGACGTCCTCGTGGGTGGGCGGCGCTGCCCCATCGTGGGGACCATCACCATGGACCAGCTGATGGTCGACTGCGGCGACGACGACGTGGCGGTGGGCGACGAGGTGGTGCTCATCGGCCGTCAGGGCGACGAGTGCGTCACCGCCGAGGAATGGGCCGAGCGGCTCGACACCATCGCCTACGAGGTCGTCTGCGGCATCGGTCCCCGGGTGCCCCGCCGCTACCGCTGAGCGCCGCCGGCGACGTCCTGTCCACCGGGGCCGCCAGAGAGCGGTCGTCGCCGAGGCCGGGGAGCGTAGGGTCGGGCCATGCTGACCGACGTCGAGGGAGTCAGGGTCGGGCACTGGACCGACGAGGTCGCCCGCACCGGGTGCACGGTCGTGGTCCTGCCCGAGGGCACGGTCGCCTCGGGCGAGGTGCGCGGCGGCGCCCCCGCCACCCGCGAGTTCGCCCTGCTCGACCCGGCTCGCATCGTCGACCGCCTCGACGCCGTGGTGCTGTCGGGAGGGTCGGCCTTCGGGCTGGCTGCCGCCGACGGCGTGATGGCCGCCCTGGCCGAGGCCGGCCGGGGCTTTGCGACCGGTGCCGGGCCGGTGCCCATCGTGGTGGGCCTGTCGCTGTTCGACCTGCTCGAGGGCGACGGTTCGGTGCGCCCGGGCGCGGGACACGGTGCCGAGGCGCTGGCCTCGGCCCTGGCCGAGCAGCCGCCGTCGCCCGTGCTCGCCGACACGGGCCTGTCCGTCGCCGCGCTGGGCCGGCTCGGTGCGGGAACGGGGGCCACCGTCGGCAAGTGGCGGGGCCGTGACCACGTTCGCCCCGGAGGGATCGGCGCCGCGACCGTCCGCCTCCACGACCTCGTGGTCTCGGCCATGGTCGCGGTGAACGCCTTCGGTGACGTCGAGCCCGAACCGGGGCCGTCGGACCACGTGCCCGTCGCGCTCGAGGACCTGCCCGTCGACGTCGCCACCGGTGCCTTCGGGCCCGCCGCCGGGGCCGGCCTCGCCGAGGAAGCCGCCGGGTTCGGCGGCCCCGGTCCCTCCTCGGGCCAGAACACCACCATCGGCGTCGTGGTCACCAACGCCACCCTCGACAAGGCCGGGTGCCACCTCGTGGCCCAGGGCGCCCACGACGGCTACGCCCGGGCCCTGTTCCCACCCCACACCCGGGTCGACGGCGACGCCGTGGTGGCCGCCGCCACCGGGGTCGTGCCCGCCGACGTCGACCTCGTCCGCCTCCTCGCCGTACGAGCGGTCGACGCCGCCATCCGCGCCGTCGGGCGCTAGCACCGGGCTCTCCGGCCGTCGCCGGTCGCGGCCCAGGGCACTAACCTTTCCGGGTGCCTCTCACCCTCGCCGCGCTCGCCGACGACGCGGCCGGTTGCACCCGCTGCCCCCTCGCCGAGACCCGCACCAACGTCGTCTTCGGCACCGGCGACCCCGTCACCGACCTCATGTTCATCGGAGAGGGGCCCGGCGCCCAGGAGGACGAGCAGGGCCTCCCGTTCGTCGGCCGCTCCGGCCAGCTCCTCGACCGTCTCGTGCTCGAGGAGCTCGGCCTGACCCGCGACCGCGTCTACATCGCCAACGTCGTCAAGTGCCGCCCCCCGAACAACCGCGATCCCGTGCCCGACGAGATCGCCGCCTGCCGGCCCTACCTCGAGTCCCAGCTCGAGCTCATCGCCCCGAAGGTCGTGGTCACCCTGGGCAAGTTCGCCGGCCAACTGCTCCTGGCCTCCAAGGAGGGGATCACCCGCCTCCGGGGCCGCAGCTACCCCTACGGAGGTGCCGTGCTGGTCCCCACCGTCCATCCCGCCTACGTGCTGCGGGGCGGGGCCGAGCCCATGGCCCAGATGCGCGCCGACCTGGTCCGGGCCCGGCTGGCCCTGCGCGACGCCGGCTCCCCGTTGGCCGAGGCGGTGCCGGCCTCGTGATCTGGGCTCGTACGACCGGCGTCGAGGACACCCGCGAGTTGGCCGCCGCCCTGGCCGAGCTGGCCCGACCGGGCGACCTGCTCCTGCTGGCGGGCGACCTCGGGGCGGGCAAGACGGCCTTCACCCAGGGCTTCGGCGCCGCGCTCGGGGTGGACGAGCGCATCACCAGTCCCACCTTCACCCTCGTCAACAGCTACGAGGGGCGCCTCGAGCTGAACCACCTCGATGCCTACCGGCTCGACTCGGTCAACGAGGTGATCGATCTCGGCGTGCCCGAGATGCTCGACGACGGCGGGGTCACCGTCATCGAGTGGGGCGACGTGGTGGCCCCCGCCCTCCCGGCCGACTACCTCGAGGTCCGCTTCACCTTCACCGACGGCTCCGACGACGAGCGCCTCCTGGAGCTGGCGCCCGTGGGGGCCAGGTGGATGGCCCGCACCCGGGCCGTCGCCGCTGCCCTCGCCCCCTGGATCCACGAGGCCGATGCACCCGCTCCCGTGACCGACACCCCGAGCCCCGAGGACCCCGCCTGATGTTGATCGCCGGCATCGACACCGCCACCATCCAGGTGAGCGTGGCCATCGGCGGCCACGAGGGGGTGCTCGCCTCCACCCAGTCGTGCCGCGCCCGCCAGCACGCCGAGGTCCTCACCCCGGCCATCGACTTCACCTGTCGCCAGGCCCGCATCGAGCTGTCCGAGATCAGCGTCGTGGCCGTCGACCTCGGCCCGGGGCTGTTCACCGGCCTGCGGGTCGGCGTGGCCGCGGCCAAGGCCATGGCCCACGCCCTGAAGGTGCCCATGATCGGGGTGCCCAGCCTCGACCTGCTGGCCTTCCCCGTGCGCTTCACCCCCCGCCTCATCGTCGCCGCCATCGACGCCCGTCGGGGCGAGCTCTTCTACGCCTTCTACCGTCAGGTGCCCGGCGGCATCCAGCGCCTCTCACCCCACCAGGTGGGCTCGCCCGACGACCTCGCCTCGGAGCTCCTCGCCGCGGGGGAGGACTGCCTGCTGGTCGGCGACGGCGCCATCCGCTACCGAGAGGTCTTCGACGGCCTGAAGCGCATCGAGATCGTCGAGGAAGGCCTGGCCTACCCGTCGGCGTCGTCGCTGGTGATGCTGGCCCACGCCCGGGCCCTGCGGGAGGAGTGGGTGAAGCCCTGGGACCTGCAACCGCTCTACCTCCGCAAACCCGACGCCGAGATCAACTGGACCACCCGACCCTCGTGACCTCGTCCTCGTCCCCTCCGCCGCCCTCGGAGCCCCGCCCGCCCCGATCGGCGCCGCTCGTCGACCTGGTGGTCGAGCCCATGCGGCGGCGCCACCTCCGAGGGGTGATGCGCATCGACGCGGCGACGTCCTCGACCCCGTGGTCGCTGGGGCTCTTCGTGGCCGAGCTGGGTCGCGGCGACGAGCGCGTCTACCTGGTGGCCCGCGCTGCCGGTCGGGTGGTCGGCTACGCCGGCGCCCTGCTGGTGGCCGGCGAGGCCCACATCACCACCATCGCCGTCGACCCCGACCACCAGGGCGGGGCCGTGGGCCGCCGCCTGCTGGCGGTGCTCATCCGCCGGGTGCTCGAGCTCGGCACCGTGGCCGTCACGCTCGAGGTGCGCACCTCCAACGAGGCGGCCAAGGCGTTGTACCGCCGGTTCGGGTTCGTGCCCGCCGGCGTGCGCAAGGGCTACTACTCCAAGCCCACCGAGGACGCGCTCGTCCTGTGGGCCCACGACGTCGACACCCCCGAGTACGCGGCGCGCCTCGCCGCCATCGAAGCGGCCCTGCCGACCCCGCTCGTCACCGTCGGGCTCCCCGGCCCCTCGTCGCCCGCCGCCGTCCCCACCCCGGAAGGACCCCCCTCGTGACCGGTCAACGCATCCTCGGCATCGAGACCAGCTGCGACGAGACCGCCGCGGCCGTCGTCGTCGACGGCCGAGACGTGCTCTCGTCGGTGGTGTCGAGCCAGGTCGACCTGCACGCCCGCTTCGGCGGGGTCGTGCCCGAGATCGCCAGCCGGGCCCACGTGGAGCTGCTCACGCCCGTCGTGGCCCGGGCGCTGGTGGAGGCCGGCATCGACGACGACCACGTCGACGCGGTGGCCGCCACCGTCGGGCCGGGGCTCATCGGGGCGCTGCTGGTGGGCGTGAGCGCGGCCAAGACCCTGGCCCTGGTCTGGGGGGTGCCCTTCGTGGCCGTGAACCACCTGGAGGCCCACCTCTACGCCGCCCTGCTCGAGGAGCCGGACCTGGATCTGCCGGTGGTGGTGCTGCTCGTCTCGGGCGGCCACACCCTGGTGGTGCTGATGGAGGGCCGCGGCCGCTACCGCATCCTCGGCTCGACCATCGACGACGCCGCCGGCGAGGCCTTCGACAAGGTCGCCCGCTACCTGGGCCTCGGGTACCCCGGCGGTCCCGCCATCGACCGCATCGCCATGGAGGGTGACCCGCAGGCCATCGCCTTCCCCCGGGCCATCCTCGACGAGGGCTACGACTTCTCGTTCTCGGGCCTCAAGACGGCCGTGGTGAACCACGTCCGCAAGCACCCGGACGTCGACACCGCCGACGTGGCCGCCTCGTTCCAGGAGGCGGTGGTCGACGTGCTGGTCACCAAGGCCCGTCGGGCCGCCCGGGACCACGGGGCCAAGGGGCTGTGCCTGGCGGGTGGGGTGGCGGCCAACTCCCAGCTGCGCGAGCGCATCCTCGACGCCTGCATGGCCGACGGCCTGCAGGCCTTCCTGCCCAGCCGGTCGATGTGCACCGACAACGCCGCCATGGTGGCCGCCGCCGGCTGGTACCGGCTCCGCTCCGACGGGCCCAGCCCGCTCGACACGGGCGCCTCACCGAACCTGCGGCTCACCTCCACGGTCTGACGGCGAGTGGGGTTGCCCCCTGCTCGCACCGCGCCTATCGTTAGCACTCGGTCAGCGAGAGTGCTAAGCGCTCTCGGCCCGAGAGTGCTAGATACCCCGCCAACGGAGGCGCCGTACATGAAGCTTCAGCCCCTGGAAGACCGGATCGTCGTTCGTCCGGGTCAGTCCGAGGAGACCACCGCCAGCGGCCTGGTCATCCCCGACACCGCCAAGGAAAAGCCCCAGCAGGGCGAGGTCCTCGCCGTCGGCCCCGGCCGTCGCAGCGAGCAGAGCGGCGAGGTCATCCCCGTCGACGTCAAGGTCGGCGACACCGTCGTCTACAGCAAGTACGGCGGCACCGAGATCACCGCCGACGGTGAGGACGTCTTGATCCTCAACGCCCGCGACGTGCTCGCCGTCATCAAGTAAGGAACCACATGGCAAAGATCCTGAAGTTCGACGAGGACGCCCGGCGCGCCCTCGAGGCCGGCGTCAACAAGCTGGCCGACGCCGTCAAGGTCACGCTCGGCCCCAAGGGCCGCAACGTCGTCCTCGACAAGAAGTGGGGCGCTCCCACCATCACCAACGACGGCGTGTCCATCGCCCGTGAGGTGGAGCTGGACGACCCGTTCGAGAACATGGGCGCCCAGCTGGTGAAGGAGGTCGCCACCAAGACCAACGACATCGCCGGTGACGGCACCACCACCGCCACCGTGCTGGCCCAGGCCCTGGTCCGCGAAGGCCTGCGCAACGTGGCCGCCGGCGCCAGCCCGCTCGGCCTCAAGCGAGGCATCGAGAAGGCCGTGGCCAAGGCCGTGGAGAGCATCCACGCCCAGGCCAAGGAGATCGACGACAAGAGCGAGATCGCCCAGGTCGCCAGCATCTCGGCCGCCGACACCACCATCGGTGAGGTCATCGCCGACGCCATCGACAAGGTGGGCAAGGACGGCGTGGTCACCGTCGAGGAGTCGAACACCTTCGGCATGGATCTCGACTTCGTCGAGGGCATGCAGTTCGACAAGGGCTACCTGTCGCCCTACTTCGTCACCGACGCCGAGCGCCAGGAAGCGGTCCTCGACAACCCCTACATCCTCTTCGTCAACTCCAAGATCACCTCGGTGCAGGACCTCCTGCCGGTGCTCGAGAAGGTGATGCAGGGCGGCAAGCCGCTGCTGATCGTGGCCGAGGACATCGAGGGCGAGGCTCTCGCCACCCTCGTGGTCAACAAGATCCGCGGCACCTTCAACTCGGTGGCCGTCAAGGCCCCCGGCTTCGGTGAGCGCCGCAAGGCCATGATGGCCGACATGGCCGTCCTCACCGGGGGTCAGGTCATCTCCGAGGAGATCGGGCTCAAGCTCGACTCGGCGACCCTCGACCTGCTGGGCCAGGCCCGCAAGATCGTGGTCACCAAGGACGCCACCACCATCGTCGAGGGCGGCGGCGACCAGGCCGACGTGGCCGGTCGCATCGCCCAGATCAAGGCCGAGATCGACAACACCGACTCGGACTGGGACCGCGAGAAGCTCCAGGAGCGCCTGGCCAAGCTCTCCGGTGGCGTGGCCGTCATCAAGGTCGGCGCCGCCACCGAGGTGGAGCTCAAGGAGAAGAAGCACCGCATCGAGGACGCCCTGAGCGCCACCCGTGCGGCCATCGAGGAAGGCGTGGTCGCCGGTGGCGGCACCGCCCTGCTCCGGGCCCGCGCCACGCTCAAGGACACCGTCGACTCCCTCGAGGGCGACGAGGCCACCGGTGCCCGGGCCGTGTACCGGGCGCTCGAGGCTCCGGCTCGGCTCATCGCCGACAACGCCGGCCTCGAAGGTGCGGTCATCGTCCAGCAGGTGGAGGCCGAGACCGGTTCCACCGGCCTCAACGCCGCCACCGGCGAGATGGTCGACCTGCTCAAGGCCGGTGTCATCGACCCGGCCAAGGTGACCCGTGCGGCGCTGCAGAACGCGGCGTCCATCGCCGCCCTGCTGCTCACCACCGAGGCGCTCGTGGCCGACAAGCCCGAGCCCGCCGGCGGCGGTGCCGATGCCGCCGCGGCCGCAGCCGCCATGGGTGGCATGGGCGGCATGGGTGGCATGGGCGGGATGATGTGACCCAGGCTCCGGCCTGAGCACACCCGCTCGAACCCGAAGAACCCGAACGGAGGGGCCGGCTCAGCCCGGCCCCTCCGTCGCGTCCGGGCCCGGGTTCGCTCGCCGACACGATGCGGGGTCCGGGACGGGGCCGGGCTCGGTAACCTCCGATCATGGAGATCCCGCCCCCTGACCCCGAGAAGCTGCTGGCCGCCTGGATGGAGTGGGAGCGCGGTGAGGTGAACCCCGGTCGGGCCATGGCCAACCTCAAGACCGCGGGGATGCCCGATCTGTTGCGCCAGCTCGTCGAGGCCTTGGCCGAGACGTCCGACTGACCGGCGGCGCGGTCTCGGCCATGCCCGCGCGGGGCGGACGCCAGGTCATCCCCCGGCCGAACTCGGTTCGGCCCGGTCGGCCCGCGCCCTGGGCCGGGCTCCCCGCCGGACGGTTGCAGCCCAGCCTCGACGACGTGGTGGCGGCCATGGCCTCCGCCCCCCCGCCTCGACCCTCCGATCGCGAGGGCCCGGGGGTCCGCGCCTCGGCCGTGCTGGCCGCCCTGTACGAGTTCGACGGCGAGGCGGTGGTGGTGCTCACCCGCCGGGCGCAGCACATGCGCAGCCACCGGGGCGAGGTGGCCTTCCCCGGAGGACGCCAGGAGCCGGGCGAGGACCTGTGGGACACAGCGCTCCGCGAAGCCAACGAGGAGGTCGACCTCGATCCGGCCGACGTCGAGCTGCTCGGCGAGCTCGACCACCTCCGCACCGTCACGAGCCACTCGTTCATCGCCCCCTACGTGGCCCGCCTGGCGGGTCGCCCCCAGCTGACCCCGTCCCCGGACGAGGTCGAGCACGTCCTGCACGTCCCCCTCGCCGTGCTGCTGGCGCCGGACGTGTTCCGCGAGGAGCGCTGGGGCATCCCGCCGATGGACCGGCCCATCTACTTCTTCGAGGTGGTGGGCGACACCATCTGGGGGGCCACCGGAGCCATGTTGCGCAACCTGCTGGGCGTGGTCACGGGCACCTACGACCCCGACGACCATCCGCCCCCATGGGGCGCCCTGCCCGGCGAAGACCGCCACGACCACGCCTGAGCGCGAGCCCCGAGCGTGACCGGCGGGTGGGGGCTACCGTGCGGCCATGGCCCGGTTGACCTTCGAAGCCGACACCCACGGAGAGCTCGTCGCCCAGGTGCGGGCGTGGCTGGCCTCGGTCGAGAACACCGACGGCCCCATCTCGGTGGCCGACGCCATCTCCCAGGGGGCCGGGCTGACCAAGGACGCCCTGCGCATCATCGCCGCCGCGGCGCCTGCGCCGGTGGCCCAGAGCGATGTCGTGAAGTCGCTCACGGGCATGGGCTACAAGGTCACCGACTCCACCTCGAAGGCCCTCGTCGACGGCCTCCAGAGCGTGGAAGCCCTGACGGGCGGCAGCGTCATCGAGCAGGTCTCCGACCGGGGCCGGGCCACCCTGTGGAGCATGAACCAGAAGGTGGCCAAGCAGGTCCTGCGGACCCTCGCCGGGAGCTGATCGGCGGCGGCGGGACGGGCCCCGCAGCGGGCTCGGGCCTCGTCGGCGGACGGGGTAGACTCCCACCCTTCCAGCGGAGTGGGGCCCCTCACGGGCTCGGCCTCTGCTGTTCTCTCGCAGCGACACACCCAGTGAAGGGACTCTGACATGGCCGAGGTCGAGATCGGGATGGGCAAGTCGGGGCGTCGCGCCTACGGCTTCGACGACATCGCCATCGTTCCCAGTCGCCGCACCCGCGATCCCGAGGACGTCGACATCTCCTGGGAGATCGACGCCTTCCGCTTCGAGCTCCCCCTCATGGGCTCGGCCATGGACGGGGTCATCAGCCCCGCCACCGCCATCGAGATGGGCCGCCTCGGCGGCGTCGGCGTGCTCAACCTCGAGGGCCTCTGGACCCGTTACGAGGATCCCGAGCCGCTGTTCGAGGAGATCGCCGAGCTGCCCACCGACAAGGCCACCGCCCGGATGCAGCAGATGTACAGCGAGCCCATCAAGCTCGAGCTGGTGGGTCAGCGCATCCGTGAGATCAAGGACGCCGGCGTGGTCAGCTGCGCCTCGGTCACCCCGCAGCGCACGGCGGCGCTGGCCTCCGAGATCGTCGACGCCGAGCTCGACCTGCTCGTCATCCAGGGCACCGTGGTCTCGGCCGAGCACGTGTCCAAGACGGTCGAGCCGCTCAACCTCAAGAAGTTCGTCCGCGAGATCGACATCCCGGTCATCGTCGGCGGGTGCGCCAGCTACCAGGCCGCCCTGCACCTCATGCGCACCGGTGCCGCCGGTGTGCTCGTCGGCGTCGGCCCCGGCCACGCCTGCACCACCCGGGGCGTGCTCGGCATCGGTGTCCCCCAGGCCACCGCCATCGCCGACGCCAAGTCGGCCCGCATGCGCCACCTCGACGAGACCGGCGTCTACTGCCAGGTCATCGCGGACGGCGGCATGGGCACGGGCGGCGACATCGCCAAGGCCATCGTCTGCGGCGCCGACGCCGTCATGATCGGCTCCCCGCTGGCCACGGCCGCCGAGGCGCCGGGCCGGGGGTACCACTGGGGCATGGCCACCTTCCACCCCACGCTGCCCCGCGGCGCTCGGGTCAAGACCACCACCCGGGGCACCCTCGAGGAGATCTTGGTGGGCCCGGCCCACGAGAACGACGGTCGCATGAACCTGTTCGGCGCCTTGCGCACCTCCATGGCCACCTGCGGCTACGAGACGGTCAAGGAGTTCCAGAAGGCCGAGGTCATGGTCGCCCCGGCGCTCATGACCGAGGGCAAGAACCTCCAGAAGTCCCAGGGTGTGGGGATGGGCCACTGAGCGGCGCGGTGCCGGTTCCGCCCTCCACTCCTCCAGCCGACCTCACGGACCTCGAATGACCGAACCAGTGCGGCCCGCCGACCCCGTCCTGGTGGTCGACTTCGGGGCCCAGTACGCCCAGCTCATCGCCCGCCGGGTGCGTGAGGCCCACGTCTACTCCGAGATCGTCCCGCACTCCCTGAGCGCGGCCGAGATCGCCGAGCGGTCGCCACGGGGCATCGTGCTCTCGGGCGGCCCGGCGTCGGTGCACGTCGAGGGCGCACCCTCCATCGACCCGGGGGTCTACGAGCTCGGCGTGCCCATCCTGGGCATCTGCTACGGAGCCCAGCTCCTCGCCCGCGACCTCGGTGGCGAGGTGGCTCGCACCGGCCGGGGCGAGTACGGCCGCACCGATCTCGACGTCGTCGACCAGCAGGTGCTGTTCGGGCCGGCGCAACCGTCGCACCAGCCGGTGTGGATGAGCCACTTCGACACCATCACTGCGCCCCCTGCTGGGGCCACGGTCACGGCCTCCACCCCGGACACCCCGGCGGCCGCCTTCGAGGACGTCGACGCCAAGGTCTACGGGGTGCAGTTCCACCCCGAGGTCGTCCACACGCCGCACGGCCAGGAGGTGCTCGAGCACTTCTTGTACGACGCCTGCGGGCTGGCCCCGGGCTGGACGATGACGTCGATCATCGAGACCCAGGTGGCCGCCATCCGAGCCCAGGTCGGCGATGGTCGCGCCATCTGCGGGTTGTCCGGCGGCGTCGACTCCGCCGTGGCCGCGGCGTTGGTGCACAAGGCCATCGGCGGCCAGCTCACCTGCGTGTTCGTCGACACCGGGCTCATGCGCCAGGGCGAGGGCGAGCAGGTGGTGGAGACGTTTCGGCGCCACCAGGGCATCGAGCTCATCCACGTGCGGGCCGGCGACCGCTTCTTCGAGAAGCTGGCCGGCGTCACCGATCCGGAGGACAAGCGCAAGGCCATCGGCGAGCTGTTCATCCGGGTCTTCGAGGACGCGGCCGGTGGGCTCTCCGACGCCAAGTACCTCGTGCAGGGCACGCTCTACCCCGACGTCATCGAATCGGGCACCAAGGACGCAGCCAAGATCAAGAGCCACCACAACGTGGGTGGTCTGCCCGACGACATGGACTTCGAGCTCGTCGAGCCGTTGCGGGCGCTGTTCAAGGACGAGGTGCGCAAGGTCGGCACCGAGCTCGGCCTCCCCGACGAGATCGTGTGGCGCCAGCCCTTCCCGGGCCCGGGCCTGGGGGTGCGCATCATCGGCGAGGTCACCCCCGAGAAGGTGGCCATGCTGCAGCGGGCCGACGCCATCGTGCGCGAGGAGGTGAAGTCTGCCGGCCTCGAGCGCGAGATCTGGCAGGCCTTCGCCGTGCTGCCCGACATTCGATCGGTCGGCGTGATGGGCGACGAGCGCACCTACGGCCACCCGATCATCATCCGGGCGGTCACCAGCGAAGACGCCATGACGGCGGACTGGGCCCGGCTCCCCTACGAGCTGCTCGAGACCATGTCGGGCCGCATCATCAACGAGGTGGCGGGCATCAACCGGGTGGCCTACGACGTCACCTCCAAGCCCCCCGGCACCATCGAGTGGGAGTGAACGCCCCCGTCTGAGGGCGGTCCCCCGTCGCTGGTACGTTCGCTGCGATGGACCTGGGGGCGAGCGAGGCGATCTCGGCGAAGTACTCGACGCGGGCGCGCCTCTTCGCTCCTCCGCTCGGGAGCGCACCGGCCGACGGGGTGCGGATCAACTTCGACCAGGGCCTGCCCGACCCGTCGCTGTTCCCGATCGACGAGCTGCGGCGCTGCCTCGACGCCACCCTCGCGGAGGACGGGGACGAGGCGCTGCGCTACTTCGGCGCCGGTGGTCCCGAGGAGATGCAGTACGGGCACCTGGGTCTGCGCGCCGAGCTGGCCCGCCGGTTGGCCGAGCGCGACGAGCGGGCGCTCGACCCCGCAGGCGTCACCTTGGTCAACGGCTCCACCGACGGGTTGGCCCTGGTGGCCAACGCCTTCCTCGGCCCCGGCGACGGCGCGGTGATCGAGGCGCTGACGTACCCGCACACGCGGCGCTTCATCGCCGCCACCGGAGCGACGGTCCGCACCGTGCCGGTCGACGACGACGGCATGGTCGTCGACGCCCTGCCCCAGGTCCTCGACGAGCTCCGGGCCGAGGGGTGCACCCCGAAGCTGGTCGCCACCATCCCGACCTTCCACGCTCCCACCGGCACGGTGCTCCCCGTCCACCGCCGTCGGGCGCTGGTCGACATGGCCGTCGAGCACGACGTGATGGTGCTCGAGGACAACTGCTACTACCACTTCGGCTACGACACGGCCCCACCCCCGACGCTGCGGTCCTTCGACGAGCAGGGTGTCGTGATCCAGTCGGACAGCTTCTCGAAGTACGTGGCCCCCGGGCTCCGCCTGGCCTGGGTGGCCGGCCACCCGGCGGCCGTCGAAGGGGTGGTGCGGGCCCGTCAGGATTTCTCGGTCAGCGCCCTGCTGGCCCGCGCGATCGAGCGCTTCTGCCGCAGCGGCGACTTCGATCGCCACATCGAGCTGCTCCGCGCGCGCTATCGCCACAAGCGCGACGTCACCACCGCCGCCCTCCGGGAGCACTGCGAACCGCTCGTGGCATTCCGCGAGCCGGCGGGTGGCTTCTACTTCTGGCTGCGGGTCGCCGACGACGTCGACTGGCTGCACGCTCGTGAGCTGGCCGCCGCCGACGGCGTGGCGGTCCGCCCCGGGGATCAGTTCGTCGACGGCGACGCTGGCCCCCGCTTCGTGCGGCTCTCGCCGATCCAGGTCCCCGACGCCGAGATCGAGCCCGGCATCGCGCTGCTGGGCCGGGCGCTGCGGGCGGCTCGGCGAGACCACGCCCGGTCGTAGGCTCGGCCCATGGCTGCTGGCGCTCCCCTCCCATCCGATGCCGACCCCCTCGCCGTGGCCGAGGCCTTCGTGGCGGCGTGGGACGCCCACGACCTGGAGGCCACCCTGGCGCTCGTCACCGACGACTGCGTGTTCGAGTCGGCGCGGCCGGCCAGCAACGGGGCCCGGGTCCAGGGTCGCGACGAGCTCCGACGGGTGTGGGGGCCGAGCTTCGGCGCCGGTGGGGGGTCGATGGAGACCGAGGCCACCTTCGCGGCGGGCGAGCGGGTGGTGCAGCAGTGGCGCTTCGTCGACGGCGACCGCGTGGTGCGGGGGGTCGACCTGCTCCGCGTCCGCGACGGGCGCATCTGCGAGAAGCTGGGCTACGTGAAGGCCTGATCGTCGGCCTGGCCGCCCGGCAGGGCCTGGCGCCGAGTTACTGGACATAGTCAGACAAGCTTCCTAGGGTGGCGCCATGGGCCGGACGAGCAGCGATGTGGTCGGGGCCGAGCAGGCCCTCGAGCGGCTCTTCCGCCTCACCGTGAGCCGCCGCATGTACAGCCGCCAGTCCGCGGCCGTGGGCGCGGTCGTCACCCGCGCCGGCTACGCCGTGCTGCGCAGCGTCGACCAGGCGGGCGAGCTCACCATGACCGAGCTGGCCCGCGAGTGCTCCATGGACCCGGCGGCGGCCGGCCGTCAGGTCCGTTCCCTCACCGAGGACGGCCTCGTCGAGCGCCGCTCGGGGGCCGACGACGCCCGGGTGACCGTGGTGCGCCTCACCCCCGAGGGCCGCGACGTCTACCGCCGCATCGTGGCCGTGCGCACCGCCCACCTCGACGAGGTGCTGTCGGGCTGGAGCGCCGAGGACCGCACTGCGCTCACCACCCTCGTCGATCGCCTCGTCGACGACCTCAAGGCGGTGCCGTTCCGGCCCGCCCCCACCGCCACCCGAGCCACGCCAGCCACCCCAGCCACCCCAGCCACCCCAGCCACCGAGGAGCGCCCATGAGCCGCATCCAGTCCGACCGCCGCATCGACTACGCCGGGTCGGTGCACGACGAGCGCGAGATCGACGCGGTCGTCGCGGTCCTGCGCGGGGGCCCCACCGCCATGCGCATCGGCCGCAACGTCAAGGCCATGGAGCAACGCGTCGCCGAGCTGTTCGGCAAGCGCCGGGGGGTCATGTGCAACTCGGGGAGCTCGGCGCTCTACCTCGCCGTCGAGGTCCTCGGTCTCGAACCGGGCGACGAGATCCTCACCTCGGCCGTCACCTTCTCCACCGACATCGCGCCCATGATCAGGGCCGGCCTGGTGCCGGTGTTCGTCGACGTCACCCCCGACACCTTCCAGATCGACGTCGACGCCATCGAGGCGATGATCGGGCCGCGCACCAAGGCCATCCTCGCCCCCAACCTCATCGGCAACGCCCCCGACTGGGATCGCATCCGCGAGATCGCCGACCGTCACGGGCTCAAGGTGATCGAGGACTCCTGCGACGCCCTGGGCCTCACCCTCCGGGGCACCCCCACCGGCACCCGGGCCGACATCAGCCTCACCAGCTTCGCCCTCAGCCACATCATCACCGCGGCCGGCACCGGAGGCATGGTCTGCTTCGACGACGACGACATGGCCGACAAGGCGCTGCTGCTGCGGCGTTGGGGCCGGCGCAGCGAGGTCCAGCTGTTCGGGTCCACGAAGGGGGTCGAGCGCAGCTTCTTCAGCACCATCGACGACGGCCTCGAGTACGACAACCTCTTCATCTTCGACGAGGTCGGTTGGAACTTCGAGCCCTCCGAGCTGTCGGCCGCCTTCGGTCTCGTCCAGCTCGACAAGCTCGCCGACAACCTGGTCCGTCGCCAGCAGAACTTCGAGATCACCGGGTCGTACTTCGCGCGGTACCCGCACCTGTTCACCATGCCTCGCCTCACCGAGGGCGTGGAGACGGGCTGGCACATGTTCCCGGCGCTGATCGAGCCCGACTCCGGCATCCGCCGCAGCGAGCTGCAGCAGTGGATGGAGCGCAACGGGGTGGACACCCGCATGGTCTGGACGGGCAACGCCACCCGCCAGCCTGCGTTCCGGGACAAGCCGCACCGGGCCCCCGAAGGGGGCCTGCCCAACGCCGATCGGGTCATGGAGTGGGGGATCATCCTGCCCAACAACCACTCCATGGACGACGACGACTGCCACTACATGGGCCAGACCCTCGAGGGCTTCCTGGCCGAGAAGGGACTCATCTGATGGCTGGACGATTCGCAGGACGGCGCGCCGTGGTCACCGGCTCGAGCCGGGGCATCGGCGCCGGCATCGCCGAGCGCCTGGCCGCCGAAGGAGCGGACCTGGTGCTCACCGCCCGCACGCTCGACAAGCACGACCACCTGCCCGGCAGCCTCAACGACACGCGCGCTCGCCTCGAGAAGTACGGCACCGCGGTCTCGGTGGTCGTCGCCGACCTCACCGACCCCCAGGACCGCCTCCGGGTGATCCCCGAGGCGGTCGAGGCCCTGGGCGGCCCGGTCGAGATCCTCGTCAACAACGCGGCGGCGTCGATCCAGGCGCCCTTGGCCGAGGTGTCGGTCAAGCGGCGCAACATCATGTTCGAGGTGAACGTCAACGCCCCGGTCGACCTGTCGCTGGCCGTCGTGCCCGACATGGTCGCCGCCGGTGAGGGCTGGATCGTCAACCTGTCGAGCGGCAGCGCCCAGCTGTGGCCCGGTCCCGGCCACGAGCTCAGCGACTCGGCCGAGCGCATCATCGCCTACGGCGCCTCCAAGGCGGCTCTCAACCGGGTGAGCAACGGCATGGCGGCCACGCTCCACGGCACCGGGGTGCGGGTGAACACCGTGGAGCCGCGAGCTGCGGTGCTGAGCGAGGGCGCCGCCCAGCTGGTGGGCGACATCTTGACCCCCGACCAGATCGAGTCGATGGAGGAGATGGTGGAGGGGACCGTGGCCCTGTGCGACTGCCCGGCCGACGTGACCGGCCGGATCACGGTCAGCCTCGACCTGATCGAGGAGTGGGGTCTCACCGTCCACGGCCTCGACGGCAACGCGCTGTCCTGACCCGGTCCCGGTCGTCGGGGTCGGGCGGCAGCAGCCGTCGCCCGGCTCCGGGGTCGCCGGGCCGGCGGGCAGTCCGGCTCAGCGGGGTACGCGAGGAGCGCGGCGGCTGTACGTGGTGCTGATGGCCTCCACCCAGGCGTCCTCGTGGTGGGGGTCGTCGGGGGGCTCGACGTCGACGCCCCGCGCTCGCAGATCGGCCACGAACGTGTCGACGACGCGCTCGAGGGTGAGGTCGTCGACGTGCTCCTCGCACCGGGCCAGCTCGTCGGCGTCGGCGTAGATCTCGCCCTTCCACGACACGGTGATGCGGACATCGGCATCGGTGGCGGTGTGGACGACCTCGTCGCCGTTGCGCATCTGCCAGCCACCCGCCACGCGGTGCAACGACGAGTCACGGGTGAGGCCCTCGATGAGGGCGTCGCCCTCGTCGCCCACCGGGGCCACCCCGTGGTAGGTGCGCTCGTTGTCGGACAGGACGGCCACGTTGCCGTACGGGGGCTCCACGACGGCCGACGGGGCGTCGGGACCGTCGGGCCAGTAGTGGAAGGCGCCGCCGGGCCCGTCGTAGAACCAGCTCACAGCGGTGGCCAGCCGCACCCGCCAGTGCTCGAACAACCCGGAGCTCATCATCTGGTTGAGGAGCCAGACGGGGTGGTCGTCGCGGGTGAACCCCCGGAAGGCGGGGACGTCGGTGTGGGGGATGAACGGCACCGGGCCCGGCACCATCACGTTCACGTAGACGGTCTGGGGGCGAACGATGGCCTCCGCCCCGAACACGGCGTGGGCGCCCTCGACGAAGCGGGGGTTGCCCAGGACGACGTCGGCGCCCGGGATCAGGGCCCGGCGACCGAGGGCGAAGTCGCGCCGGAACCACGGCGGCACGAACATGGTGGCCCCCTGGTTGCCGCCGGTGGCCCGCACCTCCTTCTCGGTGCCGGCGTAGCGGGCGATCGGCCACCACTCCTCGACCGCCCGGATGGTGTCGACCACCAGCGCCGGGTCGTCGTAGGCGGGCTCGAGGCGCACGGCGCTCGGCGTCGTGGTGGACGTGGCGGTCATGTGGAGTCCCCCTGTGGGCCGAAGCGTCCCGGGACGCCGAGGGTAGCGGTTGACGAGACGCGCATCCGCGCCCGGCGGCGCGCCGCCGGGGCGGGGCTCAGGTGCCGGCCAGGCGAGCCACCACCGGGGCCATGCCCTCCATGGCGTCGGCCCCGATCCCGATGTAGGAGATCCCGAAGCGGTCGCGGCGCTCCTGGATCTGCTCGACGAGCTGCTCGACGGTGCCGGCCAGGGCGTGCGGCGACTCCAGGGCGTCGGCCGGCGAGATGCCGAGTGCCGGCCCGAGCAACTCGGCCATGGCGTCGCGGTCGTCGGTGACAGCCGCGACGTGCACCCTGACCTGCAGCTCGAGGTCGTCGTAGCGGTCTCCGGCGGCGTCGTGGATCCACCGGAGCTTCTCGGTGGTGGCGTCGGTGGTGGCGTTGGGACCGGCATCGGCATCGATGACGCCCTTGCGCAGGTCGATGTTGATGCCCACGATGTCGGCCTCGCGGGCCGCCAACGAGAGCATCCTGCGTCCGCCTCCGCCGAGCAGCAGGGGCGGCCCGGGCCGTTGGAGGGGCTTGGGGAGGCCCTCCAGAGCGTGGACCCGGTAGTGGTCGCCGTCGAAGGACACCGGGCCGTCGGCGAACAGGCCCTTGATGATCCCGACCGCCTCGGCGAGGCGCTCGATGCGGACCCCGGGCCGGTCGAGGGCGATGCCGGACTGCTCGTAGTCGGTGGTCATCCAGCCGGCGCCGAGGCCCAGCTCGAAGCGCCCCTCGCACAGCACGTCGATCGTGGCTGCCTCCTTGGCCATGACCACGGGATGGCGGTAGTCGTTGCACCAGACGAGGCCGCCGACGCGGAGGCGGGTGGTGGCGTCGGCGGCGGCCATCACGGCCGGGGTGATGGCGAACTGGTCGTCGAAGTGGTCGGCCACGGTGAGGGTGGCGTAGCCCAGGTCCTCGACCCGGCGGGCCAGGTCCCGCCAGGCCCGGGCGTCGGCCGGGGTGCCGGTGAGGCCACCGGCCGGGGCGCTGGCCTGGACGCCGAAGCGGAAGGGCTTGGGGCGGGGCAGGGGCACGGCGCTCATGGCCGCACCGTACCGGCGTCCGGCCCCGCGCTCGGGCGCCGGATCGGCGTACCGTGACCCCATGCCGGACGACCTCTCCGACTTCACCTGCACGCCGTTCCGTCACGAGGGCACCACCCGAGACGTCTACCGCAGCGGTACCGGCCCGGCCGTGATCGTGATGGCCGAGATCCCCGGCATCACCCCGGCGGTGGCCGCCTTCTCCCGTCGGGTGCGCGACCTGGGCTGCACGGTGGTGCTGCCGGTGCTCTTCGGTGAGCCCGGCAAGGACCCGAGCGGCGTGTACATGGCCCGGTCACTCGTCCCAGCGTGCGTGTCGAAGGAGTTCGCCGCCTTCGCCACCGGCCGCACGGCGCCGGTCACCGACTGGCTGCGCGCGCTCGCCCGCGATGCCCACGCCGCCTGCGGGGGGCCGGGCGTCGGGGCGGTTGGCATGTGCTTCACCGGCGGGTTCGCGCTCGGGATGATGGCCGGGCCCGAGATGATCGCCCCGGTGCTCTCGCAACCTTCGCTCCCCATCGGCTTCACCGGGTCGGCCAAGTCGTCGGTGCACCTCTCCGACGACGACCTGGCCCGGGTTCGCGAGCGGGTCGACGAAGGGGTGTGCGTGCTGGGGTTGCGCTTCACCAACGACCCGGTGGTGCCGGCCGAGCGCTTCGAACGGCTTCGTCGCGAGCTGGGTGACGGCTTCGTCGGGGTCGAGATCGACTCCTCCAAGGACAACCCGTGGGGCATCTCGACGCGGGCCCACTCGGTGCTCACCGAGCACCTCGTCGACCAGCCCGGGCACCCCACCCGCGAGGCGCTGGACCAGGTCCTGGACTTCTTCCGCGACCGCCTCCTGGCGTCGCAGTAGCGTCGCGGCCATGCGGCTGATCCGTCGAGTGGTGCTCCTCCCCGCCGTGCTCGCCCTGGGCCTGGCACTGGGCGCCTGCGGTGGCGATGGTGACGGCGACGACAACGGCAACGACGAGGCCACGACGACGACGGCGGAGCCCTCGGCCTCGAGCACCACGGCGGCGCCCTCGACGACCGCGGCACCGAGCTCCACCGCTGCGCCCTCAAGCACGGCGCCCCCCACCTCCGAGGCGGGGTTGTCGCCGGGCGACCCCTGCGCGCTGGGCTCCGATCCCGACTGCATCGATCCGCTGGGCACCGGTGAGGGCACCTACCTCATCGGGGGCGCCGACTGCCTCGCCGCCTTCGCCGACTCGCCCACCCTCTGCGAGGACCTCGACGGCGACGGCTACGCCGGCTACCCCGACTCCGGCTGAGGGCCGTCGTTCCGGTCGGTCGCCGTCGGTCAGTCCTCGATGACGTCGAGGCCCTTGGCTCGGAGGTCGGCGAGGTTGTCGAGCATGGCTTGCAGGACTTCGGGCGGGTGGCCTTCCCACCGCTCGAGCTCACCGACGATCCGCACCGGGTGGGGGCTGCGGTAGGACCGGGTGACGTTGCCCGGGAAGCGCTTGTTCGTGACGTTGGGGTCGTCCTCGAACGGGCCCGTCGGCTCGACGACGTAGATGCGCTCGCGTCCCTCGCCGTCGCCGAACGCCACCGCCAGCTCGGCGCCCCAGATGGCCGGCTCGAGCAACGCTGCGAAGTAGACGTGGTTGGCCACGCGGCCCTCGTGGTAGTTGGACGATCGCCCGGGCACCAGCTCGTCACCGACCGCGAACTCGGCCCTGGTGCCGTGGAAGAACGGCCCCTCCACGTGCTCGTGGCTGTCGAAGGTGACCGGCACGTGCTCGGTGCCGGCCGATGCCTCGATCGCTTCGGCGATGGACATCAGGTGTGCTGGCCGCTGGTCGTCCGCCACGGTCCCTCCAGTTGTGATCCGCCGGTGCTCGCCGCTCGTCCGGTCGAGGGCGACCGGACCGGGAGGCGGGTCTCAGATCATCTCAGAGGTCGGGGATGCCCATCTCGAGGTTGGAGCCCTCGATGCCGCCGTCGACGCGGATGTCGCGGCCGGTGACGTAGGAGCCGGCCTCCGAGGAGAGGAAGACGGCAGCGGCGGCGATGTCGTCGACCGTGCCGAGGCGCCCCAGGGGCGTGCCGTCGATCATGGCCTGTTCGAGCTCGGGCATCTGCAGCACCATGTCGAGCGCCGAGGTGGCGATCGATCCGGGCGACACCGAGTTGACCCGGATCTTGGGGGCCAGGTCTTGGGCCATGTGGCGGGTGAGCTTCATGAGGGCGCCCTTGGCCGTGCCGTAGGCGGTGAAGCCACGGTCGGCGAACGACCCCGCCACCGAGGTGATGTTCAGGATGGAGCCGCCGCCCTGCTCGAGCAGGTGGGGCACCGCCAGCTGCGAGAGGTTGAAGGCGGTGGTGACGTTCCAGCGCAGGGCGTGGTCGAAGGCCTTCTCGGTGGTGTCCATGAACGGCTGGGGCATGGAGCCGCCGGCGTTGTTCACCACGATGTCGATGCGGCCGAGCTCGCTGATGGCGGTGTCGACGAGGGTGCCCATCGCCTCTCGGGTGCTCAGGTCGCCCGGAACGACCACCGCCCGGCGGCCGAGGGCCTCGACCTGGTCGGCGACCTCGCGGAGCTGCTCCTCGGTGCGCGCGCCGATCACCACGTCGGCGCCGACCTCGGCGAAGGCGGTGGCGATGCGGGCGCCGATGCCGCGGCCGGCCGCGGTGACGATCGCGACCTTGCCATCGAGACGGAACAGATCGAGGATCACTGGTTCTTCCCCCTTGTCGGCCCGCCGGGTGCGGGCCTGCGAACCCCGGCGACGCTAGCTGCCTGGGAGCGGGTCCCGAGGGGCTGGAGGGCCCGGTCGAGCCTGCCGCGAGCGGCCCCGGTGCCGGGCGAGGCCGTCACAGGCCACCGGTAGGGTGGGCGCGCCATGTCGGACGACCTGCTCTCCGGGCTGAACCCGGTCCAACACGAGGCGGTGACCCACACCGAGGGCCCGCTGCTCATCGTGGCCGGGGCCGGCTCGGGCAAGACGCGCGTCCTCACCCACCGCATCGCCCATCTCATCCGCGACCTCGGTGTGTCCCCGTTCGAGATCCTGGCCATCACCTTCACCAACAAGGCCGCCGACGAGATGAAGCACCGGGTGGCCGAGCTGGTCGGGCCGGTCGCCGAGAAGATGTGGGTCTCCACATTCCACTCGGCGTGCGTGCGCATCCTGCGGCGCGACGGCCACCTGCTGGGCTTCCCGTCGTCATTCACCATCTACGACCAGGCCGACGCCGTGCGCCTCGCCGGCTACGTCATCCGTGACCTGGGCCTCGACTCGAAGCGCTTCCCTCCCCGGTCGGTGCAGGCGATCATCTCGGCGGCCAAGAACGACGGGGTGGGGCCCGTCGAGTACGCCGAGCGGGCCAAGGTGATCTTCGAGCGCAAGATCGCCGACGTCTTCACCGAGTACCAGGCCCGCCTGCTCAAGGCCGGCGCCATGGACTTCGACGACCTGTTGGCCAACGCGGTGCGCCTGCTGCGCGAGCACCCCGAGGTGCTGGAGCACTACCGGCGCCGCTTCCAGCACGTGCTGGTCGACGAGTACCAGGACACCAACCGGGTGCAGAACGACCTGGTGCTGCTGCTCACCCAGGAGTCCGGTCGGGTCTGCGTGGTGGGCGATGCCGACCAGTGCCTCCCCGCCGGCACCATGGTGCGCACGCCGACCGGCGAGGTCCCCGTAGAGCAGGTGAGGGTCGGCGACGAGGTGCTCGGCGCAGACGGTGGCCTCGAACCCGCTGTCGGGCGGGTGCGTGAGGTCGTGCCGGGCCGCTACAAGGGCACCATCGTGACCGTCCACGCGGGCGGTCGCACCCTCACGGGTACGCCCCACCACATCGTCCCCGCTCGGATGACGCTGAATCCGGGGCAGTGGGTCGTCTACCTCATGCACCGCGCCGACCGCGGCTGGCGTATCGGCCAGTGCAAGAGCGTCCGCTCCGATGATCGCGGCAACGCGGCCATCGGCGTGCGGGTCCGCGCCAACCAGGAAGGTGCCGACGCCGTCTGGGTGCTCCAGGTCTGCGACAGTCCCGCGGAGGCGTCGTACTGGGAGGCTCGCTTCGCCGCCGACTACGGGCTGCCGACGGCATGCTTCCACGGGATCGGGCGGCGGCTCTCCATGGACGAGGAGTGGCTCGAGCGGCTCTACGCCACGCTCGACACCGAGTCCCGAGCAAAGCAGTTGATGAGCGAGCTGCACCTCCATCCGGAGTTCCCTCACCACCGCCCCCAGAACGGCGCCCGGCGGGCCACCGTGAACCTCACCATGTTCTCGGACCGACGTCGCTCGCGTGCCGGTCATCGGGTGCAGTGGTCATCCAACCGGGAGGCGGTCGCCGACCTCCTCCGCGCCGGCGGCCTCGCGGTGCGGCCGGGTCGGCTCCCTGGCACCGCTCGCTTCGAGACCAGCCGCACCGACTATGTGGAGGCGGTCGAGCTTGCCCGCCGCGTCGCCGATGCGGGAGGTCTCGCCGTGCGTCGTCGGATGCTCATCGACGGCGAGGTGTACGACTTCACCCCGCTGGCCCACCTCCGACCCGGCATGGTCCTGCTGGCCGAGGGTGCCAACGGCTGGGAGGAGGTCGCCGTCGACGAGGTGGTCTTCGATCACCACGACGGCCCGGTCTACGACCTCGAAGTGGCTGCGACGTACTCGTACGCAGCCAACGGGATCCTCAACAAGAACTCCATCTACAAGTTCCGCGGGGCGGACATGCGCAACATCGTGGACTTCGAGGATGCCTTCCCCGAGGTCACGGTGGTGCTGCTCGAGCAGAACTACCGGTCGAGCCAGACCATCCTCGACGCCGCCAACGCGGTCATCGCCAACAACCTGGGGCGCAAGCCCAAGGAGCTGTGGACGGAGGCCGGGGCGGGCGAGGCGATCGTGCGCTACCACGCCGACGACGAGGGCGACGAGGCCCAGTGGGTGGCCCACCAGCTCATGCACCTCCACGACGGCGGCCAGCACCGCTGGGGCGACTGTGCGGTCTTCTACCGCACCAACGCCCAGAGCCGGGTCGTCGAGGAGTACCTCATGCGGGTGGGCATCCCCTACAAGGTGGTGGGGGGCACCCGCTTCTACGACCGGCGTGAGGTCAAGGACGCCATCGCCTACCTGCGCGCCGCCAACAACCCGGCCGACGAGGTCAGCGTCAAGCGGGTGCTCAACGTGCCCAAGCGGGGCGTGGGCGACTCCACCGTCGGCCGCCTCGACGTGTATGCCCGGGCCCACGGGCTCACGTTCCTCGACACGCTCCGCGAAGCACCGGCCGCCGGCGTCACCGGGCGCGCCGTGAAGGGCATCGAGCAGTTCCTCGCCCTGCACGAAGAGCTCATCGGGCTCATCCCCGAGGGCCCGGCGGCGGTGCTGGAAGCCGCCCTCCAGCGCTCGGGCTACGTGGCCGAGCTCGAGGCCGAGCACTCCATCGAGGCCGAGGGGCGCATCGAGAACCTGGCCGAGTTGGTGGGCGCGGCGCGCGACTTCGGCTCGGTCGACGAGTTCCTCGAGCAGATCTCGCTGGTGGCCGACACCGACGACCTCGACGGCGACGAGTCGTCGGTCGTGCTCATGACCCTGCACTCGGCCAAGGGCCTCGAGTTCCCCGTGGTGTTCCTGGTCGGCCTCGAGGACGGCGTGTTCCCCCACCTGCGCTCCATCGGCGAGCCCGACGAGCTCGAGGAGGAGCGCCGCCTCGCCTACGTGGGCATCACCCGGGCCCGCGAGCGGCTGTACCTGTCCCACGCCTGGGCCCGCAACATCTACGGCGGCACCCAGTACAACCCGCCCAGCCGCTTCCTCGACGAGATCCCCGAGGGCCTGGTGCAACAGATCGAGGGCAACCGGCGGGCGTCGCGGCGACCGGCCAGCGGCAGCTGGGGGGGCTCCGGTTCGTCGGGCAGCAGGGGCTTCGGCGGCGGCGGGGGCGGCGGATACGGCCGTGGTCGCCGCTCAGAGGACGACGAGTGGACGGGGTCGGTGATCGGCGGCCGCAGCCGTCACCGCGACGACGTGGTCGAGGCCGCCCTCAAGCCGACCGCGCCCGAGCCCAGCGGTGCCGACAAGCTGGGCCTGGCCGTCGGCGACGACGTGCACCACCAGAGCTTCGGCGACGGTGTGATCACCGCCATCGAGGGCACGGGCGACAAGACCGTCGCCCACGTGCACTTCGCCGGCGGCGTCGGGTCCAAGCAGCTCCTGCTGTCGTGGGCGCCGCTCGAGAAGCGCTGAGCGGCCTCTGACCTCGGACTCGGACCTCAGGCGTCGGACGGGGGACCGGTGAGGTCGGGCACGGTGAGGTTCCCGTCGCCGTCGAGCGGGAAGCCCGGGTTGTGGGCGATCTCCCACACGTGCCCGTCGAGGTCGCGGAAGCAGCCGGCGTAGCCGCCGTAGAACGTGGTCCTGGGGGCGCGGGTGACCGTGGCGCCCGCGGATGCTGCGCTGGTCACGACGTCGTCGACCTCCTCGGCCGAGCGCACGTTGTGGGCCAGGGCCACGCCGGAGAAGCTGGCGCCGGTGTCGCCGTCGATCCCGGCATCCTCGGCGAGCCGCTGCCTGTCCCAGAGCACGATCGCCTGGCCGTTGGCCTGGAAGAAGACGGTCTCGTCGACCTCCTGCCCCTGCCACCCGAGCTGCTCGTAGAAGCGTCGGGCCCGTGCCACGTCCCGCACGCCGAGGGTGATGAGGCTCACACGCTGCTCCATGTCCCGAGGCTAGGAGGTCGTGGGCTCCACACCGGGAGGGTGGGGTGCCGGTGCTCAGGCCGCGGCGGGGGCCAGGGGCCGGCCGATCGTCCACCGGATGGAGTCGGGTGGTCTGCGGCACGGCCCGTCCGAAACGCGTGTGGCCGTCTCCGCAGGACTGTCGGTCGCTGCGCAGCGACGCTCCCGGTGCGGGGGGGGGTCAGGACACGACGCGTGCGCGCATCTGCGCAGGCGCCGGTGGCGTCGGCCGATGTGACGGGTTCCAGGCCGGGCAGATGTGGGCCGGCGGGCCACGCATCGCCGGTCTGAACTCGAACGCGAATATCCATATGAAACGTGTTGATTCTGGGTGGACATCGAACACCTGTCCTGTAGACTTCGACGCATGGTCACCACGACGCTGGGGGAACTGGAGGAGGCGGTCGGCGAGCTGACCGTGGCCCCGGTGTCGGCCGACGTGGTCGAACTGTTCGCCCTGCGCGAACGGGTCGAGGTGACCGTGCTCGAGACCCTGACCGGGTTCTTCGCCACTGGTGGTCACGACGTCGACGGGTACCGCTCCGCGGTGGGTTGGCTGAAGGCCCACGTGGCGCTCACCGACGGTGAGGCCAAAGCATTGGCGGCCCGGGCCCAGCGGTTGGCGGTGTGGCCGGTGCTGGCCAAGTTGCTGTTCGACGGGTCGCTTGCCGCCGCGCAGGTGGCGGTCATCGTGTCCGCCGTGCCCCGCGATCTGGTCGACGTGTTCGCCGCGCATGACGAGGAGCTCTCGCCGGTGCTGGTCGGGTTGTGCGTGGGTGACACCCGCACCGCCATCGACACCTGGGTGAACCTCGCCCGCGACACCAAAGCCACCAGTGACGAGCCGGTCGATCCGCACGACACGACCGTCGATGGGTTCGTGCACCTGTCTCGCTACGGGTCCGATGATCGGGGGCGGCTCGACGGCGACCTCGGCCCGGACGCCACCGCCGTCATCGACGCCGCGCTGACCGCCGCCGACGCCGCCCTCACCGCAGCTCGCGCCGCGGATGGCCATGGTCGCGTTGCCCACCGAGTGAGGTCCGAACGGCTCGGCGATGCGCTGGTCGAGGTGTGCCGCTTCTACACCGCCCACGTCGACTGCGAGGGGCCCCGCCGGGCCCGCACCCCCCAGCTCACGGCCCTCATGGAGCTCGGTGACCTGTACCGCGCCGCCCTCTACGGGCTGGGTATCGGTGACCGGGCCGGTCTCGACCGGTTCTTGACCGCCCGCCGCCACGCCGGGCAGCCGGTCTCGACGGTCGAGGAAGGGTTCCTGCGTCACGCCCTCGATCACGCCACCGGGCAGGCCACCACCATCGACGGCCACCGCCTGTCCCCCGAGGCGGTCACCACCATCTTCGGGGCCGGCACCACCCTCGAGCGGGTCATGCTCGCGGAGAGCCAGGTGTTGGACCACGGCCGACAAGTGCGCCTCGCCGCCGGACCGCTGCGTGATGCGATGCTCGCCCGCGACGGCGGCTGCCGGTTCCCCACCCCCACCGGAGAACGATGCGACGCACCCGTCGCCTGGATCAACGGCCACCACATCACCCACTGGAAACGCGGTGGTGCCACCTCACTGGTGAACCTCCTCTGCCTGTGCTCCACCCACCACGGGGTCGTGCACCGCGACGGCTGGGACATCACCATCGACGACCACGGGACGGTCACCGTCACCCGACCCGACGGCACCACCCTCACCAGCCCACCACCCCACACCCGCCGCCCACCCCGCCTCCCCCTCCACCGCAACGACGACCACCCCGGCACCCTCGATCACGCCGGGACCCTCGACGCCGCCCTCGCGAACAACGGCGCCACCGGCGCCGAACAGGACAGGCCCGACGACCGAGTCGCCGGACCGAGCCCCACCGACGAGCAGGCCACGACGAGCCGAGGCGAGAGCGCCGACGACCAGGGCGAGCCCGGGCCGGGAGCTTGCCGCTCAGACGACGGCGACGCAGACCCGGGCGTCTGCGGCTACGACCAGGCCCGGCTCACGCTCACCCTCCGGCTCCCGGAACCGGAGAGGAGCGGCCATGGTGCTCCGTCGGGTGGGCACGTCAGGTGCGGCAGGACGAATCGCGCCGGGAGCACGCCGCTGTGTCGGTCGGGCCGGAGCTACTCCCCGGTGTCGGTGCTGCTGTCGCCGGATTCGTCACCTTCAGCGTCGGTCGTCTCGGTGTCGTCGGGGTTGAGGTCGACGACCACCTCGCCGTTCTCGGTGACCTCCACCGGGTACGAGATCAACCCCTCGCCGTCGGCGGGCACCACCGTGCCGTCGCAGGGATCGACGAACTCGGCCTCGGCGTCCTGCCACTCGAGGGTGCAGTCCCGGGACTGACCCGGTCGGCGGGCGTCGAAGGCCAGCCAGTCCTCGTCCTCCTCCGCGCCCAGGTGCTGCAGGTAGATGTCGCGCTGGCCGTTGGCCACGTCGGGGAGCAGCAGTGGCCCACCTTCGTCGACCGCCGGGGCCAGGCGGGACACGTTGCCGGCGGTGAAGCGGTCGTCACCCAGGTTCACCTGCACCGAGTCGGACTCGGTGAGCGAGGGGATGGCCAGGACGAACACCACGATGACCAGGGCGATCCCGAGCACGATGCCGCCGACGGCGATGACCATCGAGCGCGGGTTGCGCGCCGGGCGCTGCTGGACGGGGCTCATGGGGTGCCAGTATCCCCGCGTCGACCGATGGGCCACACATCGGGCCCGGTCGGGCGCACGACCTGTCGACGACGTTTGGGCCGCTCACCGGCCCGGTGACTACGTTGTCCCCTCGTGGATCTTCTCGAATATCAAGGCAAACAGTTCTTCGCCCAGTACGGCATCCCGATCTCCGAGGGGCGGGCCGTCGAGTCCGTCGAGGATGCGCTGGCTGCGGCCGAAGCGGTCGGCTACCCCGTGATGGTCAAGGCCCAGGTGCACGCGGGCGGCCGCGGCAAGGCCGGCGGCGTGAAGTTCGCCCCCGATGCCGACGCCGTGCGCGAGCACGCCGGCAACATCCTCGGCCTCGACATCAAGGGCCACGTGACCCGCATCCTCTGGATCGAGCACGCCTCCGACATCGCCGAGGAGTACTACGCCAGCTTCACGCTCGACCGCTCGGCCAAGAAGCACCTCGGCATGCTGTCGGCCGAGGGTGGTGTCGAGATCGAGCAGGTGGCGGTCGACAACCCCGACGCCATCGCCAAGATCTGGATCGACCCGGTCGACGGCCTCAGCGAGGACGCCGCCCGCGAGTGGGTGCTCGCCGCCAAGCTCAACCCCGACGTCACCGACGGCGCCGTGGAGATGCTGCGCAAGCTCTACACCGCCTACACCGAGGGCGACGCCGACCTGGCCGAGATCAACCCCCTCATCGTGAAGACCGACGGCAACGTGCACGCCCTCGACGCCAAGGTCACCCTCGACGCCAACGCGGCCTACCGCCACGAGCTCGACGAGTACGAGAAGACCCAGGTCCGCGACGCCCGCGAGCAGGCCGCCCACGAGAAGGGCCTGCAGTACGTGGGCCTCGACGGCTACGTCGGCATCATCGCCAACGGCGCCGGGCTGGCCATGAGCACCCTCGACGTCGTCAACCAGGTCGGCGGCGAGCCGGCCAACTTCCTCGACATCGGCGGCGGCGCCAACGCCGACGTGATGGCCGGGGCCCTCCAGGTCATCAACGACGACCCCAAGGTCAAGAGCATCTTCATCAACATCTTCGGTGGCATCACCCGGGGTGAAGAGGTGGCCAAGGGCATCATCGAGGCGCTCGACCGGGTCGACATCGAGGCCCCCATCGTGATCCGCCTCGACGGCACCAACGCCGACGAGGGCCGGGCCCTGCTCGAGCCCCACCTGTCCGACAAGCTGCAGAGCCGGCCCACCATGCTCGAGGCGGCCCGTACGGCCGTCGAGCTGGCCGGGAAGAACTGAGGACCCCGACATGAGCATCTTCGTCGACGAGACCACCAAGGTCGTCTACCAGGGCCTCACCGGCTCCCAGGGCCGCTTCTACGGTCTGCGCAACCGTGACTACGGCACCAACGTCGTGGCCGGCACCAACCCCAAGAAGGCGGGCGAGGACGTCGATGGCATCCCCATCTTCGCCAGCGTCGCCGACGCCGTGGCCGAGACCGGCGCCAACGCCAGCTGCATCTTCATCCCGGCTCCCGGCGTGCGCAGCGCCGTGATGGAGGCCGCCGAAGGCGGTGTCGAGTTCATCGTCTGCATCACCGAGGGCGTCCCCGCCCACGACGAGGCCTGGTTCTACAACAAGCTCAAGCGCGACTTCCCGAACGTGCGCCTGCTCGGCCCCAACTGCCCCGGCATCATCAGCCCCGGCAAGGCCAATATCGGCATCACCGCCGGCGAGATCGCCAAGGAGGGCGGCCCGGTCGGCATCGTGAGCCGCTCCGGCACGCTCACCTACCAGGCCCTCTACGAGCTCAAGCTCCAGGACATCGGCGTCACCACGTGCGTCGGCATCGGTGGCGACCCCGTGCCCGGCACCTCGTTCATCGACTGCCTCGAGGCCTTCGAGGCCGACCCCGACACCAAGGCCGTCATGATGATCGGTGAGATCGGCGGCTCGGCCGAGGAAGAGGCGGCCGAGTTCATCAAGCACAAGATGAGCAAGCCGGTCGTGTCCTACGTCGCCGGCGTCACCGCCCCGGCCGGCAAGAAGATGGGCCACGCCGGTGCCATCGTCTCCGGGGGCAAGGGCACGGCGGCCGCCAAGATGGAAGCCCTCGCCGACGCCGGCGTGAAGGTGGGCCAGAACCCCACCGAGGCCGGCGAGCTCATGGTCCAGGTCGTCCGCGAGAACGGCTGGGCCTGACCCCGGGCGGACCGCGGTCCGTCACCGAAGCAGATCCACACCGACGGAGCCCGGCCCCACGGCCGGGCTCCGTGCGCGTCTGGCCCGTGGTGGGGTCGTGCACCAGCGCCGCCGGGGGGGGGTGACGCCACCTGCTCGAGCAGTGGCTCAGCGGGCGTCGGCGATGGCGGCGAGGGCGTGGGCGACCACGGCGTCGTCGCGCATCCGCGCCCCGTGGGAGTGGAGCTGGGCGGCCCGGTCCCCGCCGAGGCGGGCGAGGAGCGAGTCCCGTTCGAGCTCGACGGCGTCGGCGTCGGTCGGGGCGAACGGGAGCGCGGAGGCGGCCCCGGCGGCGTCGACCGCCCCGAAGAGGATCGCCGCCTGCTCGTCGTGGCGGCACGACGCGAGGATGGCGGCGAGCTGGCGGAGGGTCAGCCACTGGTTCGCCCAGTCCCCGCCGCGGAACCACGTCTCGACCACCTCGCGGTAACCCTCGAGCGCGGACCCGAGCTCGCCCCGCTGGGCGCGCAACCACATGGCCTCGGTCATGGCGAAGGCCACCATCCAACGGTTGCCGGCCTCGGCGGCGGCGTCGATGGCGGCCTCCAGCATCGTGAGGGCGGCGTCGCTCTCGCCGGTGGCGGCCGCAGCCAGACCGGAGGCGTACGCCGCCTGGGATCGCGACGTCGCGCTCCCGCTGCGCTCGGCCGCCTCATGGGCCAGCTCGGCGAGGCGGCGTCCGCCGTCGAGATCGCCGACGCTGGTCGCCGCGACCGAGCTCATGTACCGGGCGTGGGCGACGTTCCCGTCGACGCCGGTGGCCTCAGCTGCCGCCCGCATCCGTCGCATCCACTCCAGCGCCACGATGCGGTCTCCCACGTAGAACCAGGCGTTGCCGAGTGCCCGTTCGGCGAGGCCCTCGGTGGTGTGGCCCGAACGGTCCGCGGTCTCGACCGCCTGCTCGGCCCAACGGATCGACGCGCGCAGCTCGCCCCTCACGAAGCAGCCGTAGGCCACCATGGCCAGTGCCGTGGCGAAGAGCGGGTGGGTCTGCGCCGCCGGCTTGGTCACCAGTACCTCGGCCCACCCGACCACCTCGTCTCGCAGGCGCCGGAACCCGAACTCGCGCGTCGCGGTGGCGAGGCGCAGCGCCAGGTCGACGTCTCCGGCGTCGGTGGCGGTGCGGACCGCGGCGCGCAGGTTCCCCAGCTCGGTCTCGAGGCGCGCCATCGTGGCGGCCTCGTCCGGCGACTCGAGTTCCGTGGCCGCGAGCTCGGCCAGGCCGGTGAAGGTCTCGGCATGGGCCCTCGCCACCCACCCGGATCCGGGACGCTCGGCGAGGAGGCGAGCCCCGTACTGCCGCAGGGTCTCCAGCTGGCGGAAGCGAACCCCGTCGCCTTCGTGCTCGGCCACGACCAGCGACTTGTCGGCGAGCGCGGCCAGCCGACCGGCGATGTCGTGGGCCGGGAGCTCCTCGTCGGCGCAGGTGGCTTCGGCCACCTCCAGCCCGAAGCCCCCGGCGAAGACCGAGATGCGCTCGAAGAGCGTGCGTTCGGCGTTGTCGAGCAGCTCGTAGGACCACTGGACGACGTCGAGGAGGCTCCGGTGGCGACGATCGAGCGCTCGTGGCGCATCGAGCAGGCCGAAGCGTTCGTCGAGGCGCTCGACGAGCTGGCGGGGGGACATCGAGTTCATGCGGGCTGCCGCCAGCTCGAGGGCGAGGGGGACGCCGTCGAGACGGATGCAGAGCTCGGCCACGTCGGTGGCCGTGGCGGTGTCGTAGTGGAAGCCGGGTGAGGCCGCCGCAGCTCGCTCCCGGAAGACCTGCACGGCAGGAGAGCTCGCCAGCTCCGCGGCCGGGGCGGTCGGGTCGGTCGGGACCGGCAGCGGTGCCACCGGCCACACGACCTCGCCGGGGAGTCGCATCGGCTCTCGACTGGTGGCCAGGATCCGCACGTGGGGACACCAGCGCACCACGTGGTCGACGAGGGACGTCACGCCCTCGATGACGTGCTCGCAGTTGTCGAGCACGAGGAGCAGCTCGAGCGGTCCCAGCACCTCGGCGATGGCATCGGTGAGGGTGCGACCGGACCGTTGCTGCACGTCGAGCACGGCGGCGACCGACGGCGTGACCTCCTCGGGCCTCACGATGGGGGCCAGCTCGACGACCCGCACGCCGTCGCCGTGGTGCTCGGCCTGGCGTCCGGCCAGCTCGTAGGCGAGGCGGGACTTGCCCACCCCACCCGGTCCGGTGAGGGTCAGGACCCGGGCCGCGCCGAGCTGCGCTTCCAAGCGGGCCAGGTCGTCGGCCCGACCCAGGAGCTCGGTGGCCGCCCTGGGCAGGGTCGCACGGGTCGAGGGCGGGGCCGATGTCGGCACCGGCGGCTCGGCCCCCTCGGCGGGCCCGCCGGACGGCGGACGCAGCGCCGGGTCCTCCGCGGCGATGGCCTGCTCGAGCGACCGGAGCTCGGGGGAGGGTTCGAGCCCGAGCTCGTCCGCGAGGGTCCGGCGCAGCCGGTGTGCGGTGCGCAGCGCCTCGGCCTGGCGACCGCTGCGGTGCAGGGCGAGCATCAGCAGCCCCCAGGGACGTTCCCGAAGGGGGTGTTCGAAGGTGAACGCCTCGAGGTCGCCGATCACCTCGGCCGCGTCGCCGGCGTCGAGCCGGCTTGCTGCTCGTTCCTCACGGACGACGAGGTGGAGCTCGTCGAGCCGCACCGCCTCGGGTCGGGCCCAGTCGTGCTCCGCCATCCCGGCGAAGGCGGGGCCGTGCCACTCCTCGAGGGCCGCATCGAGCTCGGCCGCGGTGCGCCGGGGGTCGACCCGCTGGGAGAGCGAGGCTTCGACCGCGTCCGCGAAGCGATCGGCGTCGACCTGGTCCCGAGGCACTTCCAGCACGTAGCCGGGGGCCTGTGCCACGAGCCGGGTGCCGGGAAGTCGTTGCACCAGCGTCCGGAGCCTGGACACATGGGTCTGGAGCGTGGCTCGCGCCGTCGCCGGGGGTTCTGCCCCCCAGAGGGCGTCGGCGAGGGCGTCGACGGAGACGACCCGTCGTCGGTGGGCCAACAGCACGGCGAGGAGGAGGCGTGGGGTGGGTCCGAGCGACACCTGTTCGGTGCCGTCGCGGAGCTTGACCCCACCGAGCACCTGAAGTCCCATCTCTCACAGTCTGGCCCCATCTCGTCGCCGACGGTGGCGGTGACGCACCACGCCGCGCCACCGAGCGACCACCGACGGACCACCGACAGCCCACAAGGGCCGGGCCTCATCGTGCTCCTCGAACCAGATGGACCACGACGAACGGAGACACCATGCACATCCGCAGAGACGACGTGCCGGTCAAGATCGATGCGCCGGGAGCGGTGGCTCGCCAACTCCCCGACTTCGGCGACGCGACCGGGTACGGGACCATCGGCGGGGAGTTCTTCTCCCTGGCCGCCGGCACCGACATCGCTCCGTTGCTCGCCGGGCTCGAGGGCGACAGCTGCCAGGCCCCCCACTGGGGGTACATGCTCTCGGGCGTTCTCGTCGTGTCCTACCGCGACGGCACCGACGAGCAGTGTGAGGGCGGTGAGCTCTTCTACTGGCCGCCGGGTCACACCGTGCGGGTGACCGAGGACGCCGACGTCATCTTGTTCAGCCCGGCGGTGGAGCACACGGCGGCGCTGGACCACATGCTCGATCAGATGGCGGGGGCGGGCTCGTGAGCGTCACCGAGGTGCAGACGCTGCCTCGCGACGCCGAGGAGGGCGCCGCCCAGCTCGAGGTCATCGTGCCGAGGCTCGGCGCGCTGGTCGCGGAGGTGGGCCCGACGGAGCTCGGCCTGTCGACGCCCTGTGACGGCTGGGCGGTGCGGGACCTGCTCAACCACGTGGTCGGCGGGGCCGAGATGTTCGCCGGTGCCCTCCAGGGCGGCCCGGTCCACGACATCTCGGGCCGCCTGCCCGACGCCCTCGGTGACGACCCGCTCGGGGCCTTCGAGCGCGCCGCGGAGCACTTCGGCGCTGCTGCGCAGTCGCCGGGGGCGACGGAGCGGGTGCTCGATCTCCCCTTCGGGTCCATGCAGGGCGCCACCTTCCTCCGGTTCGTCGCCTTCGACCTGCTGGTCCACAGCTGGGACCTGGCGACGACCCTCGGGTCCGAGCTCGACGTGCCCGACGACGTCGTCGTCGGCGCCGGGCGGATCGCCCACCGCACCCTCGACGGACGAGAGCGCGACGGTCGCACCTTCGCCGAGTCCACGGTGGCGCCGGGCGGGGCGACGCCGCTGGAGCGACTCGTCGCCTTCACCGGGCGCTCGGTGCCCGGGCGCCCTTGAGTCGAGCCGAGTCGAGCCGAGCCGAGCCGAGCCGAGCCGAGCCGAGCCGAGCCGAGCCGAGCCGAGCCCGGGGCCGCCGGCCCCGGGCTCGTCGGCATCGCGCCGCTCGCCTTCGGCCTCCCCACCGGGCACACCCCCACCGTGCGCAGCGTCGACCCTCGTCGCTGGGTGACGCCGTCGTTCGGTGGGCCTACGGTGGCCGTCCATGCACGACCTGGTGATCCGTGGGGGCATGGTGGTCGACGGCACGGGAGCGGGCCCGGTGGCCGCCGACGTGGCCGTCGAGGGCGACACGATCGTCGCCGTCGGTCCTGACGTCGGGCGGGGTCGACGCACGCTCGACGCCGACGGCCGGCTGGTGACCCCGGGGTTCGTCGATCTGCACACCCACCTCGACGCCCAGCTGGGGTGGGACCCATTGGCCACCTCGTCGTGCTGGCACGGCGTGACCTCCCTGGTGATCGGCAACTGCGGCGTCACCTTCGCCCCCGTCCGCGCCGGCGACGCCGGCTACCTGGCCCGGATGATGGAGTCGGTCGAGGACATCCCGGCCGACTCGATCCTCGCCGGGCTGCCGTTCAGCTGGGAGAGCTACGGGCAGTACCTCGACTGGCTGGGCTCGACGCCGAAGGGGGTCAACGTCGGGGGCATGGTCGGGCACTGCGCGGTGCGCTACCACGCCATGGGGGAGCGTTCCCTCGATCCCGACGCCGTCCCCACCGACGCGGAGCTGGCCGTCATGGTGGGTGCCGTCGACGAGGCCATGGCCGCCGGCGCCCTGGGCTTCTCCACCTCGCGGACCCGCCGGCACGTGGCCCCCGACGGTCGCAACGTGCCCGGCACCTGGGCCACCGAGACCGAGCTGGTGGCCCTGGCCGACGCCGTCGGTGCCCACGGACGCGGCTTCTTCGGCGCCGCCCCCCGCTTCGACGGCGACGGACCCGGCGTCGAACGGGCCCGCTCGGAGGTGGCGCTCATGGCCGCGATGAGCCGGACCGCGGGGCGCCCGTTCACCTTCAACCTGACCAACACCTTCTCCGACCCCGACCTGTGGCGCCAGACCCTCGGGTTCGTGGCCGGTGCCAACGCCGCCGGGGCTCGCCTGCGGCCCCAGACCACCTCTCGGGGCATCGGCGTGGTGTTCAGCCTCGACCACGCCACGCCGTTCGACAGCCGACCTGGTTGGGAAGCCCTCTCCGGGCTCGACGCCCGGACCAAGGCGGCGGCGATGACCGATCCCGACGTGCACGCCGCCCTCGTCGCCGAGGGCGACGGCCCCGCCGGCGTCGATGCCTGGCGCGACTTCTACGTGCTCACCCCCGAGCGGGGGGCTCGCTACGACTGCGATCCCGCCAGCAGCCTGGCGGCGCATGCCGAGCGGGCCGGCACCAGCGCGGTGGAGGCCTACGTCGACCTCTGCGTGGCCCACGACGGGCAGGTCGTCCTCAACTGGCCGGTGCTCAACCAGGACTTCGGGGTGATCGCCGAGATGCTCACCGACCCCCTGGTGATGATGGGGTTGGCCGACGCCGGCGCCCACGTCGGCCAGATCCTCGACGCCAGCCAGCCCACCTTCTTCCTCTCCTACTGGGTGCGCGAGCGAGGCCTGGTCGACATCGGCGAAGGGGTGCGGCGCATCACCTCCGACACCGCCGCCTTCGCCGGGCTGACCGGCCGGGGGGTGGTGCGCCCCGGGGCCCGGGCCGACCTCAACGTGGTCGACCTCGATGCCCTGCACCTGCCGCTACCGCAGTACGTGCGCGACTTCCCCGGCGACGCCGGTCGCTTCGTGCAGCGAGCCGAGGGCTACGGCTGGACCCTGGTGAACGGCCAGGTGTTCATGGAGGACGGCAGGCACACCGGGGTGCTGGCCGGGCGGCCCCTGCGCGCCGCCTGAGCACGCCGGGGCGGCGTCGAGCACCCGGCTGGCAGGCGGGTTCAGCCCGGGGGGAGGGCGCGGGTCGGTCCCTGCCGCCACGCCACGCTCGATGCGAACCCGGCCGCCGCGACCATGGCGATGGCCACGCCGAAGATCACGCGGAGCGGCCACAGGAGCCCGCCTCCGGCGGCGATGACGGCCCACACCATGGCGCCACCGAGGAAGGCCAGCCCGGCGCTGCGGGGGGTGACGCGGACGGAGCGGCCGATCACGGCGCCCACCACCACGCCGGTCACGGGGAGCAGCACGAGCCCGAGCCACCCCAGCGGCAGTACCCACGCCACGATGCGCACGCCGATGCCGCAGGCCAGGCCGATCACCAGGCACTGGGCCACCCCGCGGGTGGTGGGCTGGGCCGGTGGGGGGTTGGTGGCCGGGGTGCGGTCCATCGTCCCAGTGTGCCTGCTGGGGCCCTCGGCCGGGCAGCGGGCGGGCCCGGAGCGCCGTCAGCCGTGGCGCAGCTGACGGCGAAGGACGGCGGAGGCCGCCCCGAGCAGGACCACCGCGAACCCGGTGAGCACGGCGAGGGAGCCGGCGATGTCGGCGACGCCTCCACCGTCGAAGACCAGCCGCTGCCAGGCGACGATCGCCCAGTAGTGGGGGACGGCGTGGGCGATGGCCAGCATCGCCGGGGGGAACACCTCGATGGGGACCATGCACCCCCCGAGGGCACCGAGGGTGATGCCCACGATGGGCGCGAGGTTGCCGACCTTGTCCTCGTCGCGCCCGATGGCGCCGACCAGCAGGCCGGCGCTGGCCCCGACGGCGGCGAAGGCCACCGTGAGCAGCGCCGCGCCCCACGGGTCGCCCCAGTCCACGTCGAAGAAGAGGGCGCCGATGCCCAGGATGAGCAGCGACTGGACGAGGGCGATGGCGAACCATCCGGTGGCCATGCCCACCAGGACCGTGGTCGTGTCGGTGCGCAGCGAGGCCACCCGACGCAGGATCCCGGCCCGGCGGGCGAGGACGAGGTAGGCGCCACCGGACAGCGACGTGATGAACACGAACAGCACGAGGTTCTGGGGGGCGACCAGGGAGAAGCGGCTGATGTCCCGGGTGCCACCGCCCCCGATGTCGACCATCTCGACGTCGCGGCCGCCATCGCCGCCCTGACCGACGCTGAGGGCGGCGGCGAAGGCGTCCGGGAACGACCCGCCGAGCCCGTCGACCACCACCCTCGCCGCCCCGGCCCGAGCGGCCACGGCGTCGACGGCCCCGCTCACCGCCACCCGAGCGGTGAGCGCGGCCTGGTCGCTGGCGGAACCGAGGAAGGCGATCTCCACCTCCCCGCCCCCCGCCACGGTGTCGTCGAGATCGCCCGGGACGACGACGGCTGCCGACACGTCGCCTCGCCGGATGGCGGCATCGGCGCGGTCCGCGTCGGGGTAGTCGGTGATCGCCACCCCCTCGGCCTCTTCGAGCTCGGCGACGAAAGCCTCCGAGACCGGGCCCGTGGCGGTGTTCACCACGCCGATTCCCACGCGCCCCTCGCCGCCGAAGGCGCTCCCGATGACCACGATGACCAGGATCGGTAGGACGACCATGAACAACAGCGCCGTACGGTCCCGGCTGAGCGACCGGAACAGGACGGCGACGAAGGCCCACACCGCCCTCAGCCGGCTCATGGCGCCATCAGCCGGTGGACGCGGGCGAGGCCGATCGTCCCGAAGACCACGCCGAACCCGACCAGCACGGCGACGGTCGTGGCCAGCTGGGTGGGGTCGGCGGTGCCGGCCGCCAGCTCGGTGAAGGCCCGCAGGGCCCACCCGTTGGGGGTGAGCAGCGACGCCTGTTCCAGCACCCCGGGGAGCTGGCCGGGACCGAGGAAGTTGCCCCCCAACAAGGCGAAGGCGAAGGCGACCAGCGCGGTGTACGACTCGGCCTGTTGAGGGGTGCGGGCGAGAGAGGTGACGAGGGTGGCCACCCCGGCGATGGCGATCACGGTGGCGACCATGAGCACCACCACCCCGGCCGGGTTGCCCCAGCCGGCGCCGAACACGACCGAGGTGACCACCCAGACGGTGACGAAGCCGGCGAGACCGAGCGCCGCCACCGAGGAGGTCTTGCCGGCGATCACCGCGCCCGGCGGGGTGGGCCCGGACAGGAGGCGGACCAGGGTGCCGTCGGTGCGTTCGGCCAGCACCGAACGGGCGGCCAGGCCGACGGTGAAGAACAGGAAGAGGATGCTCATGGCCGCGCCGTAGTAGGCCGCCGGCGAGATCTCGTCGCGGTCGACGTCGAGTTGGCCGAGGCCGAGGGGCGACGCGGCATCGCGAGCGGCCTGGAGCAGGTCGGCGGACGGAGCCGTCCCGGTCAGGTCGGTGGCCAGCGCGGCGGCGGTGGCCACCTGGAGGACACGACCGGCCACGCTGGTGGCCACCGACTCGGCCACCTGGCCGGCGATGGTGCGTCCGGGATTGCGCAGCACCACGAGGGAGGACGGGGTGGGGGTCTGCGCCGCCGCCTCGTAGCCCTCGGGCACCACGATGGCGGCGTCGACCTCGCCGTCGTCGACCGCCGCCTCGGCGGCGGCGCGACCGTCGAGACGGGTGAAGGTCACCGCGGAGGCGTCTTCTGACGGCTGGTCCGGCGAACCACCGTCGTCGGCGAGCAGTCCCGACACGATGGCGGCGGACGTCTCGGACCGGTCCATGTCGACCACCGCCACCTCGAAGCGGCTGGACGTGGCGCCGCCGATGAGCGTGCTGAACACCACGGCGAAGACGAGCGGCCCGGCGAAGGCGGTGAGCAGCGCCGAGCGGTTGCGGATCCGCCGTCGCAGATCCGACCCGGCGACGATGCCCGTGGCCCGGCTGCCACCGGGTGGACGCAGGTCGGGGTGGGTGGCGAGGGCGGGATCGGCGCGGCCGCTCATGCCCGGTCCCGTAGCGCCTTCCCGGTCAACTGCAGGAACACGTCCTCCAGATCCGGTTCGTCGATCTCGACGCCGGTGATGGACGTGCCGGCGTCGTGGACCGCCTCGACCACCTCGGAGAGCACGGCGGCGGCGTCGACGGCCACGACCGTGACGGTGGTGGCGTCGGCGAGGTCGGCGGCCACCACGCCGGTGACCAGGCGGCATCGCTCGGCCACCGAGGCACCGTCGCCCAGCACCTGCACGGTGATGCTCTCGCGACTGCCGATCCGTTCGACCAGCTGCGCCCGGGTGCCTTCGGCCACGAGGCGTCCGTCGTCGATGATGCCCACCCGGTCGCAGAGGCGCTCGGCCTCTTCCATGTAGTGGGTGGTGTAGAGCACGGCGAGGCCTTCGCCACCGAGCACCTCGATCGACTCGAGGATCTGGTTGCGGCTCTGGGGGTCGACGCCCACGGTGGGTTCGTCGAGGATCAGCAGGCGGGGCCGGTGCAGGAGGCCCACCGCGATGTTGGCTCGCCGCTTCATGCCCCCCGAGTAGGCGTCGACGCGGTCGGCGGCGCGGTCGGTGAGGCCGACCACGTCGAGCACCTCGGTGATGCGGGCATCGAGCGCTCGGCCGTCGAGGCCCTGGAGACGGCCGAAGAAGCGCAGGTTCTCGGTGGCCGAGAGGTCGGGATAGAGCGCCACGTCCTGGGGGACCAGGCCGATGGCGGCCTTGGCCTGGCGATCGCCCCGGCCCATGGTGTGCCCGGCGACGGTGATCGTCCCTGCGTCGGTGCCGAGCACGCCGGCGACCATCGAGATGGTCGTCGTCTTGCCGGCACCGTTGGGACCGAGGAGCCCGTAGGTCTCGCCCGGCGCGATGGCGAAGGACACGCCGTCGACGGCCACCCGGTCTCCGAAGCGGCGCACGAGCCCTTCGACGCGCAGCACGAGCGGGTCGTCCCGTTCAGCCATGCCCGGCGACCCTAGTGGCGGGTCGGGCAGGTGTTCGTCCGCCCCCGATGGAGGCCGATCGGCCGTCGGTCGAGGGGAAGGGGGCCGCCACGGGACGCCCGGAATCGGGGTGGGGGGCGGCTGGTAGGTTCTCGGCCCTATGCGTCTCGCCGTGTTGGCCTCGGGTAGTGGCACCATCCTCGACGCCATCTGCTCGGCCGGGATCCCCGTCGCCCTGGTCGTGGCCGACCGTCCCTGCGGGGCGCTCGACGTGGCCGCCAGCCACCGGGTCGAGTCCGAGCTCGTCGAACGCAAGAGCTACGCCAAGGACTTCGACCGCGACGGCTACACCGCCGAGCTCATCGGCGTGCTCCGGGGCTGGGACATCGACCTCGTCGCCATGGCCGGCTTCGGCACCATCCTCGGCAAGGACCTGTTCGAGGCGTTCCCCGAGCGGATCCTCAACACCCACCCGGCGCTGCTGCCCAGCTTCCCCGGCTGGCACGCCGTCGACGACGCCCTCGCCTACGGGGTCAAGGTCACCGGCTGCACCGTGCACCTGGCCACCGAGGAGGTCGACGCCGGCCCGATCCTGGCCCAGGAGGCCGTCCCCGTCCTCGACGACGACACGGTCGAGACGCTCCACGAACGCATCAAGGGCGTCGAGCGACGCCTCTACATCCAGACGATCTCCGAGATCCTCGAGAGGGGGAGTGTCCGGTGAGGGCTCTTCTGTCCGTGTACGACAAGACTGGTGTGGTCGATCTGGCCCGTGCCCTGCACGAGCTGGGCTGGGACCTCGTCTCCAGCGGCGGCACCGCCCGGGTGATCGCCGAGGCCGGCGTGCCCGTCACCGACGTGGCCGACCTCACCGGCGTGCCCGCCATCCTCGGGCACCGGGTGGTCACCCTGCACCCCAAGGTGCACGGCGGCATCCTGGCCGACCCGACGAACGCCGAGCACCGCGCTGACATGGCCGAGTACGGCATCGAGCCCATCGACCTCGTCGTGGCCAACCTCTATCCGTTCTCGGCCGAGCCCTCCATCGAGCTCATCGACATCGGCGGGCCGGCCATGGTGCGTGCTGCGGCCAAGAATTACGCGTTCGTCGGCATCGTCACCGACCCCGGCCGCTACGACGAGGTGGTGGCCGAGCTGCGCGCCGGCGGCGCCCTCTCGGCCGACACCAAGCGCGGCCTGGCCCGCGACGCCTTCGCCCACACCGCCGCCTACGACGCCGAGATCGTGGCCTGGTTCGACGCCGGCATGCCGGCCCCCGGCTCGGCCGGCACTGGCGCCGACGCGGCTGCCAGCGGCGACGCCGACGCCGACGCCCTGCCCGAGACGCTCTCGCTCACCCTCGACCGGGCCCAGGTCCTGCGCTACGGCGAGAACCCCCACCAGGTCGGCGCCCGCTACACCACCCGCGGCCGGCAGGGCTGGTGGGAGACCGCCACCCAGCACGGCGGCAAGGAGATGAGCTACCTCAACGTCTACGACACCGAGGCGGCCTGGCAGCTCGTGCACGCCCTCGGCGACGGCCCGGCCGCCGTCGTGATCAAGCACGCCAACCCGTGCGGCGTGGCCGTGGCCGACGACATCCTCACCGCCTACACGCGGGCCCACGAGTGCGACCCGGTGTCGGCCTTCGGCGGCATCGTCGCCGTCAACCGTCCCGTGACCCTGGCCGTCGCCGAGGCCCTCGGCCCGGTGTTCACCGAGGTGCTGGTGGCCCCGGCCTACGACGCCGACGCCCTCGCCCTCCTGCAGGAGAAGAAGAAGAACCTGCGCATCCTCGAGGCCACCGCCCCGGCTGTGCCCGAGCTCACGCTGCGTTCGGTCGACGGCGGCTACCTGGTGCAGACGGCCGACCACGTCACCGTCGACCGGTCGGCCTGGCGGGTGGTCACCGACCGCCAGCCCACCGAAGCCGAGTGGGCCGACCTCGAGCTGGCGTGGCGGGTGGTCGCCAAGGTCACCTCCAACGCCATCGTGCTGGTCAGCGACGGCGCCGCCGTCGGCATCGGCTGCGGCCAGCAGAACCGCCGCGACGCCGGCAAGCTGGCCGGCGAGAAGGCCGCCGGTCGGGCCGCAGGAGGGGTCTACGCCTCCGACGCCTTCTTCCCCTTCCCCGACGGTCTCGACGGGGCGGTCGAGGCCGGCGCCACCTGCGTCATCCAGCCGGGCGGCTCCATCCGCGACGACGAGGTCATCGCCGCCGCGAACGAGCACGGCCTGGCCATGGTCCTCACCGGTGAGCGCCACTTCCGCCACTGACGCCCGGCCCCCTCGGTCCACCGGCGAGCTGGGCTGGCACACTGGCCCCATGAACGCACCGGTGACCGGGTTCAGCCACGTCCAGCTGCGGGTCGGCGACCTCGAGCGGTCGCGCCGCTGGTACGAGACGGTCCTCGGCATGGAGGCCTTCGTGGAGCTGCCCGACACGGTGGCCCTGCGCAACCGTGAGGCCCGACTGGTCGTGGTCCTCTCGCCGGCCGAGCGCCTGGAGGCGGCCAGCTCACCGCTCGACCACATCGCGTTCGGTGCGCCGGACGGGGAGTCGCTCGAGGTGTGGGCCCGGCACCTGAGCGAGGCGGGCATCGCCCACGAAGGGGTCGTGCTCGAGCTGGGCAAGCCGTCGCTGCAGCTGCTCGACCCCGACGGCAACGCCGTCGAGCTGGTCGCCCCGGCCCCGCGCTGAACGACGAGGATCCGCAGGGCGCTCCCTGCGTCAGCGGCGCAGGAAGTCGAGCAGGTCGTGGCCGGCGCGGCCCACGAGGCGGGCCACGGCGTCGAGGGGGAGCCCGATGACGTTGGTGGGGCTGCCGTCGAGACGGGTGACGAAGAGGCCGGCGGCACCCTGCACGCCGTAGCCGCCGGCCTTGTCGTAGGGCTCGTTGGTGCCGACGTACCAGTCGATCCACCGGTCGGGCATCGCCGAGAAGGTGACCTCGGTGGTGGTGACCTCGGAGGCGACGGCGGTCGTCTCGGCAGGTGTCCACCAGGCGACGGCCACACCGGTGTGGACCTGGTGGCTGCGCCCCGCCAGCCGGGTGAGCAGTTCGCGAGCCTCGTCGGCATCGGTGGGCTTGCCGAGGAGGTGCCCATCGAGGTCGACGGTGGTGTCGGCGGCCAGGGTCACCTGGCCGGGCGCGCTGGCGACCGCCGCCTTGGTGCGGGCCAACCGCTCGACGTAGGCCGTGCCGGACTCGTCCGGTGCCACCGACTCGTCGACGTCGGGCGGGCGCACGTCGAAGTCGAGGCCCAGGTCGAGCAGCAGCGTGCGTCGGCGCGGCGAGCCCGAGGCCAGGACCAGTCGGGTGGCGTGGCGCGAGCGATCGGACATGGCGCCCAGCCTCTCATCCGCCGCCGACGAGCACGTCGGTGGCGGCGGGTGGCGGTGTCGTGGAGTCGGTGTCGAGCCACCCGTCAGGAACCACGACCGGGTGGGGTCCGGCCTGGGTCCCCCGGGGGAGGGCATCGGCGCCCGGAGGGAGCGACAGGTTCGGGTCGAGGCCGCGCAGCAGCACGTCGAGGTGGTCGAGCGACGACGCGGCCATGAGGGCTCGCCGGGTGTGGCCTCCCACCGGGTAGCCGGCGAGGTACCAGCCCAGGTGCTTGCGCATCTGCAGCACGGCCCGCGGTTCGCCGACGGCGTCGGCCAGCAGCCGGGCGTGGGTGAGGGCCACCTCGACGACGGCCCCGAGCCCGGGGGCCGGGGGCACGGGGGCGGCGGTGAACGCCGCTTCCAGCTCGGCGAAGAACCAGGGCCGACCCAGGCAGGCCCGGCCGACCACCACCCCGGTGCAGCCGGTGGCCTCGACCATGGCCAGCGCGTCGTCGGCCGTCCAGATGTCGCCGTTGCCGAGGACGGGCACCGGCGCCACCTCGCCCACGGCCTCGACCAGGGCGCCGATGGCGTCCCACCGGGCCCGGCCCGAATAGCGCTGCTCGGCGGTGCGGGCGTGCAGCGCCACGGCGGCGGCGCCGGCCTCGGCGGCCAGGCGCCCGGCGGGCAGGTAGGTGAGCCGTTCGTCGTCGAGCCCCATGCGCATCTTCACGGTGACGGGGACGTCTCCGGCGGCGCGGACGGCGGCGCTGACCACCGCGGCGAACAGGCGGGGTCGGGCCGGGAGGGCCGCCCCGCCGCCGTGGCGGGTGACCTTGGGGACCGGGCACCCGAAGTTGAGGTCGACGTGGTCGACGTGGCCGTCGCCCACCAGGCGCCGGACGGCCTCGCCCACCGTGGTCGGGTCGGTGCCGTAGAGCTGGATCGACCGGGGCGACTCGTCGGGGTCGAAGGCGGCCAGCTGCCAGGACTTCTCGCCCCCCTCGAGCAGACCGCGGGCGTTCACCATCTCGCTCACGAACAGCCCCCCGCCGAACCGGCGGCACAGGCGCCGGAAGGCGGCGTTGGTGATGCCGGCCATGGGGGCCAGCACCACGGGCACGGCCAGGTGGATCGGCCCGATCGCCAGCGGCGCGGGAGGGGTGCGGACGGCGGAGGACATCGGTCCCCCACGGTAGGGTCGGCGACCATGACAGCGCAGGTCCTCGACGGTGAAGCAGTGGCCACGGGCATCAAGGCGGACCTGGTGGCCCGGGTGGCCGCCCTGGCCGAGCGGGGCATCACCCCGGGGCTCGGCACGGTGCTGGTCGGCGACGACGGCCCCTCGGCCAACTACGTGGCCATGAAGCACCGCGACTGCGAGGCCCTGGGCATCACATCGCACCACGCCCACCTCCCGGCCGACGCCACGCAGGACGACGTGCTCGAGGTCGTGCACCGCTTCAACGCCGACCCTGCCGTCGACGCCTACCTCATGCAGTACCCGTTCCCGAAGCACCTCGACTTCGAGGCCGCCCTGCTCGCCGTCGACCCGGCCAAGGACGTCGACGGGCTGCACCCGGTCAACCTCGGCCACCTGGTCCAGGGCGTCGCCGGTCCGCTGCCGTGCACGCCGGCAGGCATCCAGGCCCTGCTCGTGCACTACGAGGTGCCCATCGAGGGCCGCCACGTGGTCATCGTGGGCCGAGGGCTCACCATCGGGCGGCCCCTGGCCAACCTGCTCACCCTCAAGCGCCCTCACGCCAACGCCGCGGTCACCGTGGTGCACACCGGTGTGGCCGACCTCGGCGCCTACACGCGTCAGGCCGACATCCTGGTGGCCGCCGCCGGCTCGCCCGGCCTGATCACCGCGGAGATGGTCAAGCCCGGCGCGGCCGTGGTGGCCGCCGGCGTGTCGTTCGAAGGCAAGAAGCTCGTCTCCGACGTGGCCGAGGAGGCCGCCGAGGTCGCCGGTTGGCTCTCGCCCCGCATCGGCGGCGTGGGGCCCATGACCCGCGCCATGTTGCTGGTGAACACCGTGGAGGCGGCCGAGCGGGCGCTGGGTCCCGGAGACGGCGGATGACCCGCATCGCCGATCTGCTGGCCGCCGGCCGGACCTGCTCGTTCGAGTTCTTCCCGCCCAAGACCGACGAGGCCGCCCGCGCCCTCGAGAAGACGATCGGCGAGCTCGAGGGCCTCCACCCGTCCTTCGTCTCGGTCACCTACGGCGCCGGGGGGTCCACCCGCGAGCGCACCCGCGACATCGTGATCCACATAGAGCGCGACACGGGCATCACCGCCATGGCCCACCTCACGTGCGCGGCCCACACCCGTGACGAGCTGGTGAGCCTGCTCACCGAGTACCGCGAGGCGGGCATCACCAACATCTTGGCCCTGGCCGGCGATCCGCCGGCCGACCAGCCCGACGACGCCCCGCTCGACGAGTTCGCCTACGCGCTCGACCTGGTGCGCCTGGTGCACGAGGTGGGCGACTTCTCGGTCGGCGTGGCCGCCCACCCCGAGGGCCATCCCCGTTCGCCGGAGATGGGATCGGATCGCCGCCACCTGGCCGCCAAGCTGGCCGAGTCCGACTTCGCCATCACCCAGTTCTTCTTCGAGGCCGAGCCCTACCTGCGCATGGTCGACGAACTGGCCGCGCTCGACTGCCACAAGCCGGTGCTGCCGGGCATCATGCCGGTCACCAACGCCAAGCAGGTGGCCCGCTTCGCCCAGCTGGCCGGCGCCGAGTTCCCGCCCCACCTGGCCGCCCGCTTCGAGGCCCTCGCCGACGACCCCGACGGCGTGCGGGCCCTGGGTGTGGAGCTGGCCACCGCCCTGTGCCAGGAGCTGCTCGACCAGGGCGCCCCGGGGCTGCACTTCTACACGCTGAACCGCTCGACCGCGACCCGCGAGATCGCCACCAACCTCGGTTTCACCGGCCCTCGCTGAACACCCGTCGGGGCCTGCCGGGAGGCGGCAACCCCTTGGTGGCCGCGACGCGAGCGCCGGTAGCCTGACCGCCTCGAGAGGCGCGCCACGGGGCGCCCGGACAGGGGGCGACGGTGGGGGACGGGCAGTGGCGGTCGGCTCAGCCGATCGCAGCACCCTCGACGCTGCCCCCGGCGGCCCCGCCGGGACCCGCGCGGCGTCGGCCGTGACCGCCTCGACGTCCGCGGAGCCCACCCGAGGGGTGGTCGGGCGCGGCGCCCGGCTCCTGGCGCGCTACGTGCGGGCCCAGCCCCGCGTGTTCGCGGTGTCCATCGTCGGCGCGGCCATCTACGCCGGGGCCGCGGTGGCCACGACCGTCGTGCTGGGACGCATCACCAACGAGGTGATCGTGCCCTCGTTCGCCGACGGTCGGGTCGAGGGCAGTGCCGTGCTCGGGGCGGCCGGCGTGCTGCTCGCCGTCGGGTTCCTGCGGGCCCTCACCATCATCCTGCGGCGCTACTTCGCCGCCCTGCTCACCTTCCGGAACCAGCGGGCGTGGCGCAAGCGGCTGAGCCGGGTGTACCTCGAAGCCCCCTTGCGCTTCCACAAGGACACCCCCACCGGGCGGCTGCTGGCCCACGCCGACAACGACATCATCGCCGCCACCGAGGTCCTCAACCCCCTGCCGTTCTCCATCGGGGTGGTCACCCTGGTGGTGTTCGCCATCGCCAGCCTGGCCACCGTCGACTGGATGCTGATGCTGGTGGCGGTGCTGTTGTTCCCCGCCCTGGCCATCGTGAACCGCCTCTACACCGCTCGGGTGGAGGTGCCCGTCGGCGAGGTGCAGCGCCAGGTGGGCCACGTCAGCCGCATCGCCCACGAGAGCTTCGACGGCGCTCTCGTCGTCAAGACGCTCGGTCGCGCCGATGCCGAGGTCGAACGCCTCGACCGGGCCGCCGACCAGCTGCGCCGGGCCCGCCTCGACGTGGGGCGGGTGCGGGCCACCTTCGAACCGGTCATCGACGCCCTCCCCAACCTGGGCATCGTCGTGTTGCTGGTCATCGGCGCCTGGCAGGTCTCGCTCGGCCGGCTCGACACCGGGCAGGTGGTGCAGGCGGTGGCGCTGTTCGGGCTGCTGGCCTTCCCCATGCGGGTCTTCGGGTTCTTCCTCCAGGAGCTGCCGAGGGCGGTCGTCACCAGCGAGCGCCTCGACCTGGTGGTCGCCACCCCGTCCGAGCCGGCGCCCGAGCCCGGCACCGCGGTCCCGCTGCCCGATGGGCCGCTGGCGGTCGCCCTCGAGGAGGTCTCCTTCGCCCACGGCAGCGGCGCCGGTTCCGTCGACGGCCCGGACGACGCCCCCGACCGGCTGGACCCGGTGCTCGACGGCGTCACCATGCACGTCGACCACGGCGAGGTGGTGGCCCTCGTCGGGGCCACCGGCGCAGGCAAGTCCACCCTGTGCGAGCTGCTGCCGCGCCTCCTCGACCCCGACACGGGCACCGTGCGTCTGGGCGGGGTCGACCTGCGAGAGGCCGACCCGGTCGCCGTGCGCGCCGCCGTGGCCCTGGTGTTCCAGGAGACCTTCCTCTTCGCCGACACCGTCCGCGAGAACGTCACCCTCGGATCCGAGGTGGACGACGACGAGCTGGAGGCCGCGGCCGCGGTCGCCCACGCCGATGACTTCGTGGCCCGCCTGCCCCAGGGTTGGGACACCGTCCTGGGGGAGCGGGGCGTGACCCTCTCCGGCGGGCAGCGCCAACGGCTGGCCCTCACTCGGGCCCTGCTGCGCCGGCCCCGTGTCCTGGTGCTCGACGACGCCACCAGCGCGGTCGACCCGACCATCGAGGCGGCCATCCTCCGGGCCCTGCGGGCCACGCTGGCGTGCAGCACCCTGGTGGTGGCCCATCGTCTCTCGACCATCGAGCTGGCCGACCGGGTGGTGCACCTGGCCGACGGGCGGGTGGTGGGCTCGGGCTCCCACGCCGAGCTCCTGGCCGGCGATCCCGTCTATGCCCGCCTGGTGCGGGCCTACGCCGACGGGATGACGTCGTGACCGTCGCCCCGCCGGACCCGGGTTCCCGGTCCGAGGACGACGGGCCCGGCCCCGGTGCCGATCCGGCGGGGGTCGACGGCCACGCCGAGCTGCTCGCCCTCGAGCACGCCGAGGCCTTCGACGACCCCGCGGCGCGGGCCCGAGCCGACCGGGACGAGGGGGCGGCCACTCCCGAGGTGGCGCCCACCGGGGTCATGGGGGCCGGCGCCATCGCCGTGCTGCGGCGCGGCCTGGCCGAGAGCCCGGAGCTGCGACGGGGGCTCAAGCTCACCGTGCTGTTCGCCGTGCTCAGCGCGGTGGGTCGCCTCACCGTACCCGTGCTCGTACAACAGGTGGTCGACAAGGGGCTGCTGGCCGACGAGGGGTTCCGCCCGGGCCTGGTCTTCACCATCTGCGGCATCGGCGCGGCGATCATCGTGGGCGTCGCCGTGTTGAGCCGGTTCACCTACCTGCGCCTGGTGTCGGCCGCCGAGGCCATGTTGCGGGTCCTGCGGGTGCGGGCCTTCGCCCACGTCCATCGGCTCTCGGCCGCCGATCACGACGAGACCAAGCGGGGCGAGCTCACGTCGCGGGTCACCAGCGACATCGAGACCATCGCCCGCTTCGCCCAGTACGGGGCGGTGGCCTGGATCGTGAACTCCGTCGTCATCACCGGGACGCTGCTGGTGATGGCGGTGTACGCCTGGCAGCTGGCGCTGATCACCGTGGTGGTGGCGGCGCCGCTGGTTCCCACGTTCCGCTTCATGCAGCGCCGTCAGCTCGTCGCCTACGGCAAGGTGCGCGAGCGGGTGAGCGAGACGATGGGCGAGGTGTCCGAGGCGGTGCAGGGCGCCGCCCCGGTGCGGGCCTACGGCCTACGGCGCCGGGCGCTCACCCGCCTCGACGACGCCATCGACCGCCAGTACCGCGCCGAGATCGGCGCCGCCCGCTGGTTCGCCCTCATCTTCCCGCTGGGCGACGCCTTCGGGGCGATCACCCTGGCCGCGGTCACCGCGGTGGGGGTCTGGTGGGGGCCGTCGTGGGGACTCGACGCGGGCGGCCTGCTCGCCGTGCTCTTCCTGGTGCAGCTCATCCTGGGCCCGGTCGGGGAGCTGGGCGAGATCCTCGACCAGACCCAGACCGCCATCGCCGGGTGGCGGCGGGTGCTCGACCTGTTGGACCAGCCGATCGATGTCGCCGAGGCCGATCCCGGCTCGCCGCTCCCGCCAGGTGCCCTGGAGGTGGCGGCCGAGGGGATCGGCTTCGGGTACCGCACCGGCCCGCCCGTGCTCCACGACGTGTCGGTGACCATCCCCGCCGGGGCATCGGTGGCCATCGTGGGCGAGACCGGTTCGGGCAAGACCACCTTCGCCCGGTTGCTCGTCCGCCTGGCCGACCCGACCGTGGGCACCATCCGCGTCGGAGGGGTCCCGCTGCCGGAGGTGGCCCCCGACGCCCGGCACCAGCGCATCCGGCTGGTGCCCCAGGAGGGCTTCGTCTTCGACACCACCCTGGCCGAGAACGTGCGGATGGGCCGTCCGGGTGCCACCGACGACGAGGTGGCCGCCGCGCTCGACGACCTGGGGCTGAGCGCCTGGGTGGCGTCGTTGCCCCACGGGGCGAACACCGAGGTGGGCGAGCGGGGCGAGAACCTCTCGGTGGGCGAGCGCCAGCTGGTCGCTCTGGCCCGGGCCCATCTGGGCGATCCGGGGCTGTTGGTCCTCGACGAAGCCACCAGTGCCGTCGACCCCCGCACCGAGCGATCGCTCACCACGGCCCTGCAGCGCCTGGCCGCCGGGCGCACCACGGTCAGCGTGGCCCACCGGCTCTCCACCGCCGAGGCCGCCGACCTGGTGCTGGTGTTCGACGCCGGGGTGCTGGTCGAGCGGGGCCACCACGACGAGCTGGTGGCCGCCGGCGGCCGCTACGGCGCCCTCTTCGCCAGTTGGCTGGGCAACACCGGTCAGGTCTCGGCCCCCCGACCCGGTGCGCAGGGGTAGCTTCGACGCGCATGGCGAGCGACGAGTTCCATGCCCTGGCCGAGCGGATGGCGGCGGCTCCGCCCCCTCCCCCCGACGAGACCGTCGAACAGCAGCGGGCCCGCATCGATGCCACCATGAGCCAGCTGCCGCTGGCCGACGGCGTCGAGGCCGTCGAGACCACGGTGGGCGGGGTGGCGGCCATCGAGTGCCGCCCGGGCGACCTGGCCCCCGATGCCCCGGTGGTGCTCTACGTCCACGGTGGCGGGTTCCGCATCGCCTCGGCGCTGGCCTACCGCGCCTACACCTCGCACCTGGCGGCCGTCATCGACGCCCGGGTCGTGAGCATCGACTACCGGCTCGCTCCCGAGCACGCCTTCCCGGCCGCCCTCGACGACACCGTGGCGGCCTACGTCTCGCTGCTCGACGAAGGGGTCCCCGCCGGGCGCATCGTCGTGGCCGGCGACTCCGCCGGCGGTGGCCTGGCGGCCTCGCTCGTGCCGGCCGCCCGCCAGCGGGGACTGGCCCTGCCCGCCGGCACGGTGTGCTGCTCGCCGTGGGTCGACCTCACCGTCACCGCCGCCAGCTACGTCCAGAACGCCGACGTCGATCGCCTCTTCTCCGCCGAGTCGGCCTCGCTCGCAGCCGGGCTCTACCTGGCCGGACACGATCCCACCGATCCTCTGGCCTCGCCGGTGTTCGCCGACTGGGCCGGGGCGCCGCCGATGCTGATCCAGGTCGGCGACGTGGAGGTCCTGCTCGACGACGCCCTGCGCCTGGCGGCCACGGCCAGCGACGCCGGAGTCGACGTCACCCTCACCGTCGCCCCGGAGATGCCCCACATCTGGCCGATGAGCTACCCGGCCTTCCCGGAGGCGGTCGAGGCGGTCGAGGAGATCGCCGCCTTCGTGCACCGGGTCACCTCCCCCTGACTCCACCCAGCGCCTTTTGCACCGGGTCACCTCGCCCCGAGTCCACCACCGCTTTTTGCATGAGAACGACGCTCCATACGGCGCCGAACTCATGCAAGAACGTTCGGGGGTGCGGGGTCGGGGTCGTTCAGACACGTTCGGGGGCGGCGTCGTGATCGTGCAGGAACGTTCGGGGTGGGCGGCGCCGGTGGTTCAGTCGGGCGGGGGCCGGGAGGTCACGCGGGTGGACGGCCTCGTGAGGCCTTGGTGACGACCGCCGCACAGTCGCGCACGGCCTCGGCCGCGGCGAGGGCTGCTGCGGCCGACAGGCCCGGGGCGAAGCCGGTGCCGGAGATGGCGGCCACCACCGTGCCGTCGGCGTCGAACACCGGGGCGGCGATGACGCCGAGGTCGTAGGTGCGGTCGCCCTCGAGGGCCTCGACCGCGTAGGGGCCCTCGGCCATCGCCGTGAGCAGCTCGGTGAGGCCCGAGCGCAGGTCGGCGCGCACGGGCACGTCGGCCAGGTCCGACGCCGCCGCCCCGAAGGTGCGCTGGGCCTCCGAGGCCGCCCCTACGGCCACGCCCCGACGGCGGGTCCAGTCGAGGGCGGAGCGGTGGCGGCGCCGGGCGGCGGACGACGCGGCGGGGTCGCGGGCCAGCCACGCGTCGATCTCGTCGTCGGACGACCAGGCCAGGAACACGGCCCCGAGCGGCGGGGCCAGCGGCACCCGTTCGCCGGCGCGCAGGTCGGGACCGTGGGGCGACGGGTCGCCGGCCCTGGCCAGGAAGATGATCTCGTCGGCGGTGGCGGCGGTGACGACGACCTCGGCGCCGAGGCGCCGGGCCAGCTCCGGTGCCGCGTCGATGGCTCGCCGGATGCCGGGCTGCTCGTCGAGGGCCACCACGCCGGCGGCCACCAGCGCCGGCCCGAGGGCGTAGCTCTTGGTCTCCGGGTGGCGCCGCACGTGCCCGGCGGACTCGAGGGTGTGCAGCACGGCGTGGGCCGAGCCGAGGCTCATGCCCGTGCGGCGCACCACCTCAGAGAGGGTGAAGCGCTGGCCGGGGTGGGCCACGAGCAGGTCGATCACCTGCAGGGCCCGTTGGGCGGCGGGAGCGGGACGGGGCATGTCGGGGGCCTCGGGGTGTCGGATCGCCGTTGACGGTGCCGGCAGCGGCACCTACGCTTCTACCAGTTGCGAAGGACCTTTCGCAATACCGAAATCAGGGGTGGCCGGGGGGCCGCTGCACCACGATGGGGAGTCACCGTGAAGCTCGACCTGCTCTATGAGTTCCAGCCCAAGATCGGCCCGTACGACGAGCCGTTCCCGTACGGGCAGAAGAAGGCCGAGCAGGCCACCTACGACGAGGCGATCGAGGAGATCCGCTTCGCCGACACCCTCGGGTTCAACACGGTGTGGTGCGTCGAGCACCACTTCCGCGACGGCCGCTCGGCCTGCCCGAGCAACGAGGTCGTCCTCGGCGCGCTGTCCACCATCACCGAGAACCTCCGCCTCGGCTTCGGCGTCAGCCTCATGCCGCCCGGCTTCCAGCATCCCGCTCGCGTCGCCGAGAAGGTCGCCACCGTCGACGTGTTGAGCCACGGGCGGGTCGAGTGGGGCACCGGCCGCTCGACCCCGATGGAACAGATCGCCTTCGGCGTGCCCGCCAACGACGACAGCCGGGCCCAGTGGCGTGAAGCCGTCGAGTTCGTGGTCGAGGCCTGGACCAACGAGAGCATCTCCTGGGACACCGACCTCATCTCGTTCCCCGAGCGCAAGCAGTGCCCCAAGCCCTACCAGGACCCCCACCCCCCGGCGTGGCTGGCCGCGGCCAGCGCCCCCTCGGCCGTCGCCGCCGGCAAGAGCGGCTTCGGGCTGCTCTCCTTCGCCCTGTTGCAGCCCGTCGAGGTCATGGCCGACATCATCAACCAGTACCGCGCCGCCCAGCTCGAGGCCGAGATGGAGAACCTGGCCCCGCTCACCAAGGTGCGCAACGACCGCGTCGGCGCCTACACGCTCGTGCACTGCAGTGACGACATGGACGGTGCCCACGACTACCTCTGGGACTCCATCACCTGGTGGTACCGGCACCTGGCCGAGTTCACCCTGCAGTGGGAAGCCCCCAACCTCACTCCCGAGGAGCAGGCCGAGGTGTTCCCGCTGCTGCAGGACACCATCAAGGGCACCGTCGACGTCCAGAACTACATCGACCAGGACATGATCGTGGTGGGCACCCCCGAGGAGTGCCTCGAGAAGATCGTGCGCTACGACGAGGCCGGCGTCGATCAGCTGCTCTGCTACGTCCAGTTCGGCACCGTGCCCCACGACAAGGTGATGCGCAGCATCGAGCTGCTGGGCACCGAGGTCATCCCGGAGCTCGAGAAGCGCGGGCACCGCGTCGACGCCCGCGCCTCGATGGCCTGAGCGCCCGGACCGCACCATGGACATGATCTCGGGCATCCGCGCCAAGGCGGCCGGCACCGCCTCCGACGCCGCCCCCTCCGCCGCTCGCCCCGCGCTCGCCGACGAGCTGGTCGCGGCCTTCTCGCTCGCCGGCCGCAACGCCGTGGTCACCGGGGCGGCCGGCGGCATCGGTCGGCAGGCCGCCGTCACCTTCGCCCAGGCCGGCGCCGACGTCGTCATCGCCGACGTCGGCACCGACGGCCTCGAGGAGACCGCCGCGCTCGTGTCCGCCGCCGGCGGCAAGGCCACCGTCGTACCCACCGACGTCTCCGAACGGGACCAGGTCAACAAGCTGGCCGTCGCCGCCCTGCGCGCCGGTGGTCGCCTCGACGTGTGGGCCAACGTGGCCGGCGTCATCCGCAACACGCTCATCGTCGACGCCACCCCCGAGGACGTCGAGGCCGTCACCCGGGTCAACCAGTTCGGCACCTACTGGGGCGTCGCCGCCGCCGGCCGCGCCATGAAGCAGGGCGGCTCCATCATCAACGTCTCGTCCGCCGGCGGGGAGATGCCGGCGCCCACGCTGTCGATCTACGCCATGACCAAGGCGGCGGTCAACCACCTCACGCGGTGCGCCGCCGTCGAGCTGGGCCCGGCCCGCATCCGGGTCAACGCCATCGCCCCCGGGTTCACCGACACGCCGATGGTGCAGCGCAACTGGACCGGACCCGACGGCACCGTCGACGACGAGGCGCGCGCCCGGTTGCTCGACACCCGAGCGGCGCAGTCGCCCATGAACGTCACGGGAACGCCCGAGGACCAGTCGTGGGCCATGCTCTACCTGGCCAGCGACGCCTCCCGGTTCGTCACCGGGCAGGTGCTGCGGCCCAACGGCGGCGTGGTGATGGCATGACCACCGCGACCAGCCGCGACATCGTCTCGACCCAGGGGGAACAGCCATGACCGCCAGCGACGACTCTCCGGTGCCGGACTTCCTCGGGCGGCTGCGCCTCGAGGGACGTTCCTACGTGGTGGCCGGCGCCGGCCAGGGCATGGGGCGCATGACCGCCCACGCCCTCGCCCAGGCCGGGGCCGCCCACGTGGTGTGCGTCGACCTCGAGGAGGATCGCGCGGCCGACATCGCCCGTGAGCTCGACGAGGCCTCGGGGCGCTCCGTCGCCATCCCCTGGGTGGGCGACGTCACCCGACGCGAGGACGCAGCCCGGCTGGGCGCCGAGGCCGAAGCGGCGACGGGCCGGATCGACGGCCTGGTCGACATCGTGGGCATGGCCCGGTGGCAGTCGATCCTCGAGATGGAGGACGAGACCTTCGACTGGGAGATCGACATCTGCCTGCGCCACGCCTACCTGCTCTCCCAGGAGCTGGGGCGGCGCATGGTGGCGTCGGGTGGCGGCACCATGGTCTTCATCGCGTCGGTCAGCGGGCTCACCGGGGCGCCCATGCACGCCGCCTACGGCGCGGCCAAGGCCGGCCTCATGGCGTGGGTGCAGTCCCTCGCGGTCGAGCTCGGCCCCCACGGGGTGCGGGCCAACGCGGTGGCGCCGGGCACCATCCTCAGCCCCCGGATGGACGCGGTGTTCACCGACGAGCAGCGTGCCGCCAACGGCGGCAACTCCCCGCTCGGGCACATGGGTGAGACCGCCGACATCGCGTCGGCCGCGCTGTTCCTCACCAGCGACCTGGCGGCCTACGTCACCGGGCGCACCGTCGTGGTCGACGGCGGCGTCGACGCCAAGTTCCCGTACCCGGTCACCTTGTGACCCGAGCCGCGGGCGAGGCCACGGTTTCCGGGCTCCCGAGGGGGATGAGTAGTCTCGGGCCCGCCCCGACGCTCTCGATCCCCCCGCTGGAGGACTTGTGAAGACCCCCGTACGCGTTGCCGTCACCGGCGCCGCCGGCCAGATCGGCTACAGCCTGTTGTTCCGCATCGCCAGCGGCCAGATGCTCGGCGAGGACCAGCCGGTCATCCTCCAGCTCCTCGACATCACCCCGGCCCTCGACGCCCTGCGCGGTGTGGCCATGGAGCTCGACGACTGCGCCTTCCCGCTGCTCGAGGGCATCGTGCAGACCGACGACCCCGACGTCGCCTTCGGCGACGTCGACTACGCCCTGCTGGTCGGCGCCCGCCCCCGTTCCAAGGGCATGGAGCGCAAGGACCTCCTCGAGGCCAACGGGGCCATCTTCACGGTGCAGGGCAAGGCGCTCTCCGACAGCGCCTCCAAGGACGTGCGCGTGCTGGTCGTGGGCAACCCGGCCAACACCAACGCCCTCATCGCCATGAACAACGCGCCGAACATCGACAACGGTCGCTTCACCGCCATGACCCGCCTCGACCACAACCGGGCCATGGCCCAGCTGGCCGCCAAGACCGGCACCACCGTGCGCGACATCACCAAGATGACCATCTGGGGCAACCACTCGGCCACCCAGTACCCCGACCTCTTCCACGCCGAGGTCAAGGGCCAGAACGCCGCGGCGCTGGTGGACGACCAGGCCTGGCTCGAGGGCGAGTTCATCCCCACCGTGCAGCAGCGGGGCGCCGCCATCATCGAGGCCCGTGGCCTGTCCAGCGCCGCGTCGGCGGCCAACGCGGCCATCGACCACATGCGCACCTGGGCCCTGGGTTCGCCCGAGGGCGACTGGGTCTCCATGGCCATCCCCTCCGACGGCAGCTACGGCGTGCCCGAGGGCCTCATGTCGTCGTTCCCGGTCACCTGCTCCGGTGGCGAGTACTCCATCGTGCAGGGCCTCGACATCGACGAGTTCTCCCAGGGTCGCATCGACGCCACCGTCACCGAGCTGACCGAGGAGCGCGACGCGGTGAAGGACCTGGGTCTGATCTGACCCGCCCTACCTGCGGACGAGAGCGACCCGACCGGGGCCGGCCGTCGAGGCCGGCCCCCGTCGCGCCCAGGGTGCCCCGTCCGGTCCCCCCCCTCGGGACTACTTCAGGAACTTGCTGGTGGTGTTGTCGGCCAGGACCTTGCCGCCGGTCTGGCACGTCGGGCAGTAGTTGATGGTGTAGCTGGTGTACTCGATGGCGCGGATCACGTCGCCACAGACCGGGCAGTCCTCGCCGTCGCGGTGGTACACGTGGCCGGGGCGCTCGGCGGACTTGCTCATGGCGTCGCGGTCGCGTTCGACGGCCAGGGCGTCGGCGATGCAGTCCCCGATGGCGGCGTGCAGCCGCTCGACGTCTTCGTCGCCCAGCTTGGTGGTGGTGGCGAACGGCGAGAGCCGGGCTCGGTGGCAGACCTCGCTGGCCAGGCGGCGGCCGATGCCGGCGATGCGCCGCTGGTCGCGCAGGAACCCGTGCACCCGCATGGGCCCCTCGGTGAGCGAGGTGCGCAGCTCGTCGAGCGTGAGCTCGGCGGCGTCGGGCCCGAGGCCCTCGAGGGGAGGCTGGGCGGTGATCTCACCGGCCACGACCCACACGCCGGCGCGCTTCTCCTTGGCCATCTCCGAGAGCAGGAGGGCGCGGCCGTCGGCGAACGTCCAACGGGCCAGGCCGCCCCTGGGCTTGGCCGCCTGCTTCTCGTCGGGAGTCAGCCGGCCGCCCTGCATCAGGTGCACGACGAAGGTCGCGGGCTCGAACCGCACCAGGAGGTACTTGCCGAGGCGGTCGATGCCGCGCAGCGGGTGGCCGATCGCGTCGTCGGGCGCGGGGAGCACGGTCTTGAGGGCGGTGAAGGTGAGGGCGCGGAACCCCGAGAGCTCGGCGCCGGCGAAGTGCTCGGTCAGCCGTTCGGCGTGGGCCTGGAGCTCAGGCAGTTCGGGCACGTCGTCACCGGGTGGTGCGGGCTCGGAGCTCGGCGAGGGCGTCGTCGAGGTCGCCGAGCGCACTCTGGTGGGCGATGAGGGCACCGGTGTCGCCACCGACGCGGAGCCGTCCGGCCATGAACGCCGCCTGGGCGCTCTCGGCGCCCGACTGCACGGCCCACGCCGTGTCGACATCGCAGCTGAAGGTGACGTCTGGTGAGGGGTGGGGTCCGACGGTCCAGCGGATGCCCTCGGGCCCGAGCTCCACGTGCCAGGTGACGTCGTCGGCCCCGTCGGTGTGCACGATCTGTTGGATCACCACGGCCGGCGCGACGGCGACGTCCTGGAGCGCTCGGCTCCCGGCCACGGCGGACGACGCAGCCTCCAGCCATTCGGCGGAGAGGTAGGTGGGCATCGCTCGCAGGCTACCGGGACCGGCATCCGGGGGTGCCGGGATCAGGCAACGGAACCGGTGTCCGGCGAAGCAACATGGAGAAATATTACGACAGGCCACTATTTCGTGAGCGGAGCAACTGTTGTCAGGGTGAAGTTGCACTGTCGGCGCGACTGTGGCATCTATGGCGGATGGCAAAACGAGCCCCGGATCGACCTGGTGAACTGAACAACAAGCTGATGCGGGTGGCCCGAGCGCATCGGACCCTCGCCGCGTCGCTGCTGACCCAGGTGGGCCTGCACCCCGGTCAGGAAGCGCTCCTCATGGAGCTGTGGGACGAAGACGGCCGCACCCAGGCCAACCTGGCCGCCGCCCTCGGGGTGGAGCCGCCCACCGTCACCAAGATGCTCCAGCGCATGGAGGCCTCCGGGCTGGTGGACCGTCGCCCCGACGCCACCGATCGTCGGGCCATCCGGGTGCACCTCACCCCGAAGGGGCGCAAGCTCAAGACCAAGGTCGACAAGCTCTGGACCGAGCTGCAGAGCCGTACGGTGGCCGGGTTGTCCGACCGCCAGCAGGCGTCGCTCAGGTCGTTGCTCAACTCCCTCGAGGCCAACCTCACCACCTGAGGGCCCGCCCCGGCGCGGGCTCGAGGCCATCCGAGGGGGCGACTCCCTGTCGCACCGGTGGTCGGTAAGGTGCCGACGAAGGTCGTGTGACCAAAGGAGCGAACCGTGGGACTTCTCGACAACCTCAAGCAGGGCGCCAACAGCCTGGCCACATCGGTCAACGACACCGTGGCCAAGGGCCAGCAGTCGATGGATCAGAGCGGGGCGCGCAAGCACGCCGACGCCCTCCTGCGCGATCTCGGTGCGCTGGTGTACGCCCGCGACACCGAACGGGGCGGACCTTCCGCCGAGGCCGACATCGAGCGCCTCACCGCCGACCTGCGGGCCGTCGAGGCCCAGGGCGTGACCCTCGACCTGCAGCCCAAGGCCGGGCCCCCGCCGGGCGCGGCCCCTCCCCCTCCCGGTGCCGGCACCCCGCCGCCGCCTCCTGGTGGGGCGAGCACCCCGCCGCCGCCTCCTGGTGGGGCGAGCACCCCGCCGCCGCCTCCTGGTGGGGCGAGCACCCCGCCGCCGCCCCCGGGCGCAGCCAGCACCCCCCCTCCGGCGCCGGGTGCCTCCGAGGCCACGCCGCCCCCCACGGTGGAGGCCAGCCCGCCCCCGCCGCCGGCGGACGAGGCCAGCCCGCCCCCGCCGCCCCCTGGTTCGGTGGCCCCTCCGCCGCCCCCCGGCAGCGTCGGTTCCTGACCGACGCTTCGCCCACGGCCGGCCCAACGGGCGGCGCCGCGCCGCGTCCGGCGCGCACCCGTGCCGTCGATACTCGGCGATCTCGACCATCGCCAGCTCCTGAGCGCCGAGGGATCGGTTCCGACCCGCCGTCGGACTGGACGCCCCCACCCTGCGGTGGGGGCGTCGTCGCGTGCTGGCGGTGCCGATCGGGGCGCGGCGCTCAGCGGCGCGCTGATCAGCGGGGCCTGCGCTGGTCAGCGCACCTGGCGCCGGTCAGGCGGGGGAGCTGGCGGGCCGTACGGCGAGGTCGTCGCCTCCACTGGTGGTGCGATCGTCTCGTCTGGTGCCCGGGTTCGGTCCGCTGGTCGACCCGACGGCGGCCTCGTCGGGGTCTGAGGATCGCGGCGTGTCGTCGACGGCGCCGGCCTCTCGTTCCATGCGAGCGGCGACCAGCTCGGGCACGTCGGGCTGGGTGCGCAGCGAGCGCCAGGCGACCAGGCCGGCGAACAGGGCGGTGATGCCGCCCAGGGCGATGGCCCACCGCACGCCGAACACCTGGGCCACCCAGCCGACGATCGGACCCCCGATGGGGGTCGAACCCACGAAGGCCACCGTGTAGAGGGCCATGACCCGGCTGCGCATGGCGGGGTCCGCCGTGAGCTGGAGGGTCGAGTTGGCCATGGTCAGGAACATGACGCTGCCCACTCCCATGAGGGGCAGGACCACCAGGGCGGTGGCGAAGGTGGGGGCGAAGGCGAGGGCCAGGGTGACCGCTCCCAGTCCGGCGGCGGCTGTGGTGAGGCGTCGGTGCGACGGTTGGGTGCGGGTGGCGAAGACCAGGCCGCCCACCACTGCCCCCACGCTCATCGCGCTCTGCAGGAGCCCGAAGCCGTCGGCGCCCGTCTGGAAGGTCTCGCGGGCCAACACGGGGAGGGTGATCTGGTTCTCGTAGGTGAGCAGGCCGATGGCCAGCATCATCAACAGGGGGGTGCGCAGCCCTGGGGTCGACCACACGATGCGCAGACCCTCGCGGAGCTGTCCCTTGGCCCGGGCGACCGGCGGGGCGGTCTCGAGCTCGTCGGTGCGCATCATCATGAGCGCCACGATCGTGGCGCCGAAGCTGAGCCCGTTGGCGAGGAAGCAGATGGCCAGGTCCCAGTACGAGATGACCAGGCCGGCGATGGCGGGGCCGACCAGGCGCCCGATGTTCATGGTGACGGTGTTGAGGCTGACGGCGTTGGTGAGGCGGTCCGAGCCGACCATCTCGAGCAGGAACGACTGCCGGGCCGGCATGTCGGCGGCAGTCACCAGGCCGAGGGCGGCGGCGAAGCCCATGACGAGGCCCAGGGAGGCGACGTCGGCGAGGACCGCCACCCCGAGCCCGATGCCGAGCGCGGCCGTGGCCGACTGGGTGGCGATGAGCAGCCGGCGCTTGTCGACCCGGTCGGCCAGCACGCCGGCCCAAGGCCCGATCAGGAGGATGGGCAGCCACTGCATGGCAGTGACGAGGCCGAGCACGGCGGCGTTGTCGTCGGAGAGCTCGAGGACCAGCCAGGCCTGGGCGATCATCTGCATCCAACGGCCGGTGGTGGCCACGATCAGCCCGGTGAAGTAGAGCCGGTAGTTGCGCACGCCGAGGGCCGAGAAGGTGGTGCGCAGCTCGCGCTGCACGCGCGTCAACGCTCCTCCTCCTGCAGGAGGCGCTCGAGGGCGGGAAGGGCGGCGAGCACGGCCTCGAGGTCGGCCGGCTCGAGGCTGGACAGACGGCGGGCGAGGTAGGCGTTGCGCTCTCGACGGATGCGGGCCAGCTCCCGGTGGGCCTTGGGCGTGGAGCGCACCAACGCCACCCGTCGGTCGTTGGCGTCGGCGATGCGCTCCACCCACCCGTCGCCCTCCAGCGTGCCCACGATGCGGCTGATGGTGGGAGGTTGGACGTTCTCGTGCGCGGCCAGCTCGCCGATGGTGAGCGGGCCGCGACCGTCGATGGTGGCCAGGGCCGACAGCTGCGAGGGGGTGACCCCGGGCGGACTCTCCTGGCGCAGTCGTCGGGCCACCCGCATGAGGGCGAGACGCAGCCGGCTGGCGGTCTCGTCGTCGATGGCGGTGCGGGCCGGGGTGGCGTCGGCGGGGGCCTCGGCGTCGGGTGGGGGAGGGGTCATCGGGCTCTCGGGTCGCAGAAGACGTTAGCGATGCTATCCGTTAGCACTGCTTCGGAAAACCTCCGCCGCGAACCTGTCGGACTTGTGCGTCGACAGGTGGCGCCTTTCTCCGACAGGCTGGGTCCCGGGGGTGGCGGTAAGGTCCGAGATCGTGCTCACCGTGCTCAGCCAGGTCGGCGACGCCGATCGACTCGGCCTCGACCCCGCACTCGCCGATCGGGTCCGAGTGGTGCCCATCCCCATCGAGGGGGAGCTCGAGGAGGGCGTCACCGGCGAGGTGCTGCTCAGCCGTCCCGCCGCCGTGCCCAACTTCGCCCATGTCGTCGAGAGGGGCGTGCGGTGGGTCCACCTCATCGGCACCGGCATCGACGAGTTCCCGCTGCACCTGATGGGCTCGGACCTGGTGCTCACCAATTCACGGGGCATGAGCGCCGTCCCCATCTCCGAGTGGGTCGTGTCCACCATGCTGGCGTTCGAGAAGCGACTGCCCGACGTCTGGATCCACGAGCCGCCGGCGCAGTGGAACATGCCCGCCGCTCCGCTCGGGACCCTCCACGGGCGCCGGGTGGGGCTCGTCGGCCTGGGGGGCATCGGTACGGCCATCGCCGAACGCCTGGTGCCGTTCGGGTGCGAGGTGCGGGCGCTGCGCCGCAGCGACCGTCCCAGCCCGGTGGCGGGGGTCGAGCTCGTGGCCGACATCGATGCGCTCGTCGACGAGTGCCACCACGTGGTCCTGGTGGCACCGCTCACCGAGGCCACCCGTGGCCTGATCGACGCTCGGGTGCTGGCGGAGATGCTCCCCGGTGTGCACCTCGTGAACGTGGCTCGGGGGCCCCTCGTCGACCAGGATGCGCTGCGTGACGCCCTCGACCGGGGGCACGTCGCCTGCGCCAGCATCGACGCCCCCGATCCCGAACCGCTTCCCGAGGGGCACTGGATGTACTCCCACCCGCGGGTGCGGCTCAGCCCCCACGTGTCGTGGAACTGGCCGGGGGCCGGCGCCGACCTCTACCGGGCCTTCCGCGAGAACCTGGCGCGCCACCTCGCCGGCGAACCGCTCGAGAACGTCATCGATCCGTCTGTCGGCTACTGACGGTGGTGCCGCCCGAGGTCGCCGGGCCCGCACCCGGCGACGAGTTGCCGCACGAGCCGTCGGGCGCCGCCACCTTCGTCGAGGGCTGGTCGTTCGTGGCCGGGCCGTCGCCGGTGGCACCGGCGATCGAGGTGGAGCTGGGCCTTCGCCCCACGTTGGGCGACGCCTGGTTCACGGCCCGCCTGACCGGCCCCGACGACCGCATCGTGGTGATCGTGGACCATGCGTTGGAGGCGCCACGCGGTCCGCACCTCGAGGTGCGGGCACCGGGCCTCTGGGCCGACCACGTCGTCGAGGAGCGGTTGCGGCGCTGGAGCCTCGGCGCCGAGGCGTTCGGGGTGGCCCTGGCCTTGGCCGAGGTGTCCGGGGCCGACCTGTTGGACCCCTCGCTGCGGGGTGAGCGGGTGCCGGTGGGCTGGGAGCTCGAGTGGGAGAACGACGAGGACCCCCGATGGGTGGGCGGCACCGCCGGCGAGCGGCGCTACGCGGCGGCGTGCGCCGTCACGGGGGAGGTGCTCGTCGGCCACGACCGCTACGAGGTCGACGCGATCGGGCACCGGTCCCACCGATGGGGACCGGTGCCCGGGAGCACCGACTGAACGTCGGACAGGACCCACTCGTCAGTGGCCTCCGCCGGCCACCTCCACGCCGCCGGCGTTGAACAGGCCGATCGCACCCTTGCCCACGTTGGAGAACTTGTGGGTGACGAACGGGTACAGGCCGTCCTCGGCCAGCGTGAACTCCACGAACCCACCCTGGGCCGGTTGCAGATCGAGCGCCTGGGACCCGCCCTGCGTCGGGTTGCCGGGCTGGAGCAGGTAGGCGCCCTCCTTGAAGACGGTGTCGAAGATCAAGCCCACGACGTGGAAGCTCGAGTTCTCGCTGGGGCCGGCGTCGAGCACCCACACTCGGATGCGCTGGTCCGCCTCCACGGCGATCGGGTGATCCAGGTACTGGTTCACGTAGCCGTTGAAGACCACGGCGTCCCACGCGTCGTCCTGCATCTTGGCCAGGCTGCCCGGTTCACCATCGGGGCCCAGGTAGAACTCCGACTGCACCATGACGAGCTCGTGGTCCACCGCCGGGAGGTTCGGTGGGTCGATGACGATCGCCCCGAACATGCCGTTGCCGATGTGGTGCAGCGCCGGTGCCGTGCCGCAGTGGTACATGAAGATCCCGGCGTACTCGGCCCTGTACTGGTAGACGAGCGACTCTCCCGGGGCGATGGTGCGCATTTCGTCGTTCCACGCCACCTTGCTGGAGTGGAAGTCGATGGAGTGGCCGATCTCGCCGTCGTTCACCAGCGTCACGGTGAACAGGTCGCCGACCTTGCCACGGAGCATCGGGCCGGGGACCTGGTCGTCGAAGGTCCACAGCTCCTGGGTGACGCCGGGGGCCACCTCCATCACCGTCTCGGTGGCCCGCATGGTGATGGTGTGCTCGGTGCCACCCGGGGCCGGCGCCAGGTTCGGGTCGTAGGGGGTGAACTCCACCGGCGTGGTCGCCGAGAAGTCGATGCTGGCCGCGTCGGCACTGTTGGCCTCACCCGCCGATGCGTCCACCCCGGAGCCGCCGGTGACCACGATGTCCATGGTCATGCCCGCGTCCCGGTGTCCTGGCACGGTGCACCAGGCCTCGGTGTCGGCCTCGACCACGCCGAGGCTGACGGTCTCGCGCTCGCCGGGCTCGAGCATGGCGGTGCCGACCCCGCCGGCGAGCACGAGGTCGTGGGGCATGGCCCCGGAGTTGGTGACGTTCACCATCACCTCGGTGCCGGCCGGGACCTCGATGCTGGAGGGCTTCACCCAGAGATCGCCGAGCTCCACGTCGATGGTCTCGGAGCCTCCGGCCGCCGAGCCGGTGCCGTTGCTCTCGTCGATGGCGCGCAGGCCGAGACCCACCCCGACCACGCTCACGATGAGCGCCATGGCGGCGAAGCCCGCCACGAGCACGCTGATGGTGCCACCCCTGCGCTCGTCACTGTCGACCCGTCGCTCGAGGTTCTCGAGTCGGCCCTCGGAATAGTCCTGTAGTGGCTCACTCATGGATATGAGTGTGAGCCGGCCGCCCGGTGCGGCGAAGGGTAGGCAGGACCCCTCCGAGGGGCCGAAGGTCCCGAGAACGCGGACGAGCCGGGCCCTCGGGCCCGGCTCGGTCTCGTCGTCGATGGGGGCCGGCCGGCAGCCGGCGAAGGCTCAGACCTGCTGGCCGAGCAGCTTGCGGTTCTTGAGCTTCGACTTCAGGAAGTCACGGTTCATCAGAGCGATGAAGTCGATCGGGATCTCCTTGGGGCACGCTTCCTGGCACTCGCCGTAGTTGGTGCACGAGCCGAAGAAGGCCTCCATGGTCTCGACCATGTCCTCGGTGCGCTTCCAGCGTTCGGCCTGGCCCTGGGGCAGCAGGTTCAGGTGGGCCAGCTTGGCCGAGGTGAACAGCTGGCCGGCGCCGTTGGGGCAGGCGGCGACGCAGGCCCCGCAGCCGATGCAGGCGGCGGCGTCCATGGCGGTGTCGACCGCCGGCTTCGGGATGAGCATCTCGTTGGCGTCCTGCGCCGCCCCCGTGTCGGCCGAGATGAAGCCACCCGACTCGATGATGGCGTCGAAGGCGCTGCGGTCGACCATGAGGTCGCGGATGACCGGGAAGGCCGCGGCGCGGAACGGTTCGATGGTGACGGTCTCGCCATCGCGGAACTTGCGCATGTGCAGCTGGCAGGTGGCGGTGCCCTTCTGGGGGCCGTGGGCCTGGCCGTTGATCATGAGCCCGCAGGTGCCGCAGATGCCTTCACGGCAGTCACTGTCGAAGGTGATGGGCTCGTGCCCGGCTTCGATGAGGTTCTCGTTGACGACGTCGAGCATCTCGAGGAAGGACATCTCGTCCTTCACGTCGCTGGCCTGGTAGGTCTCGAAGTGGCCGGCGTCGTTCGGGCCGTCCTGGCGCCAGACCTTGAGGGTGAGGTTCACGTGTTCTGCTCCCGAGGATCTTCAGGTGTCGGCCGCGGCTACTTGTAGCTGCGCTGGGACGGCTTGACGTACTCGAACGTCAGGGGCTCCTTGTGGAGCTCCTGGGGGGTGTCGGAGCCCTGCCACTCCCACGCCGACACGAACGAGAAGTTCTCGTCGTCGCGCTGGGCCTCGCCCTCCTCGGTCTGGTGCTCGACCCGGAAGTGGCCGCCGGCGGACTCCTCTCGCATGAGGGCATCGCGGCACATGAGCTCGCCGAGCTCGAAGAAGTCGGCCACGCGGCCCACCTTCTCGAGCGACTGGTTGACGCCGTCGGGCGATCCGAGCACGCGGACGTTCTTCTCGAACTCCTCGCGCAACGCCGGGATCTCGGTGAGGGCCTTCTCGAGGCCGTTGCGGTCGCGGGCCATGCCGCAGTAGTCCCAGACGAGCTTGCCCAGCTCGCGGTGGTAGTACTCCGGCGACTTGGTGCCCCCGACGGAGATCCAGCGCTGCATCTCGTCGCGCACGCCCTGCTCGGCGGCCTTGAAGACCGGGTCGTCGGTGGAGACGGGGTCCTGGCCGAGCAGGCCGGAGAGCCAGTCGCCGACGGTGTAGGGGGCGACGAAGTAGCCGTCGGCCAGGCCCTGCATGAGGGCCGAGGCCCCGAGGCGGTTGGCGCCGTGGTCGGAGAAGTTGGCCTCACCGAGGGCGTAGAGCCCGGGCACGTTGGTCATGAGGTTGTAGTCGACCCACAGCCCGCCCATCGTGTAGTGGGAGGCGGGGTAGATGCGCATGGGCACCTTCGAGGGGTTCTCGTCGGTGATGCGCTCGTACATGTCGAAGAGGTTGCCGTAGCGCTCGTAGACGGTCTTCTCGCCGAGGCGCCCGATGGCATCGCCGAAGTCGAGGTAGACGCCGTTCTTGAGCGGGCCCACGCCGCGCCCCTCGTCGACGACGGTCTTGGCGTTGCGCGAGGCCACGTCGCGAGGGACCAGGTTGCCGAACGCCGGGTACTTGCGCTCGAGGAAGTAGTCGCGCTCGCTCTCGGGGATCTGGTCGGGCGGACGGTTGTCGTCGAACCCCTTGGGCACCCAGATGCGCCCGTCGTTGCGCAGCGACTCCGACATGAGGGTGAGCTTGGACTGGAACGGGTCGCTGGCCGGGATGCAGGTCGGGTGGATCTGCGTGTAGCAGGGGTTGGAGAACAGCGCCCCCTTCTTGTGGGCCCGCCACGCGGCGGTGGCGTTGCAGTTCATGGCGTTGGTCGACAGGTAGAAGACGTTGCCGTACCCGCCGGTGGCGAGCATGGTGGCGTGCCCGGACCAGCTCTTGATCTCGCCGGTGGTGATGTCGCGGGTGACGATGCCGGCGGCGACGCCGTCCTTGGTGACGATGTCGAGCAGCTCGGTCTTGGTGTGCAGCTCGACCCGCCCGAGGGCCACCTGCTGCATGAGCGCCTGGTAGGCGCCGAGGAGGAGCTGCTGGCCGGTCTGGCCGCGGGCGTAGAAGGTGCGCGAGACCTGGGCGCCACCGAACGAGCGGTTGTCGAGCAGACCGCCGTACTCGCGGGCGAAGGGCACGCCCTGGGCCACGCACTGGTCGATGATGTCGACGCTCACCTGGGCCAGGCGGTACACGTTGGACTCGCGGGCCCGGAAGTCGCCGCCCTTCACGGTGTCGTAGAAGAGGCGGTAGATGCTGTCGCCGTCGTTCTTGTAGTTCTTGGCCGCGTTGATGCCGCCCTGGGCGGCGATGGAGTGGGCCCGGCGAGGCGAGTCGTGGAAGGTGAAGCACTTCACGTGGTAGCCGAGCTCGGCCAGGCTGGCGGCAGCGGCGGCCCCGGCCAGGCCGGTGCCCACCACCAGCACGGTGAACTTGCGCTTGTTGGCCGGGTTCACCAGCTTCATGTCGAAGCGGTGGTTGTCCCAGCGGTCCTGGATGTCGCCTTCGGGAACCTTGGAGTCGAGGTCGATGGTGCTCACTGGGCCTCCCTCACCCGACCACGCCGGTCAGCACGGCGATCGGGAACGAGATGTTGGCGCCGGCGACGATGACGGCGAAGCCGATCGCGAAGCCCCGGCGCAGCGGGTTGTGGCGGGGGTTGAACTTGGCGCTCATGGTGCCCAGGGTCTGGAAGAGGCTCCAGGAGCCGTGGTACAGGTGCACGCCGAGGGCGAGGTTGCCGACGATGTAGATGAGGGCGACGGGCCAGCGCTCGAGGCTGAAGACGACGTTGTCGTAGACCTCGCCGTAGACGAACTCGCCGTTGACGGCGTCGACGCCCCAGGTGAGGTCGGCCAGGTGCCAGAAGAGGAAGAGCAGCACGATGACGCCGGTCCAGCGCATCGAGCGGTTGGCCCAGTTCACCGCGATGTAGTCGCGCTTGGACTGGTAGGCCACCGGGCGAGCCTTGCGGTTCAACATGGTGAGGCTGTAGGCGGCGTGGATGTGCAGGGCGAAGGCGGCGATGAGGCCCATGCGCAGGAGCCACAGGGCCCCGGTCTTGGGCAGCAGCGGGTAGGCCAGGCGGCGCAGGAACTCGCCGTAGGCGTTGAAGTCCTCGGCGCCGAAGTACATCTTGAGGTTGCCGACCATGTGGGCGAACACGAAGCCCATGAGCAGGATGCCGGTGATCGCCATCACCCACTTCTTGCCGATCGCCGACCGGTAGAGGTCGATCAGGGCGAAGCCGCCGCGACGCTGCTTGGGAGCGATCGGCGTGGAGGTGATGTCGGGCGAGAAACCGGACGGTTCCTTGGTTGCTGTCACGAGCGGGCCTTTCGAACGTGAGCCGGTGACGGAGTGGACGAGGGCCGTGTCGCTCGGCGCGAGGAGAGCCTGGTCGCCTGCGAGCACGGTGAACGCTACTCAGCGCCTCCGGGCGGTGGCGAACCGGCGACGCAGGTGGTGGTCGCGGAGGGTGTGGCGTCCGACGCCCGAGGTGGGCCCGGAGGGCTCACACGGGGAGGTGGACGTCGCGACGGTGACGACGGCGGACCTCCAGCCCGCCGGGGCCGGTGAGCACCACGTCGAGGACGAGGGACCGGGCGTCGTCGGGCACGTCGAGGCGGATCTCGCCGACCCGGGTGACGGTGTCGGCATCGACGTCGCCTTCCCAGCCCTGGCGCACGACGTCGGTGCCACCGGACCCCTCCCACGTGGCGGTGGTGCCGACCCGGAGCTCGGCCATCGGTCGGCGGTGGTCGTTGACCACGTGCACCTCGAGGCGGTGCCGTTGGCCCGGGGCGAGCGCCTCCGGCGGGCGGTCGACGACTGCGACGAGCGGTCGACAGGCCTCGACGAAGGCATCCCAGGCCGGCTTGGGCCGGCGGTGGTGGTCGAGGAGGGCGGCGGTGATGCCGGGGCCGGGGTCGGCCAGGGCGAAGGCGGCGAACCCACCGGTGGGGCGGTACTTCAGGCGTCGGAGCGCTTCGACGTGGGAGCGCACCAGCTCGGCCTGGTGGGCCCGAAGGGCCTCGGCCCACGCCTCGGACGTGGCGTGGCGCTCCGGTGGGGCCGCCGCCCGCGCCGGGCGGGGTTCGAGGCCGGATTCGGTGGCCAGGGCCGGCCAGTCGAGGTCGGGCCAGGGGCCGGCGGTGGCGAGGTGGGCGTCGTCGGGCGCCGGGGCCTGGGCGCCGAACTCGGCCACGAAGCGGCCCAGGCGGGGCCACCAGCGCAGTAGGCGGGGCAGGTCGTCGATGCCACCCCACCGCCAGCCGGCCCACAGGTGGGTGGAGGTCCCGGACAGCTGGGGCGGGTGGGGCCACACCCCGGAGTGGGCCACGACCGGTCGGCTGCCGTCGCTCTCGCGCAGCACGAGCGCCACGGACCGGTCGAGGACGGTGCGGTTCCAGGAGGGGAGGGCGTGGGCGGCGACGGTGCGGAGTCGCCGGCGCCGGGTGGCTCGGGGCCCCTCCGTCCGGGTCGTGGCGGGATCGCCCACCCAGGGCTCGTGGTGGGCGCACCACACCGCGATCGACGGGTGGTGGGCGAGCAGGTCGACGGCGGCGCGGGCCAGGCGTCGGGCCGGGGCCTTGGCCGAGCGCTGCAGCCCCCACTGCAGGGGGAGGTCCTGCCACAGCAGGATCCCGGCGGCGTCGGCGGCGGCGTAGAGCTCGGGGCGGGCGACGTGGCCGTGCACCCGGAGCAGGTCGAGGCCGGCGTCGACGGCCCGGTCGATGTCGGCGGCCACCTCCTCGGCGGTCGCCTCGGCCGGCAGCAGCCGGGTGGGCCCCACGGCGAGGCCCTTGAGGAAGAGGCGCTCGCCGTTGACCCGGCAGACGAAGTCGTCGAGGGAGACCTGGCGCAGGCCGGTCCTCCAGCTGCGGGCATCGCTCACCCGGTCGTCGAGCACCACCTCGACGGTGACGTCGTAGAGGGGTTGGGCGCCGAGGGCTCGGGGCCACCAGAGCTCGGGTCGGGGGACGTCGACGGTCCACTCGACCCGGTTCTCGCCGGTGGCGAGGTCCTGGTCCCGTTCGACGACGATCGGCGCGTCGATGGTCGCGCCGGGCCCGGCGGTGGCGTCGATGCCGTCCGTGGCGGGGCGGATCGACGTGCGCAGGACCACGCGGCGAGGCTCGGCCGTGTCGACGACGACGCGCAGGGCGAGGGTGGCCCTCTCGGCGTCGGCGCGAGGGCAGCGCAGCCGGCTGAAGCGCATCTGCACCGGCCCGGTGCGGTGCAGGCGGACGGGTCGCCAGATGCCGCCGGGATCGTGCCCGGCGCCCATGAGCGCCGACCGCCCGAACGCACCGGTGAGGTCTCGGGTGAGCCCCGCTCCCACCTCCCCGCACGTCACCTCCAGGGCGAGGAGGTGGTCGTCGCGGCGTCGGAGGGTGTCGGTCACCTCGAACGCGTGGGGTTGCAGGTAGCCGGAGGTGTCGCCCAGGTAGGCGCCGTCGAGCCACACGTCGCTGGCGGCGAACACGCCGTCGAGCACGACGAACGAGCGGTGCTCGTCGTCGCCCCACGGGGCGGTGGGGGAGTCGGGGGTGCGGAACCGGGTGCGGTACAGGACCGGGCCGGACCGGTCGGCGAAGGCCGGCACCGACCGCCAGTGGCCCGGGACGGCGACTGCTTCCCACCCCGAGTCGTCGAGCTCGTCGTCGGCGATCCGCCGGCGCAGCTGGTCGTCGTCGGCGGGAGCGGCGCGCCAGGAGCCCGAGAGGTCGAGATCGGGTCCGGGCGCCATGGCGGGCGACGGTACCCGCGCCGGACCCGCCGGAGCCCCGGAGCACAGCGGTAGCGTGACCGGCAGTGCGAAACCCGGGCCGTCCGGCCGGGGAGGGGAGGAGCCACCATGTCCGACTCGATCGACCGCCCCACCACGCTCGGTGCGCTGCGGGCCTCGGGCTGGGTGAGCCGTCCGGTCAAGGACGAGGTCCGGGTCAACGCCATCGAGCGCATCAAGGCCGGGGAGGCCCTCTTCCCAGGGGTGCTCGGCTACGAGGACACGGTCCTGCCCCAGCTCGAGAACGCCTTGCTGGCCGGGCACGACGTGATCTTCCTCGGCGAGCGGGGGCAGGCCAAGACCCGCATGATCCGCTCGCTCACCGGCCTGCTCGACGAGTGGATGCCCATCGTCGCCGGGTCCGAGATCAACGACGACCCGTACGCCCCGGTGTCACGGCACGCCCGCGACCTGCTGGCCGAGCTGGGCGAGGACACCCCGATCGAGTGGGTGCACCGTGACGACCGCTTCGGCGAGAAGCTGGCGACCCCGGACACGTCCATCGCCGACCTCATCGGCGAGGTCGACCCCATCAAGGTGGCCGAGGGCCGGTACCTCTCCGACGAGCTCACCCTCCACTACGGCCTGGTGCCGCGCACCAACCGGGGCATCTTCGCCATCAACGAGCTGCCCGACCTCGCCGAGCGCATCCAGGTCGGCCTGCTCAACGTGCTCGAGGAGCGCGACGTGCAGGTGCGGGGCTACAAGGTGCGCCTCCCGGTCGACGTGATGCTCTTCGCGTCGGCGAACCCGGAGGACTACACCAACCGCGGGCGCATCATCACGCCCCTGAAGGACCGCTTCGGCGCCCAGATCCGCACCCACTACCCGCTCGACGTGCCCACCGAGGTCACCATCGCCCGCCAGGAGGTGCGCCCCCTCGAGGCTCCCGGGGTCGACGTGACCATCCCCGAGTACATGGCCGAGACGGTCGCCGAGCTGTCGCAGATGGCCCGGCAGAGCCCGCACGTGAACCAGCGCTCGGGCGTGTCGGTGCGCCTCACCGTGGCCAACATGGAGACGTTGGTCGCCAACGCGGCCCGCCGCACCCTGGTCCACGGCGAGACCCAGGTGGTGCCCCGCGTGTCGGACCTCGAGGCCTTGGCGTCGTCCACCGCCGGCAAGCTCGAGATCGAGACCATCGAGGAGGGCCGCGACGAACAGGTCGTCGAGCACCTCCTGAAGGCCGCGGTGCTGTCGGTCTTCCGTGACCACGTGGCCATCGAGCAGCTCCGCTCGATCGTCGACGCCTTCGACGACGACCGCATCGTGCAGGCCGGCGAGGACGTGCTGGCGGCCGACTACGTCGACCTGCTCGACGACATCCCGGCGTTGCGCGAGCCGGTGCTGTCCCTGACGGGTGGCGACGACAGCCCGGCCGTGGTGGCCAGCGCCGTCGAGTTCCTGCTCGAGGGGCTCCACCTGTCCAAGCGCCTCAACAAGGACGCCGTCGGCGCCCGCGCCCAGTACCGCGCCCGGTAGCCATCTCTTCCCGACTCCTCGCGGGGCTCGGCGGGTCCTGCCCCGCGCCGGAACCCTCCGTGCTCAGTCGCTCCAAGCGGCAGCTGCCGCGACACCACGTCGGTCGACGAGCTCGTCGTCGATCACGGGCGGCGGCCGCCGAGCCGCCGTCGCTCCTGTGCGCGCGGAGGAACCACGGTGCGGGTCACCCGCCGAGCCCCACTCGTCGTCGGGCTCGGCGGGTCCTGCCCCGCGCCGGAACTCACTCGGACCCCGACCTGCTGGTGGGAGGGCACTGGTGACAGGCGCAGGAGCGCCAGCGACGGAGCCTCAGATCGGTCCTGCGTTTCGGCGAAGCCGGCGAGGGGAGGCTTGCCGACCCGAGCTGAGTGTCACAGCCGGCGGAGGGAGGCTTGCCGACCGGAGCAAGATGTCACTGGTTGATGAGCTCGCGGGTGGCGTCGGTGCCGGCCACCACGACGCGCTCGACCATGGCGCCGGGGAAGATGCCGTGCTCGACGAGCCCGGGGACGGCCGAGAGCTGCGCGGCCAGGGTCACGGGGTCGCCGATCGGGCCGAAGTGGGCGTCCATGATCAGGTTGCCGTTGTCGCTGCGCCGGTCACGGGTGGTGACCTCGGCGGCGCCCAGGGCCATCACGGCGGCGGCCACCACGCCGGGGGCGAAGTCGAGCACCTCCAGGGGGATGCCGAACGGGCCGAGCTCGGGCACCAGCTTGGACTCGTCGACCACCACGATGAAGCGGTCGGCCATGGCGGCCACGATCTTCTCGCGCGTGTGGGCGGCACCGCCGCCCTTGGTGAGGTCGAACCCCGGGGCCACCTCGTCGGCGCCGTCGATGGCGATGTCGAGTCGGCCGATCTCGTCGGGTGTCACCACCGTCATGCCGAGCGAGGTGGCCAGGTCGTGGGTCTGCACCGACGTCGCCGTGCACACGATGTCGAGGGCTCGTTCGCCCAGCTCGACGATGGTCCAGTGCACGGTGGAACCGGTGCCCAGCCCCACCCGCATCCCGGGTTCGACGTAGCCGGCGGCGTGGCGGCCGGCGGCCTCCTTGGCCACATCCTGGGCGGAGCGTTCGTTCATCCCCCGAGCATCCCACCATCCGGCGTCGCGCATTCCACCATCCGGTGCCGCGCGTCTCACCATCCGGCGCCGCCCTGCGCCCAAAGGGTCCCGGCCCCTCCCTTGCGTTCGTGCATGCGTTCGGCGCGCCATGGAGCGTCGTTCCCATGCAGGAAGGAGCGTTCTCGGGTGCCTTTCATGGAACGCTCTCGGGTTCTTGCATGAATGCGGCGCTCCCTGCGACGTCGTTCCCATGCAGGAACGGGGAGGGAGCGTCACGGGGAGGGAGCGTCACGGGGAGGGAGCGTCAGGCGGGAGGGCGCCGGCCGGCGGCGGTGGCCAGGACAGCAGCGCTGAGGCGGGGGTGGCGGGCGCGGTCGACGAGGCCGTCGGGGACGTCGAGGCCGGTGATCGGGTTCCACCCGTCGATGCCCGTCTCCCAGAGGGCCAGGCCCAGGGGCAGGCCGTCGGCTCGAGCCCCTCGGACCTCGGCGACGGTGCCGGCCGCCACCTCGGTACGCCAGTCGTCCTCGCTGGCCACCAGGCCGGTGCCGAGGAGGGCGAGCGGGCGGCCCGGGTGCTGCTCGGCCAGGCGGCGCACGGCCACGCCGAGCTCCTCGGGCCACGGAGCGGTCCCGTCGGCCGCGACGGGGGCGTCGGCGGGGTAGGGGCCGGTCGTGCCGTCGGCGAACACGGTCCGGGCTCCCCGGAAGGTGAACCCGATCACGTCGTAGGCGCCGGCCAGGCCGGCGACCTCGAACTCCCCGCGTCCGGGCGTGGCCAGCAGCCCTTCGGTGAGGGCGCGGGCCCACATCCCTGACCGGAGGCGGTCGATCTCGCCGGCCCGAGCCACCGCGGCGGCGCGCTCCTCGGGGTGCCGCGACCGTCGGTCGGGGTGGAGGGGCGCCACGTCGATGCACGTCGCGACGGGAGGCTCGCCGCTGCGCAGGAGGCGCCAGGCCTCGTGGCTCACGAGGTGGAGGTCGCGCAGGGTGTCGACGAAGGCCTCGGGGTCCCGCCCGCCGGGCGGGCGGGTGCCGTGGAGGTGGCCCTCGGCGGCTCGCGTGTAGGGATCGAGCACGGGCACCCAGCCGGCCACCAGGTCGCCGAACGCCTCGGCCACGCGGTCGACGTGGCGGGGCCAGGTGCGACGACGCCCCTCGTCGGACCCGAAGCCGCCCTCGTCCTCGCTGAACCAGCCGGGGAGGGGCCCCTCGTGCAGCACCGCCCACACGTCGACGCCGACGCGGCGGGCGGCCTGCAGCACCTCGGTGACCATGTCGGCGGCGTCGGTGTCCCAGCGGCCGGGCCACGGTTCGAGGCGGGCCCAGTCGAGGCCCCAGCGCAGCGTGGTGAGGCCCAGCTCGGCCAGCAGCTCGAGATCGGTGGCGAAGTCCACGCCGAACCCGCTGCCGTCGCGGGAACGGGGGAGACGTCCGTCGGCCTCCCAGCGGGACCAGTCGCTGCGGGGAGAGAGCCCGAGGGTCCCGGACGAGGTGGCGGCGGTGCCCCAGCGGATCGGCGCACCGGCGGCGCGGGTCTCGCCGGTGTCGTCGGGCTGGTGGGGGGAAGGATCGGTCCGGGGGGTCACTCCGGCAGTATTCCCGGTACGGTGCCGACATGGGGAAGGCCAACCGGGTCCGCTACTCGCGCTGGGACGGCACACAGGTCGGCTTCGACCTCGATGCCACCAGCATCTTCGAGGAGATCACCGATGACCTGCTGTACCACGGCGACCTGAACTCGGCGCTGCGGCGCGCCATGCAGTCCGGCTTCAAGGACCGCAACGGTGAGCAGGTGAAGGGCCTGCGCGAGATGTTGGAGGAGCTGCGGCGCAAGCGTCGCGAGGCGCTCGAGCAGCACGACCTCGGCGGGGTGTACGACGACATCGCCCGCGAGCTGCGTGAGGTCGTGGAGACCGAGCGCGAGGCCATCGACGAGATGGCCAGGGAGGCCCGCGAGTCGGGCGACGAGCGTCGCCAGGAGCTCACCGAGCAGGTGGCGGCCGAGCGCCACGCCTCGCTCGACCTGCTCTCCCCGGATCTCGCCGGCATGGTCCGCGACCTCGAGAACCACGACTTCACCTCCTCGGAGGCCCGGGAGCAGTTCGAGGAGCTGGTCGAGAAGCTGCGCGAGCAGCTCATGCAGCAGTACGTCGACCAGATGGCCGGGGCGGTCGAGGACATGAGCCCCGAGGACATGGCCCGGATGAAGGACATGTTCGCCGAGCTGAACCAGATGCTCGAGCAGCGCCAGCGGGGCGAGGAGCCCGACTTCGACGGGTTCATGGAGCGCTACGGCGACTTCTTCCCGGAGAACCCGCGGGACCTCGACGAGCTGCTCGAGGTGATGGCGCAGCGCATGGCGGCCGCCCAGGCGATGCTCAACTCCATGACGCCCGAGCAGCGGGCCCAGCTCCAGGCGCTGTCCGACCAGCTGCTCGAGGACATGGATCTGCGCTGGCAGATCGACCAGCTCGGCCAGAACCTGCAGGGCATGTTCCCCGACCTCGGCTGGAACCGTCGCTACGACTTCTCGGGTCAGGACCCCCTCGACATGTCCTCGGCCACCCAGATGCTCCAGGAGCTGGGCGACATCGACCAGCTCGAGAACCTCCTGCGCGGGGCCACCTCACCCGGCGCCCTGGCCGAGGTCGACCTCGACCGGGCCCGCGAGCTTCTCGGCGACGACGCCGCCCGCAGCCTCGAGCAGATGGCCGAGCTGGCCCGCCAGCTCGAGGAGGCCGGTCTGATCGAGAACAAGGAGGGTCGGCTCGAGCTCACGCCCCGCGGCATCCGCCGGATCGGGCAGAACGCCCTCGACGACCTCTTCGCCAAGTTGGCCCACGACAAGATGGGCCAGCACCAGATCACCCGTCTGGGGGTGGGGCACGAGCGGGATTTCTCCACCAAGCCCTACGAGTTCGGCGACGCCTTCAACCTCGACATCGGGGCCACGGTGCGCAACGCCATCCGCCGCGGCGGCACCGGCACCCCGGTGCGGTTGACGCCCGACGACTTCGAGGTCGAGCGCACCGAGCAGCTGGTGCGCTCGAGCACGGTGCTCATGTTGGACCTCTCGCTCTCGATGCCGATGCGCGACAACTTCCTGCCGGCCAAGAAGGTGGCCATGGCCCTGCACTCGCTCATCACGTCGCAGTTCCCTCGCGACTACATGGGCATCGTCGGCTTCAGCGAGGTGGCGCGCGAGCTCAAGGCCGAGCAGCTGCCCGAGGTGTCGTGGGACTTCGTCTACGGCACCAACATGCAGCACGCCTTCCAGATCAGCCGGCGTCTGCTGTCGCGCCAGACCGGCACCAAGCAGATCATCATGATCACCGATGGTGAGCCGACCGCCCACATCAGCGGTTCGGGCGAGGTGTACTTCAACTACCCGCCCGTGCGCGAGACGGTCGACGCCACGTTGCGCGAGGTCGTGCGCTGCACCAAGGACGGCATCCGCATCAACACGTTCATGCTCGACCCCACGCCCCACCTCCAGGACTTCATCTCCAAGATCAGTGAGCTGAACAAGGGTCGGGCCTTCTTCACCACCCCCGAGACGCTCGGCGACTACGTGCTGGTGGACTTCATCGAACAGAAGCGCCAGCTCCTGCGCGGACGCCGCGCCGGCTGACGAACTCGGGTTTTTCCGCTTCCCCCTTGCGCCGACGGCCTGATCGGGTCATGATCACACCGTTGTAATTACACCTGTGGTAAGAGGGCGTCGGCGGTAGGCGGACGTGCAGCCACAGGTCAGCACGGGGGGTGTGTGGCCCTTCGTGGGGAGGAACCATGCACGAGCCCACCGCCATCACCGCCACCGAGGAGAAGAGTTGGCAGGACCTCGCCAACTGCCTGGGTGTCGACCCCGACCTGTTCTTCCCCGAGCGTGGCGCCTCCACCCGTGAGGCCAAAGAGGTCTGCCGCGGCTGCGTCGTGCAGGGCGAGTGCCTCGAGTACGCCCTCGCCAACGGCGAGAAGTTCGGCATCTGGGGCGGCATGAGCGAGCGCGAGCGCCGTCGCATCCGCCGTCAGCGGGCCCTGGCCCGCGCCGCCGCCGCCGACGCGGCCTCGGCCACCGCCTGATCGTCGCCTGATCAGCTCCCGGGGCCTCGCCCCCGGCGTTCGGCCCGCTGTCGGAGCCGGGCCGCGATGGTGACGTCGGCCGACAGGTCGAGCTCGCTCCATCGCGATGGTGGGGTGGCGGCCAGCACCGCGTCGGGCACCAGGCCCACCAGCTCGGCCCGGGCGATGCGGGCCCGCTCGGCCACGGCATCGAAGACCTGCGCGGGCCCCACCTGCAGGGGGTCGACCAGGTTCATCGACACCTGCACCTCGTCGCCGACGGCCAGCCCCAGCGCCCGCACGCCGGGACCTCGGATCTCGCGGGCCACCGCTCGGGCCAGATCGAGATCGGAGTCGACCAGCCACAGGTTGTAGGCCACCAGCACGGGCCGGGCCCCGACGGCCACGGCGCCGGCGGTGGGGTGTGCGGTGGGGGGACCCGTGTCGGGGACGAGCGTGGTGAACGCCCCTCGCCGGATCTCGGGCAGGGTGCGCTCGGGCCCGTAGAGGAAGCAGGGCAGCCCCAGCTCGTCGGCGGCCCAGCGGGCGTACCGGTCGCGGGCGGCGAGGGCGTCGCCCTCCGTCGAGCCGTCGAGGGCCACGAAGGGCACCACGTCGACGACGCCGATGCGGGGGTGGGCTCCGGCGTGGGTGCTGACGTCGAGGTGCTCCACGGCGGCCTGGGTGAGCGCCCGGGGGGCCGACTCGCCCACCAGGGTCCAGACCGACCGGTGGTGGTGGACGCAGCTGTGCACGTCGAGGCAGTCGGGCCCGACGGCGTCGGCGAGCGCGGCCAGCACGGTCGCGGACCGTCCCTCGCTGAGGTTCACCACGCATTCGAGCACGGCCCGATCCTCGCTCACCGGGAGCCTCGTCACCAGCCCGGACGCGCCACGGGCCACCCTCGAGGGGTGGCCCGTGGTCCAGGATGTGGTGGGGAGGGCTCAGCCCAGGTCGGAAGCGGCGTGCACCGGGATCCGGCGGGCTTTCAGGATGCGACGACGCTGTCGCTCCGAGGTGCCGCCCCACACGCCGTGGTCGATCCGGTTGGCGAGGGCGTACTCGAGGCACGGCTCGCTGACGGGGCAGGTGGCGCAGATGCGCTTGGCGTGCTCGACGCCCACGCCGTCACTCGGGAAGAACGTGGTGGGTGGTTCGTGGCGACAGTTGCCGTTCTCCATCCAGATGTTGGTGGTGTCCATGCCGGTCGCCTCCGATGCGGCCTGTGTCCGACGTGCCGGTGGGCCGAGCGACGTGCGGACCTCCGTGGCCCGTCGCCTCCCTCGCTCGGAGAGCAGGTCGTGAAGGGCAAGGTACGCAGGGACCGTGAAAGCAGGCATAAGCGCCTCGGATCCACCCCGGGCCCGGCACCTCCACTGCCCGTCGGCGCCGCTACCCTGCGCCCTCGGACCGACGAGGAGTGCCGTGCCCGACGACCGGCCGAGCGACGCCGACACCCCCACCACCGAGCAGCCGGCGCCCCTCCGGGAATCGCCGACCTGGCCCCTGCCCGCGAGCGACCCCGAGCCCCCGCCGGTGCCGGCCGAGGTGTCCCCGTCGCCGTCGGAGCCTCCGCCTCCGCCCCGGGCGTGGCCGGGAGGGGCGGTCCCGCCGGGACCGCCGCCCGGACCGCTGCCGGGACCGCCGCCGGGACCGCCGCCGGGACCGCCGCCGGGACCGCCGTCCGGCTACCCCGGCCCGGCCGAACCGTCGCCCCCGGCCTGGCCGGCCAGCTCGGCGCCGCCCCAGTGGGGTGGCGGGGTCCCGCCGGGGCCGCCGCCGATCCCTCCGGCCCTCCCCTACGCGCCCGGGCCGCCGCCGCGGGGGGTGCGCGCCGCCGTGGTCGTGGTGGTGGCCCTCGTGGTCGGCGTGGTGGCCTCGGCCCTCACCGCCGGGTTGTTCCTGGTGGTCGACGGCGACGACTCGCGTGGCGGCGCCAGCCGGCTGGTCGACGGGGAGCCGCTCGACATCCAGGCCCTCCTCGAGAAGGCCCAGCCCTCGGTGGTGGCCATCGAGACCGGCCAGCGCAGCACCACCAACGTCTACGGCGGGGCCGGCAGCGGGGTGGTGGTCAGCGACGACGGGCTGGTGCTCACCAACGCCCACGTGATCGGTGGCGCCACCGAGATGCGAGCCACCACGTCCAGCGGCCGCACCTACGAGGCCGAGCTGGTGGGCTCGTCCCCGGCCGACGACGTGGCCCTCATCCGCCTGGTCGACGCCAGCGGTCTGGTGCCCGCCGAACTCGGCAGCTCCGACGACGCCGAGGTGGGCGACGAGGTCGTGGCCATCGGCAACGCCCTCAACCTCGGTGGCCCCCCGAGCGTCACCCAGGGCATCGTCTCGGCCAAGGAGCGGGTCATCGAGGCTCCGCAGATCACCCTGCAGGGCCTGCTGCAGACCGACGCCGCCATCAACCCCGGCAACTCGGGCGGTCCCTTGTTGAACGCCGCCGGCCAGGTGATCGGGATCAACACGGCCATCATCAACGACGCCCAGAACATCGGCTTCGCCATCCCCATCGACAGCATCCGTCCGCTGCTCACCGACCTGGAGGAGGGCCTGGGTCAGATCACCCCGGACACCGCGTTCCTCGGGGTCATCACCATCGCCGTCGACCAGGTGAACCCCTCGGTGCTCGACCAGTACGAGGTCGAGAGCGACGAGGGGGTCTTCGTCTCGGAGTTGGTGGCGGGCTCGGCGGCCGTCGACGCCGGCCTGCAGCTGGGCGACGTGATCGTGGCCGTCGACGGCGACGACGTGCAGCGGCCCACCGACGTCCAGGACGCGGTGCAGGCGCGATCCCCGGGCGACGAGATCGAGCTCGAGATCGAGCGCGAGGGGCGGCGCCTCACCCTCTCGGTCACCCTGGGCAGTCGGGGGACGACGGGTGACTGAGACCCACCTGTAGGGTTGAGCGGTCCGGATGGGCACCCCGTGCCCGCCCGCTGCCGCCTGATCCGAAAGAGCCCCCGCGATGTCCATGACCGATCTCTCCGAAACCGAAGGTCCCCCGCGGGGCCGGGTCCGCGTGATCTACCTCGGGCCGGTCGCCCCTCACTGGGACGTCCAGGGCGAGTCCGAGGTCCGCGGCCTGGTCGACGACTTCCGGGCCCGGGTCAACGCCCGCCTGTTGCTCCTCCCTCCGCACGACCCCCAGTTCCGCCGCAACCGCGAGCGGGTGGTGCGCGACGCCGAGCGCGAGCGTCTCACCCTCGAGTGGGACCTGGGCCTGCCCGACGAGTGATGACACCCTGGCGCCGCGACCGACGGAGGTCGTCGTCGCGAACGCCAGGTGAACGGCCCCGTCGGGCCCCGATCCGGGCCGGAGCGCCCCTGTAGGCTCGGCCCATGTCCGCACCCTTCGAGGTCTCTGCCACTGCCGACGGCGGTTCCACCATCGGTGTGCGGCGATCGGTGGAGGAGCTCACGGCCGACGAGCTGGCCTCGTCGCCGCAGCGCTTCTTGAACCGCGAGCTCTCCTGGCTCGACTTCAACGCCCGGGTGCTCGCTCTGGCCGTCAACCCCGACGTGCCGTTGCTCGAGCGAGCCAAGTTCGTCGCCATCTTCAGCCAGAACCTCGACGAGTTCTTCCAGGTCCGGGTGGCCGGGCTCAAGGACCAGGTCGCGGCCGGGTTGCCCAAGAAGACGGTCGACGGTCGCACCGCCGCCCAGCAGCTCAGCGAGATCCGAGAGCGCCTCGACGACCTGTTGGGCTACGCCAACTCGATCTTCTTCGACCGGCTCGTCCCGGAGCTGGCCGACGCGGGCCTCGTCTACTCCGGCTACGACGAGCTCGACGACGACGACCGCAAGTACCTCGACGAGGTCTTCACCGACCGCATCTTCCCGGTCCTGACCCCCCTCGCCGTCGACCCGGGGCATCCGTTCCCCTACATCTCGGACCTGTCGCTCAACCTGGCCGTGGTCGTCCTCGACCCGGTCGGGGGCGAACGGCGCTTCGCTCGGGTCAAGGTGCCCAACCTGCTGCCCCGCTTCGTCGTGATGCCCGACGGCGAGCGCTTCGTCCCCCTCGAGCAGGTCATCGCCGCCCACCTGCGGGTGCTGTTCCCGGGCATGGAGCCCGGCGACCACTTCGCCTTCCGCGTCACCCGCAACGCCGACCTCACCCTCGAAGAGGAAGAGGCCGACGACCTGCTGGAGGCGGTGGAGATCGAGCTGCGCCGCCGGCGCTTCGGGCGCGCCGTGCGCCTCGAGGTCGCCGAGGACGTCTCGCCGGAGATCCTCGAGCTGCTCCAGCGCGAGCTCGATCTCGACGACGCCGACATCTACCTGTGCCCGGGGCCGGTGGACCTCAGCGGGCTGTGGGCGATCCGGGGCCTCGACCGGCCCGACCTCGAGGACCCCCCGTGGACGCCCATCACCCAGCCGCGGCTGCGGCCTTTGTCCGACGAGCCCGTCGACCTGTTCGCCGTGTTGCGCGACGGCGACGTGCTGGTCCACCACCCCTACGAGTCGTTCTCGACGTCGGTCGAGGAGTTCATCCGCCAGGCGTCGGCCGATCCCAGGGTGTTGGCCATCAAGCTCACCCTGTACCGCACCTCGAGCGACACCTCGATCATCAAGTCGCTGGTGCGGGCGGCCGAGCGGGGCAAGCAGGTGGCCGCCCTGGTGGAGCTGAAGGCCCGCTTCGACGAGAAGCAGAACATCGGGTGGGCCCGCCAGCTGGAGAAGGCGGGCGTCCACGTGGTCTACGGCCTGATGGGCCTCAAGATCCACACCAAGACCACCCTGGTGGTGCGCGAGGAGGACGACGGCATCCGGCGCTATTGCCACGTCGGCACCGGCAACTACAACCCCAAGACGGCCGGCCTCTACGAGGACCTGGGGCTGCTCACCGCCGACCCCCTGATCGGTTCGGACCTCACCCAGCTGTTCAACCTGCTCACCGGCTTCGCTCGCGAGCCGGGCTTCGGCAAGCTCTTGGTCTCGCCCACGACCGTGCGCCCCGGCATCACCTCGCTCATCGAGGCCGAAGCGGCGCGAGGTCCCGAGGGGCGCATCGTGTTGAAGATGAACAGCCTGGTCGACGCCAAGATCATCGACGCCCTCTACGCCGCCTCGCAGGCCGGCACCCCGATCGACCTGATCGTGCGGGGCATCTGCTGCCTGCGGCCCGGGGTGCCCGGGCTGTCGGAGAACATCCGGGTGCGCTCCATCGTCGGCCGCTACCTCGAGCACTCCCGGGTGTACCACTTCGCCCACGGCGGCGACGACGACGGACCGGTGTTCTACATCGGCTCGGCCGATTTGATGCCCCGGAACCTCGACCGACGGGTCGAGGCCCTCGTCCCCATCGACGAACCGGCGCTGCAGGCCCGGCTCGTCGAGGTCCTCGACGTGAACCTGGCCGATGACTCGCTGGCCTGGTCGCTCGGTCCGGACAGCACCTGGCACCACCATCGCGGGCCCGACGGCGTGGAGACCCACCGCCGCCTCCAGCAGCTGGCCCTCGAGCGACGCAGCGCCGACTGACCCACGACGACGATGGCGGACGCCAGCTTGGAGCAGGAGATCAAGATGGCGGCGTGGCCGGGCTTCGAGCTGCCCGACCTCGCCGAGGTGGCGCCGGGCGTCGGCGTCGCCGAGGCCCCGACGCTCGAGCTCGACGCCGTCTACGTCGACACCCACGAGTTGGACCTGGTGCGTCGGGGCGTGTCGTTGCGTCGCCGGACGGGCGAGGGCGCGACCCGCTGGACGCTCAAGCTGCCGGCCACGGCCCCGTCGGGAATCGCCTTGTCGCGTCGGGAGCTCGACGTGGTGAGCGACGCCCACGAGGTGCCCGCCGAGCTGGCCGATCTGGTCACGGCCTGGGTGCGACGCCAACCCCTGGGCCCGGTCACCACCATCCGCACCACCCGGCGCCGGCACGTCCTGACGGGCGCCGACGGCTCGGAGCTGGCCGAGCTTGACGACGACGAGGTGTCGGTCGTCGATGCCGACGACCACGTCGCCGTCCGGTTCCGTGAGATCGAGGTCGAGCTGGCCGCAGGCGGCTCTCCCGACCTGTTGACCCTGGTGGCGGCCTCGTTGTCCGAGGCCGGCGCGGGGGCTCCCGATCGGACCACCAAGGTGGTGCGGGCGTTGGGCCCCCGAGCCCTGGCGCCCCCGGACCTGGCGCCCGCCGAGGTCGGGCCCGGGTCCACCGCGGCCGAGCTGGTCGTCGCCGCCCTGCGGGCGTCGGTGAGCCAGGTGCTCGACCACGATCACGTCATCCGCCTCGACGACGACGTCGAGGGGGTGCACAAGGCCCGGGTCGGCACACGGCGGCTGCGCTCGAACCTGCGCACCTTCGGGGCCGTCCTCGACCACGGCTGGGCCGACGGCCTGCGCGCCGAGCTGGCGTGGCTGGCCGGCGAGCTGGGGGTGGTGCGCGACACCGACGTCCTCCTCGACGCGCTGTGGCGGGACGTCGCCGGGCTCGACGAGCGGGACCACCCGGTCGGGGCGTCCGTCCTGGCTCACCTGGTCGACGAGCGTCGCCGCCAGGTCGCTGCTCTGCTCACCGTCATGCGCACCGACCGCTACGTCGACCTGCTCGAGCACCTCGTCGAGGCCGCGGCGCGTCCCCGCTTCGGCCCGGACGCCCACCGGCCGGCCGTCGACGTGGTCCCGGGCCTGGTGGCCGAGCGCTGGAGGAAGCTGCGTCGGACGGCTCGGGACCTGGGGGACCACCCGAGCGACGACGAGCTGCACCGCGTGCGCATCCTCGCCAAGCGCACCCGGTACGCCGCCGACGCCGCCGAGCCCGTCGTCGGTGACGCCGCGTCGGGTCTGAGCTGGGCGGTGGCCCACCTGCAGGACGAGCTCGGCGAGCTGCACGACACCGCCGTGGCGATGGACTGGCTGCGGGGCCTCACCCCGCGGCTGACCCACGCCGAGGCCATGGTGGCCGGCCAGCTGGTGGCTGCCCAGCGTCGGCTGGCAGCCGAGCGGCGGGGCTCGTGGCGGGCCGCCTGGAAGGCCTGTGACACCAAGGCCCTCACCGGTTGGCTGCCGTGACCTCTCGGAACGACGACGGCGGAGGGCGAACCCCACCGAGAGCCGATGCCCCCATCGAGGTGCGCGCCGCCGGTGGGGTGGTGTGGCGGGTGGCCGACGGTGTGGCCGAGGTGGCCCTGGTCCACCGCCCCAAGTACGGCGACTGGACCTTCCCCAAGGGCAAGCTGGAGGAGGGCGAGACCGACGAGGAGGCCGCCCGCCGCGAGGTGCACGAGGAGACCGGCTTCGAGTGCGTGCTCGGCCACGAGCTCCCGACGGTGCGCTACGTCGACGGCAAGGGACGCCACAAGCAGGTGCGGTACTGGGAGATGACCATCGCCGATGGCTCCTTCACGCCCAACGACGAGGTCGACCGCCTCCAGTGGCGGGACCTGGCCGAGGCCCGGTCCCGGCTCACCTACGGCCACGACGCCGAGCTGCTCGACGCCTTCGAGACCTTCGCCGTCGAGGGTCCGGGCGCGGTCGACGGTCCGGGCCCCGGGTGAGCACGCCCCCGACGTCGAGAAACGGCCACCTGTCGTTCACTCTCAGTTCACCTGACGCCCCCTGGCTCGTCACCTTCGACTCCTAGCGTTCACCCGTCCACGAGTCGGCCACCTGACGTTCACCGAGGAGTCACCTGCCGCGTGTCGACGTTCTCCCGCCTCACGCGAGCCACGGTGGCGCTCGGCCTGGTGGCCGTGGCCCTGGTCGCGTCCGGTTGTGCCGGTGCGGGCGCCCGCACCATCAACGGCTCGGGGGCCACCTTCCCCAAGTTGTTCTACGAAGAGGCCATCGCCGAGCTCGAAGAGGTGAACGACGAGATCGTCGTGAACTACAACGCGGTCGGCTCCGGGCAGGGCAAGAAGGACCTGTCGGCCGGCACGGTCGACTGGGCCGGCTCGGACAGCCTGGTCAAGGACGACGAGGTGTCGAACTTCGATCGGCCCTTCCTCTACTTCCCGAGCGTCGCCGCGCCGATCACCGTGTCCTACAACCTCCCCGGTGTCGAGGGCCTGCGGCTCTCCCAGGACACGCTCGGATCGATCTTCATGGGCGAGATCGAGCGGTGGGACGACGCGGCCATCGCCACCGACAACCCCGACCTCGAGCTGCCGTCCACGCCGCTCACCGTGGCCGTTCGATCGGACGGCTCGGGGACCACCTCCAACTTCACCAAGTACCTCGAGCGGGCGGCGCCCGAGGTCTTCACCGTCACCGCCGGTGACACCGTCGCCTGGCCCCGGGCCCAGGCGGCCCGGGGCAACGCCGGTGTCGCCCACCTCATCCAGGACACCCCCGGGGCCATCGGCTACGTCGACTACTCCGACGCCAAGCCCTCGGGCCTGGCGCTGGCGTCCGTCCGGAACCGCAGCGGCAACTACGTGGCCCCCTCGCTCGAAGCCGCCTCGGCGGCCCTGGCGGGGGCGGAGCTGAACGACGACCTGACCTACGACCCCCTCGATGCCGACGGGCCGGAGGCGTACCCGATCACCGCGCCCACCTACATCCTCGTCTACGAGACCTATCCGGAGGACTCCACCGTGGAGAACCTCAAGGTCTGGCTGCGCTGGGTGCTCGGCGAAGGCCAGGACGTGGCCGCCGTCGTCGACTTCGCCCGGCTGCCCACCAACGTGCTCGAGCCGGCACAGGCCCAGATCGACCGGATCCAGGTGGGTTGACGTGAAGCGCTCGTCACCCGCTCCCGGTCGGCCGACCCTGCGATCCCAGCGCGGCGAGCTCCTCTCTCGGGGCGCCACGAACGCCGGCGACCAGCTCTTCCGGATCGTGGCGCTGGGGGCCGGGCTCACGGTCCTCGCCATCCTCGTGCTGATCGCGGTCTCGACCACCCGGGAGGCCTGGCCGGCGTTCTCCGCCGAGGGTCTCGGGTTCGTGACCCGGGACGACTGGGTGCCGGCCGAGGGGCGCTACGGCGCGCTGGCCTTCGTCTACGGGACCCTGCTGGTGTCGTTCCTCGCGTTGGTGATGGCCGTCCCGGTGAGCGTCGGCATCGCCCTGTACGCCAACGAGGCCGCCCCTCGGCGGTTCCGACGCCCGGTCGTCTACCTGCTGGACCTCCTCGCCGCCGTACCCTCGGTGGTCTACGGGCTGTGGGGCGTGCTGGTGCTGGCCCCTGCTCTGCAACCCGTCTTCGCGTCGATCGCCGACGCGGTGGACGGCTGGCCCGTCCTCGGGGCCGTGTTCGGCCCGGGCTCGAGCGGACGCTCGTTCCTCACCGCCGGGATCATCCTCGCCATCATGATCACGCCGATCATCACCTCGCTGTCGCGCGAGGTGATCGCCACCGTCCCCGCCTCCCAGCGCGAGGCCGCCTACGGCATGGGCGCCACCCGTTGGGAGATGATCCGCTCCGCCGTGCTGCCCTGGAGCCAGGGGGGCATCGTGGGGGCGGTGATGCTGGGGCTCGGGCGGGCCATGGGCGAGACCATCGCCGTCGCCCTGGTGATCGGCTCGACGCCGCAGATCACCGCCGACCTCTTCGCCCCGGGCGATGCCATGGCGGCCGTCATCGCCAACCAGTTCGGCGAAGCCGCCGGCTTGCAGCGGTCGGCGCTGATCGGCTTGGGGGTCGTCCTCTTCGCCATCACCATCGTGGTCAACGTCGGAGCCCGCGTCGTCGTCGGTCGAATGGACCGAAAGCTCGGAGGAGCCTGACATGGCCGGCCACGAACCCGACGCGACGGACCTCCTCCGCTCGACCACCAGCACCAGCCGCCGCGTCCGCGATCGCGTCGCCACCGTCTGGATGGTCGGGTCGCTGCTGGTGGCGGTGGTGCCCCTCGCTCTGGTGGTGGGCTACGTGACGACGAAGGGCATCGGGCTGATCGAGCCCGGGTGGTTCACCGAGCGGATCAGCGTGCGCAGTCGCATCGCCGGCGGGGGCATGGCTCCCGCGATCGTGGGCACCCTGGTCATCACCGGCCTGGCCAGCCTCATGGCGGTGCCGCTCGGCATCCTCGGGGCCATCCACCTCAACGAGTACGGAGGGACGGGACGCACCGCCCGACTCATCCGTTTCGTGTCCGACGTCATGACGGGCGTGCCGTCGGTGGTGATGGGCTTGTTCGTCTTCACCGTCTGGACGGTGAACTTCGGGTTGTCCGCCTTCGGCGGGGCGCTCGCCCTGGCGTGCCTGATGTTGCCCATCGTGATCCGCTCGAGCGAGGAGATGCTGCGCCTCGTCCCCGACGAGCTCCGCCACGCCAGCTACGCCCTCGGGGATCGCAAGTGGCACACCATCCTCAAGGTCGTGTTGCCGTCCGCCGCCGGAGGGCTCACGTCGGGGGCGATGCTGGCGGTCGCTCGGGCCGCAGGTGAGACCGCCCCGTTGCTGTTCACCATCGGCGTGGCCCGGGTGGTGAACCCGAACATCCTCGACGGCCCCACCACGGCGCTGTCCGTGCAGATCTTCGACAACGCCCAGAACCCCTTCCTGGCGGCTCAGGACCGGGCCTGGGCGGCCGCCTTCACGCTCGTCGTCATCGTGTTCCTGCTCACCCTCGGCGCCCGGGCGGTCTCCGCCCGCATCGGGCGTGGACGAGGGGCGTGACCATGTTCGCCCTCTCCGTGCTCCCATCTCCCGTGAGGCCTCTCGATGCCCAGTGATCCTCAGCCCACGCTCCTCGCCGCCGCGGACGACCGCCGCACGGTGACGTCGGGAGCCGACGCCCCCATCGGCCGCACCGTCTTCGACGTGCGCGACCTGCACGTCTACTACGGGGGGTTCCGGGCCGTCCGAGACGTGGACCTGAAGGTCCACGAGCACGAGATCACCGCTTTCATCGGCCCGTCGGGCTGCGGGAAGTCGACCGTGCTGCGCTGCTTCGACCGGATGAACGACCTCATCGAATCCGCCCGGGTGGAGGGCCAGATCCTCTACCACGGACTGGATCTCTACGATCCGCGCATCGACCCGGTCGAGGTGCGCAAGCGCATCGGGATGGTCTTCCAGAAGCCGAACCCGTTCCCGAAGTCGATCTTCGACAACGTGGCCTACGGCCCCCGGCTCAACGGGATCCGCAAGGGGCTCGACGAGATCGTCGAGAAGGCCCTGCGCTCCGCGGCGCTGTGGGACGAGGTCAAGGACCGTCTCGGCCACTCGGCCCTGGGGCTCTCGGGTGGGCAACAGCAGCGCCTGTGCATCGCCCGGGCCATCGCCGTGGAGCCCGAGGTCGTGCTCATGGACGAGCCCTGCTCGGCGCTCGACCCCATCGCCACGGCTCGGATCGAGGACCTCATGGCCGAGATCCAGTCCGAGTACACGATCATCATCGTCACCCACAACATGCAGCAGGCGGCCCGGGTGAGCGACCGCACGGCGTTCTTCACCACCGAGGTGAACCCCGACGGCGATCAGCGCACCGGACTGCTGGTGGAGTACGACCGCACCGACCAGATGTTCTCGGCCCCGGCCGACGAGCGCACCGAGAACTACATCACCGGCCGCTTCGGCTGATCCCGGCAGCGGGGCCGGCGTCCGACCGCAGCCCGGGGTCGGGCCGGCACGACGGGTGGCTTCGCCCCGTGGATGGTGACCGCCGTCGCAGGCGCGCCCCAACTGTTCACCTCGGCGCAACGTGGTCGTTCACCTCGGCGACACTGCTCCGACAGGCGGGCTTCTTATGGTGCCGGCTGCACGCTCACGAATGACGTGCGTCCCCGAGCTCCACAGGAGAACCCACCTTGCGTACCCCCACCCGGCGACGTGCCGCATTCGTTGCGACGCTCACCGCTCTCGCCCTGACCGCTGCCGCCTGCGGCGACGACGACAACGGTTCCAGCTCCGACACGACCGAAGCCTCCGAGAACGGCGGCGGCGGCGGTTCGGTCTCCGGCCAGGTCAACCTCGACGGTTCCAGCACGGTCGGGCCCCTCGCCGAGGTGGCCGCCGAGCTGTTCATGGACGAGAACCCCGACGTCCGCGTGACGGTCGCCATCTCCGGCACCGGCGGCGGCTTCGAGAAGTTCTGCATCGGTGAGACGGACGGCAACAACGCCTCGCGTGAGATCAAGGACGAGGAGATCGCCCAGTGTGACGAGAACGGCATCGCCTACGACAACATCACCGTCGCCAACGACGCCCTCTCCGTCGTCGTCAACCAGGACAACCCCATCGACTGCCTCACCGTTGACCAGATCAGCCAGATCTGGGACGAGGGTTCCACCGTGTCCACCTGGGGCGACGTCGAGGGCATCGACGCCGGCGACTTCGCCAGCACGAGCATGACCCTCTACGGTCCGGGCAGCGACTCCGGCACCTTCGACTTCTTCACCGACGAGATCAACGGCGAAGAGGGCAAGATCCGCACCGACTACACCGACATCGGTGAGGACGACGCCGCCGCCGTGGTGGGCGTGTCCGGTGAGGCCGGGGCCATGGGCTATATCCCCTACTCCTACTTCCAGGAGGCCCAGGACGAGGTCAAGGCCCTGCAGATCGACGACGGCAACGGCTGCGTCGACGGCACCCTCGAGAACGTCCAGGCCGGCGAGTACACCCCCCTCGGGCGCCCGCTGTTCATCTACGCCAGCGATACCGCCCTCGCCCGTCCCGAGGTGGTGGCCTTCATGGAGTTCACCATCGAGAACGCCGAGGAGATCGCCGAGATCGGCGGCTACGTGCCCCTCACCGACGAGCAGAAGGAAGAGCAGCTGGCCAAGGTTCAGGCCCTCGCCGGTTCCTGAGCCACTCGTGACCAGTAGGGAATCGACAAGAGAGGAATCTCCGTGACCTCGGTCGACATGGTGGTCTCCGGCGTCGGCGCTCCTCAGCGCCGCACGCTGGAGGCCACCAGCCCTCGCTACGGCGAGAAGATCATCAAGCTGTTGCTCCTCGCCTGCGCGGCGCTGTCGGTGGCCGTGACCACCGCCATCGTCATCTCGCTGCTCCTGCCGGCGATCAGCTTCTTCCAGGAAGTGCCGGTCATGGAATTCCTGACCGGCACCCAGTGGGCGCCGTCGTTCGCCACCCCCAGCTTCGGTGTGCTCCCGATCGTGGTGGGCACCCTCATGGTGGTGGTGATCGCGTTGTCGGTCGCCATCCCCATCGGCCTGGCCTCGGCGATCTACATGTCCGAGTACGCCCCGCACCGGGTGCGCAAGATCCTGAAGCCGGTGCTCGAGGTGCTCGAGGGCATCCCCACGGTGGCCACCGGCCTGTTCGCCTTCTGGTTCTTGCGGCCCCTGGCCGAGGACCTCCTGCCCTTCCTCCCCTGGCAGGGCCCCTTCTCCATCGGCGTGGCCGGCTTCGCGGTGGGCCTGCTCATCGTCCCGCTGGTGGCGTCGGTCTCCGACGACGCCATGCGGTCCGTGCCCCAGGGCCTGCGCCAGGGCGCCTACGCCCTGGGCGCCAGCAAGCTGAAGGTGTCGCTGCGGGTGGTGCTCCCCGCCGCCATCTCCGGGATCATCGCCGCCTTCGTCCTGGGTGCCTCTCGGGCCATCGGCGAGACCATGGTCGTGCTCATCGCCGCCGGTGCCGGCAATCCCAACCTCAGCTTCGACCCCACCCAGGGCATCCAGACCATGACCGCCTTCATCGGCGGTCGGGCCACCGGCGACATCGCCACCGGCACCCTCGACTACGACACCATCTTCGCCGTGGGCCTCCTGCTGTTCCTCTTCACCCTGGGCATGAACATGCTCGCCATCCGCATGGTCCACCGCTTCCGGGAGGTCTACGAATAGATGTCCGAGCTGACCAAGGACCCACCGGCCGCTCGAGGAGGTGCCCGTCTCGCCGTGAGCGGTGCCCGGGCGGCTACCCATGACGTGTTCGGCCAGCGGTCGAAGTTCGACCGGTACTCCAACGTGGTCTTCCTGGCGCTCATGCTGCTGGGCATCTCCGTGGCCATCGCCTCGATCGCGGGGATCCTCATCTGGGCCCTCATCGAGGGCTGGCCCCGCCTCGACACGGCCCTGATCACTGAGGGGCCGTCGACGGTGAGGCCGGAGACGGCGGGCTACCGCACCGCCATCATGGGCACGCTCTACGTGATCGGCGGGGTGCTCCTGCTCATCGTGCCCCTCGGGGTGGGCGCGGCCCTCTACCTCGAGGAGTACGCCGACAAGACCCGCTGGTACAACCGGCTCATCGAGCTCAACATCCAGAACCTGGCGGGCGTGCCCTCGATCGTCTTCGGCATCCTGGGCCTGGCCTTCATCGTGCGGGGTCCCCTCTCGCTCGGCTTCGTGGCCGCGGCCGGCTCCATGACCCTGGCCCTGCTGGTGCTCCCCACCGTGATCCTCGCCTCCCGCGAGGCCATCCGAGCGGTGCCCCCCTCCATCAAGGAGGGCTCCCTGGCGCTGGGGGCCACCCAGTGGCAGACGATCCGCCGCCAGCTCCTCCCCGCGGCCATCCCCGGCATCCTCACCGGGGTGATCCTGGCCATCGCCCGGGCCATCGGCGAGGCCGCGCCGCTGCTGCTGGTGGGAGCGGTCACCTTCGTGACCTTCAACCCCAAGCTCTTCGAGGACGGCTACTCGGCCCTGCCCGTCCTCATCTACAGCTACGCCGGACGACCCCAGGACGAGTTCCGGGTGCTGGCCGCCGCCGGCGTCATCGTGATGCTCGTCCTGCTGCTGCTCGTCAACTCGGTGGCCGTGTGGCTCCGCAATCACTACGAACAGGAATGGTAGGCGGCTGAACATGTCCGAGAACCTCGAACTGACCAAAGAGGTCCCCCCCGTGACCGACCCCACCACCCGGCGCGAGGCCGGCCTGCCGATCGACGGCGCCGAGCCCCACCACGCCCCCGCCGACGACGCCCTCCGCGAGCACGTCTTCGAGCTCGACGAGGTGTCCGTCCACTACGGCGACGTGCTGGCGGTCGACCGGGTCTCGATGGAGATCGCCGAGAAGGAGATCACCGCGCTCATCGGCCCCTCGGGGTGTGGCAAGAGCACCCTGCTGCGCTGCCTCAACCGCATGAACGACCTCATCCCCGCGGCCCGGGTCAGCGGCTCGCTGCGCTACCACGGGGCCGACGTCTACGGCCCGACCGTGGACCCGGTCCAGGTCCGCAAGGTCATCGGGATGGTGTTCCAGAAGCCCAACCCGTTCCCGAAGTCGATCTACGACAACGTGGCGTTCGGGCCCCGCACCACGGGGATGAAGGGCAACATGGACGACATCGTCGAGGAGGCCCTGCGGGGCGCCGCCCTGTGGGAAGAGGTGAAGGACCGCCTCAAGGACAACGCCTACGGCATGTCGGGCGGGCAGCAGCAGCGCCTGTGCATCGCCCGGGCCATCGCCGTGCAGCCCGACGTCATCTTGATGGACGAGCCCTGCTCGGCCCTCGACCCGGTGTCCACCGCCCGCATCGAGGACCTGATGATGGAGATCAAGAACACCTACACGATCGTCATCGTCACCCACAACATGCAGCAGGCCGCCCGTGTCGCCGACCGTACCGCCTTCTTCACCGTGCTGGCCGACGACGAGACCAGCAGCCGCACCGGTGTGCTGGTGGAGTACGACACCACCGACACCATCTTCGCCAACCCGTCCGACGAGCGGACCGAGCGATACGTCACGGGTCGGTTTGGCTGAGGAAGTCCCCCTCCGGCTCCACTACTCGGCCGAGCTCGAGCAGCTCTCGCTGCAGGCCGAGATGATGGGGGTGCTCGTCGACGAGAACCTCGAGCGCATGCGCGACGTGCTGCGCACGGGCGACCTCGTGCTGGCCGAGCGGGCGATCAGCGCCGACGACACCATCGACGACATGAACGTGTCGCTGACCGAGCGCTGCTACGAGCTGCTGCGCCGAGAGGCCCCCGTCGCCGGCGACCTGCGCCTCATCGTCTCGGTGCTGCGGGTCACCTCGGAGTTCGAACGGATCGGCGACCTCTCGCTACGGGTCTGCAAGCTGGCGCCCGAGCACCGCTTGCTGACGCTTGCGCCGCGATCGTTCGACATCTTGTTGACGATGGCCGACGACGCCCTCCATCGCTTCCGGGAGGCCTTGCGGGCATGGTCGGCCATGGACGAGGCGCTCGCCGAGCAGGTGGCCAACGAAGTCCGCGTCAACTTCTCCACCCAGCAGCTGGTGGAGTCCATGCTCTCCTACGACGGTCCCGAGGCGGTGCCCGCGGCACTGAATACGCTGGTGGCGGGACAGGCACTCGACCGGATCACCGATCATGCTGCCATCCTGGGGGCGAGGGTTCGCTACCTCATCACCGGCGATCCGACCCACCTCGCCGCCGAAGTTCGTTGAGCAGAGACCACGGGCCATCCGAGGGCACCGGGACAGGACACGAGATGCCAGAGGCGCGCAAGCCCTTCCACCAGGAGCTGGACGAGATCCGCGACGACATCGTGCGGTTGGCGGCGATGCTCGGCGAGTTCATCCCCCGGGGCACGCAGGCGCTGCTGACCAACGACATGGGCGGGGCGCAGGCGCTGATCGAGGCGGACGACGAGGTCGACGCCCTCACCCTGCACATCGAGGAGCAGTGCTACCACGTGCTCGCCCTGCAACAGCCGATGGCCAGCGACCTGCGCTGCATCGTGACGGCCATGTGGCTGACCGCCGAGATCGAACGGTCGGCCGACCTCATGATCAACGTGGCCAAGGGCGCCCGGCGCATCTACGGCGCCGGCCTCGACGCCCGGGTCAGGGGCCTCATCGAGCGCATGGCCGAAGAAGCCGCCCGCCTCTACAAGCTGGCCATCGACGCCTACGTGGAGCGCAACGCCGGTCTGGCCGCTGCACTCGACGACATCGACGACTCGCTCGACGACCTGCACAACGACTACATCCAGGCCATCTTCGAATCCCACGCCGGCCAGACGGTGGACCTCCAACAGGCCGTGCAGCTGGCCCTCATCGGTCGCTACTACGAGCGCATCGGCGACCATGCCGTCAACATCGGCGAGCGGGTGCAGTACATGGTCACCGGTTGGCTCCCCGAGCACAGCGGGGCCGCTCGGCTCCAAGCCCGCTCGGAGATGGCCGGCGAGGGGATCAGCGGACGGGTCGGCTCCGACCTCGAGTCCGGGGCCGGTACCACGGCGTGAACGGGGGGCCGGTGGCCTTCGGCCTCACCGGTGTCGAGCTGATCGGCGGGCTCGCCGTCGCCCTCGCGACCCTCGCGCTCGGCGTGGCCGTGGGCATCTACGCCGACCGTCGTCGGTCCGTCCGGGCCGCCTCCGAGGCGCTCGAGCGGGCGGGCGTCGACGTGCCCCACGAACCGATCGGCCTCCCCGGGGTCTTCGCCCTCGTCGAACGGGCACTGGTCGATCGCACGAGAGCGCTGGCCGACGCCGACGGCACAGGTGCGTTGCTGCGCGCCGCGCTCGAGGGGCTCCCCCAGGGCGTCGTCGTCGTCGACGGTCGCGGCGAGGTCGTCGAGCGCAACTCCGCCGCCGCCGCCTTCGTGGCCGCCCGCCACGCCGACGCGTTGGTCGAGGCGGCCGTGGCGGAACTGGTGGACGAGGCGCTCGAGGGACGGGCCGACCAACGGGTCCTCGAGCTCTACGGCCCCCCATGGCGCGTCGTGGTCGTCGACGTCGCTCCCATCTCGGCCGACGACGGCAACGCCGTGGTCGTCATCATCGACGACGTCACCGAACGGCGCCGCCTCGAAGCGGTGCGCAAGGACTTCGTGGCCAACATCAGCCACGAGCTCAAGACGCCGGTCGGGGCCATCGGCTTGTTGGCCGAGACCCTGCTCGGCGAGGACGACCCCGAGGTCGTGGCCCGTCTCGCCGGTCGCATCCAGACCGAGGCCCTGCGGGTGGGCCACACGATCGAGGACCTCCTCGAGCTCTCGCGCATCGAGACCACCGGCATGGCCCCGGGGGCGACGTTCGCCGTGCACGACGTGGTGGCCGAAGCGGTCCGGCGCATCCAGCCGGCCGCCGAGCAGGCCGGGATCGTGCTCGACCAGAGCGGCGTCGACGTGGGCGTCGAGCTCAGCGGCGATCGGCGCCAGCTCACCTCGGCCGTCTCCAACCTGCTCGACAACGCCGTGAAGTACTCCGACGCCGGCTCCACCGTCGAGGTCGCCGCCCGCCTGGGCGACGACGGCCGCCTCGCCCTGTCGGTCGCCGACCGCGGCATCGGCATCCCGGCGCGCGACCTCGAGCGGATCTTCGAGCGCTTCTACCGGGTCGACCAGGGCCGCAGCCGCGACACCGGTGGCACCGGCCTCGGCCTGGCCATCGTGCGCCACGTGGCCGCCAACCACGACGGCACCGTCGAGGTCGAGTCCCGCCTCGGCGTCGGGTCCACGTTCTCGCTGCACCTCCCGGCCCACCTGGTCCCCGATCCCACCCCCACCTCCACCACCACCCCTGCACAGGAGCTCGCCCGATGACCACCCTGACCTCGGTCCTCGTCGTCGAGGACGAGGATTCGTTCATCGACGCCCTCACGGTCGGACTGGCCCGCGAGGGCTTCAAGGTCTCGGTGGCCCGAGACGGCGCCGAGGCGCTCGACATGTTCGACGACGTGAAGCCCGACCTGGTGCTGCTCGACGTCATGTTGCCCAAGGTCTCGGGCCTCGACGTGTGCCGTGAGCTGCGCGGCCGGTCGTCGGTGCCCATCATCATGGTGACGGCCAAGGGGGCCGAGATCGACACCGTGGTGGGCCTCGAGGTGGGCGCCGACGACTACGTCACCAAGCCCTACCGCCTGCGCGAGCTGGTGGCGCGCATGCGGGCCGTGCTGCGGCGCCTCCCGAGCGATGGGGGCGCCCCGGACCTGTCCGCCCTGACCGTGGACGAGGTGCTCGCGGTCGGCGACGTCAGCCTCGACCACCAGCGCCACGAGGTCACGGTGCGCGGCGAGGAGGTGCGCCTGCCCCTCAAGGAGTTCGAGCTGCTCGCTCTGCTGCTCGAGAACGCCGGCCGGGTCCTCACCCGCGACACGCTCATCGACCGGGTGTGGGGGGCCGACTACGTGGGCGACACCAAGACCCTCGACGTCCACGTCAAGCGCCTGCGGGCCAAGGTCGAGCCGGACCCGGCCAACCCGGTCCACATCGTCACCATCCGGGGCCTGGGCTACAAGTACGAGGTCCCTCGCTCCTGACGAGGACCCGCCGCCCCTGGGCGCCTCGCAGCGAGACCGCGCCGTCGCGCGGCACTCCTAGCATGGGCGCGGTGAGCCGTCCCGCCCCCCCACCGCCGGATCGCCTCGGTCCGGCACAGCCTCGGCGGGACCCACGCAACCCCTGGGCCCCCACGGCCTTCGCCCGGTTGGCTCGCACCCACGCCGCCGGCGTCGCCGGCGACGCCGTGTTCGCCATCGGCTTGGCCGGGTCGGTGTTCTTCTCGCTCGACTTCGACTCCGCCCGGTGGCGGGTGGCGCTCTACCTGGTGCTCACCATCGCCCCGTTCGCCATCGCCGCCCCGCTCATCGGGCCCGCCCTCGATCGCATCAAGGGTGGCCGCCGGTGGATCATCACCGGGTCCATGGCCCTGCGGGCCGTGCTGGCGCTGACCGTGGTGCGCTACCTCGACGACCTGTGGTTCTACCCGGCCGCCTTCGGCATGCTGGTGCTGGGCAAGGTGTACACGATCTCCAAGAGCGCAGTCGTGCCGGGCACCGTGCGCAACGACACCGAGCTGGTCGAGGCCAACTCCAAGCTCACCGTGCTGTCCGCCGTGGTGGTGGTCATCGCCGCCGCCCCCGCCGGTGCCCTGCTCGCCCTCGGCGGGTCCCGCTGGTCGCTGGGGCTCAGCGCCATCCTCTTCGTCGTGGCGACGGTGTTCGCCCTGCGCCTGCAGCCCACGGTGGTGGCCGACGAACCGGTCGGCGAAGCCGAGAAGGAAGAGCTGCGCAGCGCCGGCATCTTCCTCGCCGGCACCGCCATGTCGCTGGTGCGCGGCGTGGTCGGGTTCCTCGCCTTCATGCTGGCCTTCGCCTTCAAGGACGCCGGCGCACCCCTGTGGCAGCTCGGCGTGGTGGCCGCCACCGCCCAGATCGGCTTCTTCGTGGGCGCGGTCATCGCCCCGCGCCTGCGCCGCCTGGCCAACGAGGAGCAGATCCTGGTCGGTGCCCTCGTCATCATCGCCGTCGGTGGTCTGGCCACCGCGGTCATCGGTGGCCTCTTCGGTGCCGCGGTGATGTCGATGCTGGTGGGGGCCACGGGCAGTTCGGCCAAGCAGGCCTTCGACGCCATCCTCCAGCGTGACGCTCCCGATGCCAACCGCGGGCGGTCCTTCGCCCGTTTCGAGACCCGCTTCCAGCTCATCTGGGTGATCGGTGCGCTCGTGCCGATCGTGGTGCCCGTGTCGGCACAGGTGGGCTTCGCCCTCATCGCGGTGGCGGCGTCGATCACCGCCGGCTGGTACCTCCTCGAGCTGCGGCGCATCCGCCAGGGCAACGTGCCCGTCCGGCGGCGGGGCTGGAAGCTCCGGCCCCTCTTCGGTCCTGGGGTCCGCTCGCCGCACCCGCTCACCCCCGAACCCGAACCCGATTCCGACGGCGAATCCGACGGCGACCAGGTCGCGGCCACCGCCACCGCCGACCACGACCGACGTCCTGCGCCGCCCACCCCTGCGCCGCCCACCCCTGCGCCGCCCGACCCCACCCTCGTCGACGGCGACGCCACCACCGTGCGGCGCGGCTTCGCCGTCGACCCGCCGTGGGCGTCGCGCTCGTCCACCGCCAGCCGGCCCGGAGCCGACGTCACCACCGTCACCGACGCGCCGCCGCCACCCGATCGGGCCCGGCGGTGGATGCGCCGGGCCCCCGAACCGGACGCGGGGCCGAGCGGGGGCACCGGCGCGGCGCCGCCCGAGGTCTGTGGCCAGGGGATGCTGTTCGGCCCCGAGGCGTGGGACGAGGCGGTTCCCTCCGACGACGCGGTTCGCGGCGACGAGGCCGCGCCGGCCGACGCCGACGAGGCACCCCCGTCCCCCTGAGTCCCGAGCCTGCCGGTCGGCGACCTGGGGGTCCGGTCAGTCGGGCAGGTCGATGCGGGCCAGCCAGAGGCCCGGGGCGTCGATCTCGGCGGGGGTGGGCAGCGTGCGGTCGGACTCCCACAACCGGGCCAGGCCCTCGGCACCGGAACGCTCGACCACCCCGCCGACGAAGGCCGCGCCGCGGTCGTAGCTGGCCTGGGAGAGCTCGAGGCCGAGGAGCTTCTCGACGAAGCGGTCCGACGAGTGGGCCTCCACCCGTCGCCGGCGCAACGCCTCGGTGAGCATCGGGTAGTCCTGCACCAGCCCGTGGCCCACCGTGTCCATGATGTGGTCGACGTAGCCGACGATGGCCATGACCAAGGCCTCGAGGCGGGGCAGCAGCTCGCGCTGGGCGGGCGACTGGATGGCGCCGAGCAGGATCTCGGGGTCGCCGAACATCGACTGCTGCAGGTTGGTGAGCGAGGAGGGATCGCCGGGGTCGATGTCGCCCAGGCGGTCCTCGAGGGCGGAGGAGTCGGGCTGGAACCCGCTCACGTAGGCCAGCAGCAGCTCGTCGAGCCGGGTCCGGACGTGGGGGAGGCGCAGCACCGTGTGGGTGGCGACCTCCTGCACGCAGACCCAGAGGCGCAGGTCGTCGGGGGGCAGGCTCCACTCCTCGCCGAACTCGTCGAGGTTGGCCACCACCACCATGAGCTCGTCGGACGGGGGGCGGGGGATGGGGAGGTCGTACTGGCCGAGGGCCCGGCGGGCCAGGTGGCCGACCATCGATCCGGCGGTCATGCCGAGCATCATGGGGCCGACCATCTGCATCAGCGGGGCCATGAAGCCGAGCGGGTCGGCGGGGTCGGGGCTCTCGGGTTCGGCGGCAGGGGAGTGCAGCGCACCGGCGAGCGCTTCGAAGAGGGGACGCCAGGCGTCGAGCGTGGCGTTCACCCACTGGCCGCGCGTGACCGGGGTGATGGCGATGCCCCGGCCGGTGGCCGAGGAGGGCAGCCCGGTGGCGGTGCCCACGTGGAGCTCGGCCACTCGGGCCAGCTGCTCGATCTTGATCCGCTCGAGCGGATCGACGTTGGTCTCCTGGCCTCCGTCGGTGGCGACGGTGTAGGCCAGCTGCCGGGCAGCGTCCCATCCGACCGGGCCCTGCTGGGAGAACAACCGGGCGAGGTCGCCGAAGATGGGCAGCCCTTCGAAGGGGTTGGTGCCCCCCTGTCCGAAGGGGTCGTCGGGGGTGTCGGGGGGTTCCGGGCTCACCCGGTTCAGCGTAGGCCCCATGCGCGTCGTCCCCGCCTCGGGTGTGCCGGTTCCGCCGACGTCGGGGCATGATGGGCCCGGATGGGCAACGTCGTGGTGGTGACCGGAGCTGCGGGCTCGATCGGCCGGCGGGTCGTGGACGACGTGGCGTCCGACCGCCTCGTCCGCCGCGTGGTCGCCGTCGATCGCGCCGGGATGGCGTCGTCGACCCCCGGATCGACGCACCGCGCCGAGGTGCGATCGGTGCCCTTCGCGCTCGACGATCCTCGTCTGGCCGGCGCCGTGGCCGGAGCCACCGAGGTGATCTTGGTGAGCGCCGCGTCGGGCCCGGAGCTCGACGGCACGGGCGGAGCCGAGGTCGACCTCGACGGCGTCTCGGCCCTGCTCGGGGTGCTCGGGGACGTCGACACCCTGGAGCACATGGTGGTGGTGTCGTCAGGGCTGGTCTACGGCTCGAGCCCCGACAACCCTCTGCCCCTCACCGAGCGGGTGCGGGCCCGCCCCGATCCCGAGGTGCCCGCCGCCGTGGCCAAGGCCGAGCTCGAGCACCGGGTGCGGCGCTGGGCCGTGCAGCACCAGGTCCCGTGCACGGTGCTGCGGCCCAGCGTGGTGGTGGCCCCCGAGAACGCCCGTTGGCTGGGTCGGTCGCCGTGGTCCAGCGCCGGGCTGCAGGTGGCGGGGGCCGAGCCGCCCGTGCAGTTCCTCCACGTCGACGACCTGGTGACCGCGGTCGCCGCCGTGCGTCGGTCTCGTCCCGATGCGGTGGTCAACGTGGCCCCCGACGGCTGGATCACCGCCGACGAGCGCCGGGCGCTCAAGGGCCCGGCGGCTCGGGTGCGCCTGCCGCGAGCCGTCGCGGTGGGGGTGGCCCGCCTCGGTCGCGGGCTGCGCGTCGACTGGGGCGACCCGTCCGCGGTCATCGCCAGCGCCGCCCCATGGGTGTTGGCCAACGATCGCCTCAAGGCCACGGGCTGGCGCCCCACCCACACCAGCGAGGAGGCCTTCGTGGTGGTCGACCCGGGTGGGCCGTGGTCTCGGCTCACTCCCCGCGACCGCCAGACGCTGGCCCTGGGCTCGCTCGGCGTCGCGGTGGCGACGGCCCTCGGCGTCGTGCTGGCGGTGGTGCAGCGCCTGCGCCGAGCCGGTCGCCGCTGACCCGACCGACCGACCGGGCCGACCGACCGACTGGGCCGACCGACCGACTGGGCCGGCCGACCGACTGGGCCGACCGACCGACTGGGCCGACCGACCGACTGGGCCGACCGACCGACTGGGCCGACCGACCGACTGGGCCGACCGACCGACTGGGCCGGCTCGGGTGTCAGCTCTGGGCGCCGAGGGTGACGGGCAGATCGACCGTGTCCCCGTCGCGTATGACCGTGACGGTGACCTCGTCGCCGGGTTCGTGGGCCCGGATGGCGACCACCAGCGACGAGACGGACAGCACCTCGGCGCCGTCGAGGTGCACGACGATGTCGCCCGGGCGCAGCCCGGCCGTGTCGGCCGGGCTGTCGGGGGTGACCTCGGTGAGCACGGCGCCGGCCCGGCCCAGCTCCCCGGCGAGGTCGGTGTCGAGGTCGTCGCCCATCACGCCCAGCCAGGCCCGGGTGGTGCGCCCCGTGGCGATCAACTCGTCGGCCGCCACGATGGCGGCATCGATCGGGGTGGCGTAGTGGACCATGGGACCCTCCGACGCGTCGTTCGTCGTCGTCGGGACGGGTGCCGCGGTGGAGACGGGGGCGATGCCGGTCCCTTCGCCGGGCAGGGCGACGAGGACCAGCCCGAGGACGGCGCCGGCCTCGGTGCACACGACGGCGCCCGGGGTGGTCGGCGCGGCGTCGAACGACGCGCCGATGAGGTCGTGCCAGGTGCCCTGGGGGGCGTCGACCCGCCAGCCCATCCCGTTGATGGTCCCCGTGCTGACGGCGGGTGATCCGGCAGGGTCCGGCGGGTGCGACACCGACAGCGCGGGGTCACCGGGGTCCACCCCGTCGACGTCGGCGAGCACCGCCGCACTCAGCTCGTCGGCGTCGACCTTCACCACGGCCACGCCGCTGACCTCGTCGACGCCGACCACGCCGGCGTCGAGGACGCGACCGTCGGCGAGGGTCACGACCACGTCGTCGGCGTCGGCGACCACCGCGGCGGCGGTGAGCACGTGGCCGTCGGAGCGGTAGACGACGCCGCTGGCCGTGGTGGTCGTGGACCCGGCTCGGGCATCGACGCGGGCGAGGGCCGTGCCGAGCACGTCGACGGGGTCGGCGCCGCCCCCGTTGGGCAGCGCCACCGCCACCTGTTCCACCACGACCGGGCTGCGGGTCTGGTCGAAGGTGCCGATCAGGGCCAGCAGGGCGAGCGTGGCCACGGCCCCGGCGGCCATGGCCAGCACCACCGTGCGCCCCCGAGCGGCGTCGCCGACGCCGGCGCCGGACGGGGCGGCGATCACCTCGACGGCAGGCCGGGGGGGCTCGCCGGACGCGGATCGACCCAGCTCCGAGGGGTGGCGCCAGATCCGATCCTCTGGTGGGAGAGGCGGCACGAACCCGTCGGCGTCGTCGGAATCGTCAGGCCTCGCCATGGCCGCGGATCGTACCGGCGACGCCGGTCGCGTTGGACGCGCCCCCACTACGATGGGGTAGTGACCATCGACGCCCCGCATGCCGACGACTGGGTGGCCCTCACCGACGAGGTGCTCGACGTCGGTCTCGCCACCGACTGGGTGACGCGCCCCGGGTGCGGAGCGATCGTGGCCTTCAGCGGCGTGGTGCGCGACCACGCCGACGGCACGGTCGACGTCACCCACATCGACTACGAGGCGTGGTCCGAGCAGGTGCTACCCCGTCTCGGCGACATCGCCGCCGACATGCGGCGTCGCTGGCCGGATCTCGGGCGCATCGTGCTGTGGCATCGTGACGGCGTGGTGCACCTGGGTGAGTCGTCAGTGGTCGTGGCCGTGTCGGCCCCTCATCGGGGCGAGGCGTTCGACGCCGCCGAGCACGGCATCGACACCCTCAAGGCCACCGTCCCGATCTGGAAGAAGGAGCACTGGCCGGGCGGCGCCACCTGGGCCCGAGCCACCCAGCCCATCACCGACGTCGACGACCTCGCCACCGACGGGGTGACGCGGTGAGCGGTGGGGTGGGCTTCCTGCTCATCGTCGTGGTCATCACCGTGGTGGGCTCGCTGGTGCTGTGGTTGCGCAACCGCAAGCCCACGACGTACATGTCGAGCGTCGACGAGTTCCAACAGGAGATGCAGGCGCTCGGCCGCGATCCGAACCAGGCTCCCGAGCGGTCGCGCCGCTCGTCTCGCCCACGGGGCGCGGCCCCGCCCCCCAGCCGCACCTCCCCGCCCCCCACGTCGAATCGACGTGATCGTCGGTCGCGCACCGACGACCAGGGTGGGGGGCAGTAGCTCTGGCTCGCGACCTGGCCATCGACCTCGGCACCGCCAACACCCTCGTGTACGTGCGCGGCGAGGGCATCGTGCTCAACGAGCCGTCGGTGATCGCCCTCAACAGCCGTACGCAGGACGTCCTGGCCATGGGCCACGAGGCGTGGCAGATGATCGGGCGCACCCCCAGCTACATCGTGGCCGTGCGTCCCCTGCGCAAGGGCGCCATCACCGACTTCGAGGTGACGCAGCGCATGATCCGCCTGCTGCTGCAGCGCGTGGGGGTGAACCGGTTCAACCGCCCGCGGGTCGTCATCTGCGTGCCGTCGGCCATCACCGCGGTCGAGCAGCGCGCCGTCACCGAAGCGGCGCGTCGGGCCGGGGCGGCCGAGGCCCACCTCATCGAACAGCCCATGGCTGCCGCCATCGGGTCCGGCCTGCCCATCAACGAGCCGCTCGGCAACATGGTCATCGACATCGGCGGTGGCACGTCGGAGGTGGCGCTCATCTCCCTCGGGGGGGTGGTGGCGCTCGAGGCGGTGCGCGTCGGCAGCTTCGACATCGACGCCGCGATCCAGACCTACATCCGACGCGAATACGGCATCGCCATCGGCGAACGCACGGCCGAGGAGATCAAGGTCACCATCGGCTCGGCGTGGCCCACCGAGCACGAGTTCGCGGCCGAGGTCCGGGGTCGCGAGCTCATGAGCGGGCTCCCCAAGACCGTCATCCTCACGGCCGAGGAGGTGCGCGAGGCCATCGACGAGCCGGTGTCGGCCATGGTCGACGCCGCCATCGCCTGTCTCGGCCAGGCTCCGCCGGAGCTGGCCCAGGACCTCATCGGCCAGGGCATCCACCTGGTGGGCGGTGGCGGCATGCTGCGGGGCCTCGACCTGCGTCTCGAGCACGAGACCGACATCCCGGTGCACCTCGTCGATCTGCCGCTCGAGTCGGTGGTGCTGGGCGCGGGGCACTGCGTGGAGTCCTTCGACCAGCTCAAGGTCATGTTCATGGAGTGACCGCCGATCGGGCATCGCTGCTCGGTCCTGGGTGGTCCTCTACGATGGCGGTTGGGTGACGATTTCGTCACCGAGTGGCGGGGGGCCGGCGCCATGTGACTACAGTCACGGCCCATGACGGCTCGCCGGGGGTGGGCCGGAGAGGTCCCTGGGGGGTGACGCGTGATGGCTGCGCAATCGACGATCGTGCCTGCACCGGACGTGGTCCTCGCCGTCAACAACCTCGAGGTCGTCTACAACGACGTGATCCTGGCCGTGCGCGGCATCAGCCTGCAGGTCCCCCGCGGCAGCATCGTGGCCGTCCTCGGTGCCAACGGGGCGGGCAAGACCACGGTGCTGCGAGCCATCACCGGCCTGCTCGACGTGCACCGGGCCCGCATCACCAAGGGCGGCGTCGAGCTCGAGGGGCGACGCATCGACAGCGACGACCCCGCCGCCATCGTGCGTTCGGGCGTGTCGCAGGTCATGGAGGGCCGGCGGGTGTTCTCCGCCCTGAGCGTCGACGAGAACCTGCGCGCCGGCGCCTACACGCGCCGCTCCAAGGCCGAGATCACCGAGAGCTTCGACCGCGTCATGGAGCTGTTCCCGATCCTGCGGGACCGCCGCCGTTCGATCGCGGGCTACCTCTCCGGCGGCGAGCAGCAGATGGTCGCCATGGGGCGGGCCCTGATGGCCTCGCCCAAGGTGTTGTTGCTCGACGAACCGTCGCTCGGCCTGGCCCCGCTCATCGTCGAGCAGATCGGCGAGATCATCGGCGAGGTCAACCGCCAGGGCACCAGCGTGGTGCTGGTCGAGCAGAACGCAGCGATGGCCCTGGGGGTCTCCCACCACGGCTACGTCGTCGAGAACGGCCGGGTGGTCAAGGACGGTCCGGCCGACGAGCTGCGCGACGACAAGGACATCCAGGAGTTCTACCTGGGCGTCGGTGAGGCCGGCCGCAAGTCGTTCCGCGACGTCAAGACCTACCGGCGCCGCAAGCGGTGGAGCGCCTGATGGCGCCCGAGCACCACGTCGGGGAGGAGCCGGCATGACCGAGTCGAGCAGCGATGAGCCGCTGTTGGTGGCCCGCGGCGTCTCGCTGCGCTTCGGCGGGGTGAGCGCCCTCACCGACGTCAGCTTCGAGGTGCGCCAACGGGAGCTGTTCGCCGTCATCGGACCCAACGGCGCCGGCAAGACCTCGATCTTCAACTGCCTCAACGGGGTGTACCGCCCCCAGAGCGGATCCATCCGATTGCGGGGCCGCGAGCTGGTGGGCATGGGTTCGCGCCGCATCGCCGAGCTGGGAGTGGCCCGTACCTTCCAGAACCTGGGGCTCTTCGCCAACCTCAACGTGATCGACAACCTGATGCTCGGGCGCCACCATCTCATGCGCACCGGCTTCTTCGCCGGGGCGCTGTGGTGGGGGCGAGCCCGCAACGAGGAGATCGCCAACCGGCAAGCCGTCGAGGAGATCATCGAGCTGCTCGAGCTGCAGGCCTACCGCTACCGGCCCGTGGGGCTGCTGCCCTACGGAATCCAGAAGCGCATCGAGCTGGGGCGGGCACTGGCCATGGAGCCTGCCCTGCTGCTGCTCGACGAGCCGGTGGCCGGCATGAACCAGGAGGAGACCGAGGACACCGCTCGCTACCTCCTCGAGATCCGTGAGGCCCTGAACCTGTCGATGATCCTGGTCGAGCACGACATGCACATGGTCATGGACCTCGCCGACCGGGTGATGGCGCTCGACTTCGGGGTGCCCATCGCCACCGGCACCCCCGCCGAGATCCAGTCCGACCAGCGGGTGGTCGACGCCTACCTGGGGGTGGGCTCGTGACCGCCACCCACACCGTCACCTCGGTGGCCGGCCCCGCGTTGGAGTCCGATCTCGAGCCCACCCTTCCGGCGGTGCTGGTGCGCCGAGCCCGGGAGACCCCGAACGGCCTGGCCCTGCGCAAGAAGCAGCTCGGCCGGTGGAAGTCCTACACCTGGCGCGGCTACGCCGAGCGCACCGCGGTGGCCGCGGCCGGCCTCGAGAAGCTGGGCGTCGGGCCCGGCGACCGGGTGGCGGTGCTCTCGGAGAACCGGCCGGCCTGGGTGTTCGTCGACCTGGCGGTGCAGGCCCTGGGGGGCGTCACCGTGGGCATCTACCCGACCTCCCCGGCCGCCGAGCTCGAGTACCTCCTCGACCACAGCGGGGCCACCGTGCTCGTGGCCGAGGACGAAGAGCAGGTCGACAAGTACCTCGAGATCCGCGACCGGCTCCCGGGGCTCACCAAGGTCGTCGTGCTCTCGCCGAGGGGGGTGCACGCCATCGCCGGCGACCCGGCCCTCATGACCTACGCCGCCCTCGAAGAACTGGGGCGGGGCGCCACCGTCGACGACCTGGAAGCCCGAGCCGATCGGGTCGACCCGAGCGCCACGGCGATCATCGTCTACACCTCCGGCACCACCGGCCCGCCCAAGGGGGCGATGCTGTCGCACACCAACCTCACCGTGGCGGCCGCTGCGGCCAAGGCCCAGTTCTCGGTCGACGCCCGCAGCGAGGTGCTCTCCTACCTGCCGTTGTGCCATGTGGCCGAGCGCCTCATCTCGGTGATGGGGGCCCTGGGGGCGGGCTACGTCGTGAACTTCGGCGAGGGCGGCGACGCCTTCGCAGGTGAGCTGCGCGAGGTCCAGCCCACCTTCTTCCTCGGGGTGCCGCGCATCTGGGAGAAGATGATGGCCTCGGTGGAGATCCGGATGGCCGACGCCAGTCGGATCAAGCGGGCCACCTACGCCTTCTGGACCACGCGCGGCGCCCGGCTGGCCGAACGTCGCCTGGCGGGCAAGCTCGGCGTGGGCGGGCGCTTCGTCTACGGCTTGGGCTGGCTGTTGCTCTATCGGCCGCTGCGCAAGAAGCTGGGCTTGTTGCGGGTCACCGACGCGTTGTCCGGCGCCGCGCCCATCTCTCCGGAGGTGTTGCGCTTCTTCTGGTCGCTCGGGGTACCGGTGCGCGAGGGCTACGGCCAGACCGAGAACACCGCCCAGGCCACCCTCACGCCGCCCGACGACGTGCGGATCGGCACGGTGGGCCTCCCGGTGCCGGGCAGCGAGATCCGCATCGCCGAGGACGGCGAGATCCTCACCCGGGGCCCCGGCACCTTCCAGGGCTACTACCGCAACCCCGAGGCCACTGCCGACACGCTCGACGCCGATGGCTGGCTGCACACCGGCGACGTGGGGGTGCTCGACGCCGACGGCCATCTCAGCATCACCGACCGCAAGAAGGACATCATCATCACCGCCGGCGGCAAGAACGTGTCCCCGTCGGAGATCGAGAACCGGCTGAAGGTCTCGCCGTACGTCCGTGAGGCGATCGTCATCGGCGACCAGCGCAAGTACCTCACTGCGCTCATCGGCATCGAGACCGACACGGTGGCCAACTGGGCCCAGCAACACCGGATCGTGTTCACCACCTACGAGGACCTCTCGTCCAAGCCCGAGGTGGTCGAGCTGGTGCGGGCCTGGGTCGACGAGGTCAACCTCGACCTCGCCCAGGTCGAGACCATCAAGGCGTTCCGCCTGCTGCCCAAGGAGCTCGACCAGGAGGACGGGGAGATCACCGCCACGGCCAAGGTGAAACGCAAGGCGATCGCCGAGGAGTTCTCGAACCTCATCGAGTCCATGTACGGCGCGGGGGAGGCCTGATGGAGGAGTTCCTCCAGTTCGTGCTCTCGGGCATCGCCCTGGGCTTCAAGTACGCCCTGGTGGCCCTGGGGTTCGTCATCATCTTCAAGGCCACCAGCGTCATCAACTTCGCCCAGGGCGGCTTCGTGATGCTCGGGGCCTACTTCACCTACAACTTCGGCACCACGTGGGGTCTGCCGTTCTGGTTGGCCGTCATCATGGCCATGGTCGCCACCGGCCTGGTGGGCATGGTGCTCGAACGCCTCGTGCTGCGCCGCATGGTGGGCCAGCCGCCGTTCGCCCTCATCATGATCACCGTCGGGCTTCTGTTCGTGATCCAGGAGGTGGTCACCACCATCTGGGGCTTCGACAACCTCAACCTGGGCGACCCGTGGGGGGTCGACGTCGTGAACATCGGATCCCTCGTCATCTCGGTGTCCGACATCTGGACCATCGTCCTCGGCCTCGTGGTGGTGGCCGCGTTCTTCGCCTTCTTCCGCTTCTCCAGGTTGGGTCTGGCCATGCGGGCCACCGCCCTCGACCAGGAGGCGGCCCTCGCCCAGGGCATGAGCGCCAAGAAGGTGTGGGCCATCTCGTGGGCCATCGCCGGCGCCGTGGCCGCCCTGGCCGGGGTGACCATCGCTTCCGGGGCCGGCAACCTCAGTCCTCAGGTGCAGTTCATCGCCCTCTTGGCCTTCCCCGCCATCATCCTCGGCGGTGTCGACTCCCCGGGCGGGGCCATCGTCGGCGGGGTCATCATCGGCGTCACCCAGACCCTCACCGCCGGCTACCAGAAGGACATCGGCCTGGCCTGGCTCGGTGAGGGGTTCCAGTCGGTGATGCCCTACGTGGTGATGCTCGTCATCTTGTTGGTACGGCCCTACGGCCTTTTCGGGACGAAGGAGGTGAAGCGGGTCTGATGGCTGCCATCCGACGTCGCCGCAGTCCGGAGATGGTCACCGAGTACGCCGACGATGTCGGCCTGTTCAAGACCCGCGGCTTCCAGATCGGGATGCTGTTGCTGCTGGTGGCCTACCTGGCCGTCCCCAACACCCTCGACGACTTCTGGATCGGGGTGCTCAACTACTGCGCCTTCTTCGCCATCGGGGGCATCGGCCTCAACCTGCTCACCGGGTACACCGGGCAGGTCTCGTTGGGCCACGCCTTCTTCGTCGGTGTGGGGGCCTACTCGGCCGCCTGGTTCGGCGGCCAACAGGGGTGGCCCATGCTGCTGTGGCTGCCCATGGCCGCGCTGATCGGCGGGGCGCTGGGGGCGCTCATCGGGCCGGTCGCCCTCCGCCTGCACGGGAACTACCTGGCCATCGTGACGCTCGGGTTGCTGTTCCTCGGCGAGCACATCTTCATCGAGTGGGACTCCGTCACCGGCGGCAGTCGCGGTACCCAGGTCGACGCGTCGCTCGCCGTCGGTCCGCTCGACTTCACCGCCCTCGAGCTCTTCGGCACCACCTTCAGCCGGGAGCAAGGCGTGTTCTGGCTGTTGTGGGCGGTCGTGGGCATCTGTGCCCTCATCGCCAAGAACGTGGTGCGCACCCGTCCGGGGCGGGCCATGCAGGCCATCCGCGACCGCGACGTCGCCGCCGAGGTGGTCGGTGTGTCGCTCGTGCGCTACAAGGTGGGTGCCTTCGCCATCTCCTCGGCCATGGCCGCCGTGGCTGGCGCCTTCTACGGCGCCGCCATCCAGCGCTACGTCTCGCCGGTCGAGTTCGGCGGCACGTTCGGGTTGATCCTGTCGATCACGTTCGTGGCCGTCATCATCGTGGGGGGCATGGGCACCGTGTTCGGCTCCATCCTCGGGGCGTTGGTGGTGGGTGCCCTGCCCCGCATCATCCAGGAGTACAGCGGAGACATCCCGTTCCTGCAGACCTCGCCCACCAGCGACGGGATCCTCAGCGTGGCGTCGTTCAACAACATGTTGTTCGGGGCGCTCATCATCGTCTTCTTGTTGGTCGAGCCCCGGGGTCTGGCCGCGCTCTGGTTGCGGGCCAAGGCCTGGTTCAAGTTCTGGCCGTTCTCGTACTGATCTCCATCGCGGTCGCATTGATCGCACCGTTCTGACCGGGGCGGTCTCCGGCCCACCGCCGGGATCGCCCCGTTCACCAGATGCTCCTCGGCGCCGAGGCGGGGAGGAGCTCCCACACACCCATCAAGGGGGAAGCAACATGCGACACCGCAGGATCATCCGCTTGGCGGCGGTGGTCATGGCCCTGGGCCTGATCGCAGCCGGCTGCCGCGGCAGCGACAACGACGACGCCGAGTCAGCCACCACCACGGCCGAGGGCGGGGGCGGCGAGGAGACGAGCGAGGTCACCCCCGGCCCGGGCTTCGACGGCACCAACATCAGCCTGGGTGTGCTCACCCCGCAGACCGGCGCCGCGGCCGTCATCGGCAACCCCCTCACCCAGGGCAACGAGGTCTTCTTCCAGGGCCTCAACGCCTCCGGGGGCATCGCCGGGCAGTACCCGGTGAGCCTCGAGGTGCTCGACACCAAGTACGAGCCGCCCACCGCGGTGCAGCAGTACCAGGCCTCCAAGGGCGACGTGGCGGCCTTCTTGCAGGTGCTGGGCACCCCCGTCGTCGACGCGCTGCTGCCGCAGCTCGAGACCGACGAGATGCTCGCCGGGCCGGCTTCGCTCGACGCCTTCTGGGTGCGCGAGCCCAACCTCATGCCCATCGGTGGCCCCTACCAGGTGCAGGTCATCAACGGCATCGACTACGCCATGCGCGAGCTCGACGCGGCCGACAAGACCATCTGCGCCCTCACCAAGGACGACCCCTACGGCGAGACCGGCCTGGCCGGGCTGGAGTTCGCCGCCGAGGAGATGGACTTCGAGATCGCGGCCACGGCCACCTTCCGCCAAGGGGACCAGAACTTCACCGCGCCCATCAGCCAGCTGAAGGGTGCCGGGTGCGAGATCACGGTGTTCGTGGCCCTGCCCAACGAGACCAGCCCCATCCTCTCGGAGGCCGTGGCCCAGGAGTTCGCCCCGATGTGGTTGGCCGCTTCGCCCACCTGGGTGAGCGCGTTCGCCGGGTCGGCCCTGGCTCCCTACCTGCAGGAGAACTTCCTGCTCATCTCCGAGGGTCCGGAGTGGGGTGACACCTCCAACCCGGGCATGGCCAAGATGCTCGAGGACATCGCCGCCTACGCACCGGACCAGACGCCGGACATCTACTTCCAGTTCGGCTACGCCCAGGCGTGGGCCATGGCCCAGATCCTGGAGCAGGCCGTCGAGGACGGGGATCTCTCCCCGGCCGGCATCGTGGCCGCAGCCCAGACGATCGAGATGCTCACGTTCGAGGAGCTCACCGGCGACTACGCCTACGGTCCGGTCGAGGACCGTGACCCGCCCCGGACCTCGACGATCAACGCCATCGATCCGAGCATCCCCGGCGGTCTGACGGCCCTCGAGGTCGACGTCGCCTCCGAGGCGGCCGAGGCCTACCAGTTCGACGGCTGATCCGTCGACGTGCGATGACCCGATGGCCGGCCTCCCCGAGCGGGGGCCGGCCATCGGCGCGTCGCCCGTCGGTCGCCGACCGGTGGCTCAGGCGGTGAGGTCCTCGGCAGCCTGGCGGACCTGCCAGTCGCGGTCCTCGAGCGCCCGAGCCAGGGCGGCATCGACCTCGGCTCCGTCGAAGGGTGCCAGCGCGATCACCGCCCGACGGCGGACGGTGGCCTTGTCGCGGGTGGCGGCGAGGATGGCGGGCAGGCCGCTTGCGTCGCCCACCGCACCGAGGGCCGCCACCGCCGCCTCCCGGCACAGGGCATCGGGGTGGTCGGTGGCCATGGTGGCCAGCCGGGCCACGACGGGTCCGTCGCCGGCCGGGCGTTCGCCGAGGGCGAAGGCGGCGGTCTCGGCCACGGTGGCGTCGTCGTCCTCCAACAGCTCCAGCAGGGCGGCGGTGACCGACGCGTCGTCGAGGAGGGCCCGGGCGGCTTCGTCGGCTGCTCTCCGGCGCACCCCGGCGTCGGGGTCGGCGGCGGCGGCCAGGAGCTCCGATGGCGAGATCGCCTCGAGGCGCACCAGCGCGCCCAGCGCGATGGCGCGGACCCCGGGATCGTCGTCGAGGAGCAGGGCTCGGGCCTCGTCGCGGTCGCCGCGGTGGCCGGCGAGGGCGGCTCTCCGTCGACGTCGGAGGTGGTCGGCTAGCGTCCGCTCCGCCGGGAGGTGCCCGGTGGAGGCCGGTCCGATGGCGGGGTCGGGCATCCCCGTAGTGGATCACGTATGACCGAACGACGCCCACCCACCAAACGCCAGCTCCAAGCCGCCGAGACCCGTGGGCGGATGCTCGCGGCCGCGGCCGTGGTGTTCGCCCGCCAGGGCTACCGGGCCACGACCGTCGGCGCCATCACCGGGGAGGCCAGCACCGCCCACGGCACGTTCTACCTCTACTTCCGCAACAAGGACGACGCGCTCATCCAGGTCCTGCAGGCCGTCACCGATCGGGTGCTGGTGCGCCCCGAGGTGGCCCCCGACGCCGGCCGCCGCGACCGCATCGAGGTCATGGTGCGCGGCTACGTGGGAGCCCTGGCCGCCAACCCGGGCCTGTACCGGGCGTTGCTCGAGGGGATGCTGTCGAGCCCGCTCATCGAGCGGGTGTGGCTCGACATGCGCGAGGAGTTCGTGTCCCGCATCAGCGCCGGCATCGATCGGGTGGTGGCGCGGGGCGAGATGCGTCCGGTCGCCGACAGCGGCCAGGCCGCCCGGGCACTGGTGTCGATGTGCGAGTGGCACGCGTTCGTGGCGCTCGGCCTGGGCCACGAGGCGCCCACCGAGGCCATGGTGGAGCAGGCCATCGGCACCGTCACCGAGCTGTGGGCCCGCGCCACGTGGGGCACGGCGTAGGGGACCCTGGTGCCCGGCCGTCCCCTCCGGCTCCGCCAGTGGGACGGCGGCCGGCGGGGTCGGGAAGCGTCGCCGATCAGAGGGCGTTGTTGAGCACGATGACGCTGACGAGCACGAGCAGGGTGATGACGATCGCGGCGACCACGCCGAGCACGGCGAGCAGGGCGACCAGCCCGACGGCGGAACGGACGCGCCGGCTGGCTGGTGGGGCGATGCGGGCGGTACTGGCTTCGAAGCTGTCGTCGGTGGTCACGGCTCTCCCGTTGCATCCCGCGCCGTGGAAGGAGGAGTCGACCGTGGCAGGCTGAGCGCCACCATCGCCCGGAAGCCCTCTACCCATGGACACCGTCGAGTCGACTCTACCGCCCCCCTGGCCCCCCGCCGGTGGCGAACCGCCGGCCGGTGACCCGCGGGCGGGTTCGGCCGACGAGCCCCGCCCGAAGTGGTCGCCCCGCCGCAAGTGGGTGGTGGGGTCGCTGGCGGTCGCGGTCGTGGGGCTGTTGTCGGGGGCGGTCTTCTGGCGGCTGCCCTACTACACGTTGTCGCCCGGCGCCGTCCGCGACACCGAGAGCTTCATCGCCGTCGAGGGGACGGAGACCTTCGTCGACGACGCGGGGACCATCAGCTACCTCACCGTGTCGGTGAAGCAGGCCACCCCGTTGGAGGTGTTGGCTGCCTGGATCGACCCGGCGGTGGAGGTGGTGGAGGCGGAGAGGATCCTCGGCGACCAGACGCCTCAGGAGAACCGTGAGCTCAACCTGCAGCTCATGGCCGGGTCCAAGGACTCGGCCACCTACCAGGCGTTGAGCCGCATGGGCTACGACATCCCGACCGACGGCACGGGTGCCGTGGTGGCGTCGGTGGCCGACGACGTGCCGGCGGCGGCCGTGCTCACCCGTGGTGACACCATCGTCAGCGTCGATGGCGAGTCGGTGGCGTTGAGCGACGAGCTGATCGATGCCCTCTCGACCCGGTCCCCGGGCGACGTGGTCGAGCTCGGCGTGCAGGCCCTCGACAGCGACGACACCCGAGTGGAGGCGGTCGAGCTGGTGGGCCGCCCCGACGACCCGAGCCAGCCCATGCTCGGCATCACCACGTTCACCCGGGACCTCAGCTTCGACTTCCCCGTCGACGTCACCATCGACTCCGGTCGGGTGGGCGGGCCGTCGGCGGGGTTGGCGTTCACCCTCGGCATCCTCGACGCCCTCACGCCGGACAGCGTGACCGGCGGGACGAAGGTGGCCACCACGGGCACGATGGAGCTCGACGGGCAGGTGGGGCCGGTCGGCGGCGTGCACCAGAAGGTGGTGGCTGCCCGGCGGGCCGGCGTCGACCTCATGATGGTGCCGGCCGCCGAGATCGACGAGGCCCGTCGCTACGCCGACGGGTTGCGCGTGGAGCCGGTCGAGGACCTCGACGACGCCTTGGCCGTGCTGGCCACCGTCGGTGGGGGCGATGCCGTGCTGCCCGCCGAAGCGGTGAGCACCCCGTCGTGATGCGGCCAAGGGTGTAGGTCCGGCCCGAGGGGTCACCGAGGGCGAGAGGTCCGCTCGGTACCATCCGCTCGTGGCCCAGGACTCGAGCGCTCCCATCGACCCCGACGACATCATCAAGCAGTCGTTCACCACGGTGCGGCGGGGGCTCGACCCCCTCGAGGTCCAGCGCTACCTGCTCGACCTGGCCAACCAGATGCGGGCCGCCCGCGAGCGCGAACGAGCGCTCGAAGGCCAGCTCCGCGACGCCGAGAAGCGGGCCACGCCCATCGACCAGCTCGACCCCAGCCGGCTGACCGCGCTGCTCGGCGAGGAGACGGCACGCGTGCTCGACGCCGCTCGGGCGGCGGCGTCGGAGATCCGGGCCAAGGCCGAGGAGAACGTGGCTCGTCTGTTGCGAGAGGCGCGCGACGAGGCCCAGCGGATGCGAGCCGATGCCGAGAGCATCCTGGTGGAGCGCACCGAGGAGGCCGAGGCGGAGGTGGCCCGCATCCGCGCCACCGCCGACGGGGTGAAGGAGCAGGCCGAGCTCGATGCCGACAGCCTGCGATCGGCGGCGGCGGCGTTGCGCGACGAGGCCGAGGCCGAGGCGGCCTCCTTGCGCGACGAGGTGGCCGCCGAGATCGCCGCCCAGCGCGAGGCCGTCGAGGCCGAGGTGGCCGAACGGCGGGAACGGGGCGAGGAGGACGCCGCCGAGCTCACCGAGGCCGGTCGTCTGGAAGGCCGCGAGATGGTGGCCGAGGCCCAGCGCGTCCGGCAGCGGATGCTCGACGACCTGGCCCGCCGTCGCAAGCTGCTGCGCCAGCAGATCGAGCAGCTGCAGGCCGGGCGCGACCGGCTCCTCTCCGCGTACGACGTGGTCCGCCAGACCCTCGACGTGGCCACCGAGGAGCTGCACGTCGCCCTGCCGGAGGCGAAGCTGGCCGCCGAGACGGCCAGCCTGCAGGCGACGGAGGACGACGTCGCGTTCGCAGCCGAGGTGGAGGCGGCCAGCCGGGAGGAGGCGGTCGGCGATGAGGGCGAGCAGCCCCCGGTCGGCGACGACGCCGGCGCCGAGCGCCAGGACCAGGACGCCGATGCGACCGTCGCCGCCGACGCCGAGGCGTCCGACGCAGACGACGCGGGTGGCGGGGACGTGCCGGTCGGCGGCCTCGACGACGAGTCCGGGACGGACGACGTCGAGCACGCCCCCGTCGGGTCCGATGAAGCACCCGACGACGCCGAGGGTACGAGCGGGGACGGCGAGGCGACGATCGCCGAGGAGCCGGCGCCGCCCGTCGACGTCGACGATGGCGACGAGCCGAGCGATACCGACGAGTCGAGCGCCGCCGACGGCGGGCGGCGGGCGCCCGATCCGAGCGAAGGCCGCCATTCGACCTCCGTGAGGGTCGTGCGGTCCGAGCGGGCCGAGCGCACCGCGGCGGTCTTCGCCCAGGTGCGCGACGACGAGGAAGAGGCGCCGGGCGCAGCGGTGCTCACCCATCCGGGCGAGACGTCGGCCGGCCCGGGTGCCGGTGAGGCGACCGAAGGGCCCGAGGGGTCCGCGGGCGACGAGGACGAGAGACGTGAGGTCCACCCGCTCATCGAGGCTCGCGACCTCGCTGTCGCCGAGCTCGAGCGCAACCTGTCGCGTCGGCTCAAGCGCGACCTGTCCGACGAGCAGAACGAGCTGCTCGACGCCGTCCGCCAGGTGAAGGGTTCTCCCGCCGCGGAGACCGTGCTGAGCGCACCCGACGTGCAGGTCGAGCGCTACCGCGACCTGGCTCGTCCCCTCCTGGCCGACGCCGCCGAGGCCGGCGCCGAGCTGGCGGGTTCCGAGGGCGGGGGTGAGGTGGCCACCGACGTCGACGAGCTGGCGGGCGACCTGGCCATGGAGCTGGCGTTGCCGCTGCGTGAACGGCTGGAGCGGTGCTTCGCCGAGGCCGAGGGCGATCCCGACGAGCTCGCCGAGCGCATCCGGGCCTGCTACCGCGAGTGGAAGTCCCAGCGGGTCGACGGTCCGGCGTCGGCGGCGGTCGTCGCCGCGGCCGACCGGGGCCTGCTCGACGCCCTGGCCGACGGCACGCCGGTGCGGTGGGTCGTCGACGATGGCCGCACCGCCTCTCCCGACTGCGAGGACAACGCCCTCGCCGAGGGCGTCGTGAAGGGCGAGCCCTTCCCGACCGGGCACGTGGCGCCCCCGGTGCACCCGTCGTGCCGTTGCCTGGTCGTGCCCGTGAGCGCCCACTGAGGGCTTTCGGCACCCGAACGGTCGCCCCGCTCCTACGGCGGCGGGATTCACCCATAGGCTGACCGGCGATGCGCGTCCCCACCGACATGCCGAAAAGGCGCCGCCGTGGCTCAGGCCGCGGCCGCGTCGTCTTCATCGCCATCGTCCTCGTCCTGTTCGTCCTCGTGATCTCGTTGCGAGGCGTTGCTGGGTTCTGGACGGACTACCTGTGGTTCGAGTCGCTCGACCTGACCTCGGTCTTCACGGGGATCCTCGGGGCCAAGATCGCGCTCGGTGTCATCTTCACCGGCGCCTTCTTCGTGTTGTGCTTCGTGAGCCTCACGGTGGCCGACAAGGTGGCACCGGACTTCCGGCCCCAGGGGCCCGAGGACGAGATGCTGCACCGCTACCACTCGGTGGTGGGCCGCAAGGCGTGGCTGGTGCGCGCCGGCATCTCACTGCTGTTCGGCCTGGTCGCCGGGGTGGGCGTGTCGGGCCAGTGGCAGCAGTGGCTGCTGTTCCGCAACGGTGGCGACTTCGGTGTCCGCGACGCCACGTTCGACACCGACGTCGGCTTCTACGTGTTCAAGCTGCCCTTCTACACGACGGTGGTCGACTGGCTGTTCGCCTCGGGCGTCGTCATCCTCATCATCACCCTGGTGGCCCACTACCTCAACGGCGGGATCCGCCTGCAGGCTCCGGTGCAGCGGGTGACTCCGGCGGTGAAGGGCCACATCTCGGTGATCCTGGCCCTGTTGGCGCTGGTCAAGGCGGTCGACTACTGGCTCGAGCGCTACACGCTGACGAACTCCACGGGCGGCACCGTCGACGGGGCCACCTACACCGAGGTGCAGGCCCAGCTCCCGGCGATCTACCTGCTGTTGTTCATCGCCCTGCTCTCCACCGGGCTGTTCATCTACAACATCTGGCGGCGGGGTTGGGTGCTCCCCGTCATCGCCGTGGGGTTGTGGGGCCTGGTGGCGGTCGTGGCCGGCACCGCCTACCCGGCGTTCATCCAGCGCTTCGTGGTGGAGCCCGAGGAGTCCGAGCGCGAGTCCGCTTACATCGAGCAGAACATCGCTGCCACCCGCCAGGCCTTCGGCCTCGACGGGGTCAACACCGAACCGTTCGACTACACCGAGGACCTCGGGGCCGCCACCGAGGCGGTCAACGAGAACCCCGGCACCATCCGCAACATCCGCCTGCTCGACCCGGGCATCGTGCTGCCCACCTTCGTGCGGTTGCAGAGCCAGTTCGCGGCCTACACCTTCCAGGACCTCGACGTCGACCGCTATCCCATCGAGACGGCCGACGGCAGCTTCGCCGAGACCCAGGTCGTCATCGGCGCTCGCGACCTCAACGTCGACAACATCCCCCAGCAGTCGTGGGAGGGCCGTCACCTCATCTACACCAGCGGCTTCGGCGTGACCATGGCGCCGGCCAACGCCACCACCCCCGAAGGCCGTCCGTCGTTCGTGCTCGAGAACGTGCCGGTGGAGGTGAACCCGCCGGGCGCCATCAACGTGCCGCTCGACCAGCCGCAGATGTTCTACGGCCAGAACCTGCCCGGCTACGCCATCACCAACACCACGCGTGAGGGTCCGCCCGAGCTCGAGGAGGAGATCGGCGAGGAGGCGGTCCCCCAGGACGAGGACGCCGGCGGCGGGGTCGAGCTCAGCTCCTGGTTCCGCAAGGCCGCGTTCGCGGCCCGCTTCGGCGACTGGAACCTGATGATCTCCAACTTCGTCACCGAGGAGTCGCGCATCGTCTTCCAGCGCGACGTCGCCGAGCGGGTGCGCACCCTGGCGCCGTTCCTCGAGTTCGACGGCGACCCCTACCCGGTGATCCACGACGGACGGGTGGTGTACCTGTTCGACGCCTTCACCACCACCGACCGCTACCCCAACTCCCAGCGGGCCGAGGTGGGCACCCTGGTGGCCGACTCCACCCTTTCGGGCACGCGCTTCAACTACGTGCGCAACTCCGTCAAGGGCGTCGTCGACACCTACGACGGCTCGGTCACGTTCTACGTGATCGACCCCGACGACCCTCTCGCGGCCGCCTATCAGCAGGCCTTCCCCGACCTGTTCGCCGACGGCGACGAGTTCCCCCAGGGTCTGCGCGCCCACTGGCGCTACCCGGAGGACATCTACAAGGTCCAGACCAACATGTGGGCCCGCTACCACATCACCGATCCGGACGAGTTCTACGAGCGCACCACCGCCTGGTCGGTGGCCCCCGACCCCGGGGTGAGCCCAGGTGGCCCGGCGTCGCAGCCCGCCACCCAGCTGGTGCCCGGCCAGGGCCTGGTGCGCGCCGCCGAGGCCCGCATCGACCCCTACTACATGCTGTTGAAGCTGCCCGGCGAGGACGACGAGAGCTTCGTGTCGTTGCGCCCCTACGTGCCGTTCTCCGAGGACGACACCCGGCGCACCCTCACCGCGTTCATGGTCGCCCACAGCGACCCTGATCGCTACGGCGAGATGCAGGTGTACGAGATGCCCTCGGGCACCAACATCGACGGCCCGTCCATCGTCAACGCCAACATCCTCGCCGACGGCGAAGTCTCCGAACGGATCTCGTTGCTCAACCAACAGGGCTCGCGGGTGCTGTTGGGCAACATGTTGTTGATCCCGCTCGACGACTCGATCCTCTACGTCCGCCCGATGTACGTCGAAGCCGACAACACCACTGCGGTGCCCGAGCTGCGCAACGTCATCGCCGTGTTCGGCCAGCGGGTGGTGATGTCCGACACGCTCGACGAGGCGTTGCGCGAACTGTTCCCCGGCGCCAGCCCGGAGACCTTCGAGGACACGGGGGACCCACCCGGCTCCGACGAGGAGCCGGCGGAGCCCGCCCCCGAGGAACCCGACGATCCGGACACGCCGCCGACGACGGAGCCGCCGTCCACCGGCGACGAGACGGTCGACCAGTTGCTGGCCGATGCCGCCACCCTGCTGGTCGAGGCCGAGGCCGATCTGCGGGCCACCGGCGACCTGGGGGCCTACCAGGAAGCGGTGCAAGCGGCCTCGGAGCTGCTGGCGCAGGCCCAGCAGCTGCTGTCGGCCGACGCGCTGCCACCCCCGGAGCCGGTGACCACCACCACCAGACCACCCACCCCGACCTGACGCCGGCCGCGCTGGTGCGCGGCGCCAGGTGGTCGGGATCGGCGCGAGCAGTGGCTTCCCGGTCGCGCCCTGGTGGAGGGGCTAACCTCTCGACGTCCCACGGGTGCCCGTGGGCGGGAACGACACATGGAGCACGTGCGAATGAACAAGACCCTGGGACGACTGGGTGTCGCCGCGGCGGCCACGGCCATGGTGGTGGGCCTCTCGGGGCTGCCCGCCGGGGCCGGCGACATCTCGGGCAACATCATGGTGACCGGTGAGGCCACCTGCGACACGGCCACCGGCACGTGGGACATCGAGTGGACCGTGTCGAACGACGAGCGGATTCCCCAGCTGACGTCCACGCCGTCCGGCATCGACTTCCCCTTCCTCACCGCCACCATCGACGACGCGGTGATGTCCGGCGCCGCCACCGGCACGGTCGCCGACCTGATCGGCGACTCGGTCGGCCCGCAGGAGTCCACCAGCGCCACGGTCACCGGCATCGCCAACGCCACCGGCGACGTGATGCTCACGGTCGACTACAGCTGGGGCGAGGGCGAGCAGACCTACTCCGGCGTCGCCGTCGGCGATGTCACCCTCGACGGCTCCTGCACGCCGCCGCCCACCACGTCGGCGCCGAGCACGACCGTGGAGCCGACCACCACGACGGCGGTGGCGGCCGATGCGGTGGCGGCCCGCCCGACCTTCACCGGCTGATCGGTCGCGGTCGCTGTCGGTGCGAGAGAGGGGCCCTGCGGGGCTCCTCTCTCGCGTCCGGCACCGCGCCGCTGGTCGTCTCGGGGCCTGCGGCGACCCTCGACACGGGTGAGGTGGGCGCGTTAGCGTCCGGGCGTGCTTCCCGACGGGGGGAGGGCAGACGAATCAGGAGAGTTGGCCCATGAAGTTGTCCTCACGAGTCGGCGTGGCCGGCGCGGCCGTTGCCATGGTGGCCGGGCTCACCGCGCTGCCGGCCTCTGCGGGAATCCCGCAGGTCGACGTCACGGTCACGGGTGAGGCCACCTGCAACCTGGCCACCGGCCACGAGACGTGGACGCTCGCGTGGACGGTGTCGAACACGACGCCCGTGCTGGAGCCGTTTGCGCTCAACAGCCCAGCCGGCGGCATCGGCACGGCGATCGACATCACCTCGGCCGACCAGTCCGGCGCCTGGACCGGTTCCGTCGACACCCTCGTGGGCGAGACGGTCCTCCCCGGCGACTCGGTCATGGGCACCGACGGGCCGGTCCCCAACACCACCGGCACGGTGACGCTCACCGTTGGCTACGACTTCTACAACGGCGATGCCAGCGGTGAGGCCGTGGGGACCATCGAGCTCGACGGGTCGTGCGAGGCCGAGCCCACCACCACCACGACGACCGTGGAGTCGACCACCACCACGGCGGTGGCGGCCGATGCGGTGGCCGCCCGCCCCACCTTCACCGGCTGATCGACGGTCGAGACCGGTTCGTGGAGAGGGGCCCTGCGGGGCCCCTCTCTCGCGTCCGGGCCTTCAGGCCCTGGCCGGTGCGGGCGGTGCGCCCGGCAGGAACGGGTTGATGTCGCCGGCCAGCCAGCCGCCGTCGACGACGAACTCACCGCCCGTGCAGTAGCTGGCCTCGTCGGAGGCGAGGAACAGCACCATGGCTGCGATCTCCTCGGGCATGGCCGAGCGTTGCAGGGCGAGCTGGGAGTGGGCGGCGTCGAGCATCTTCTTGCTGATGTCGCCATTCATGGGGGTGAAGACGCCGCCGGGGTGCACGGAGTTGACCCGGATGCGGTGTTGGCCGAGCTCGAGGGCGGCGGTCTTGGTCATCGAGCGGATGGCGCCCTTGGAGCTGGAGTAGGCGACGAGGGAGTTCTTGGAGCCGATGCCGTCGATCGACGAGATGTTGACGATGGAGCCCCCGCCGGACCGGGTCATGGGCTCGATGGCCGAGCGCATCCCCAGGAAGGTGCCGACCTGGTTGACCATGATGACCTGGAGGTACTCCTCCAGGGTGGTGTCGGCGATGCTCGTGAAGCGCAGGATGGCGGCGTTGTTGACCAGCACCGACAGCGGGCCGACCTCCTCGGTGGCGGCGATCGCCGCGGCCCAGTCGTCCTCCTGGGACACGTCGAGGTGCACGTAGCGGGCCCGCTCGCCGATGTCGGCGGCCACGGCCTCGCCCTCGGCGTCGAGCACGTCGGCGAGCACCACCTGGGCGCCCTCGGCCGCGAAGAGGCGGGCCTCGGCCTCGCCCTGCCCCCGGGCGGCGCCGGTGATGAGCGCCACCTTGCCGTCGAGTCGGCCGGGTCGGTGGGTGGGGGAGTCGGTGCTGGTCATGGGGTCCTCTCGGGAGGGTCGTGGTGAGCGCGGGTGCCGGGCTCGCTCGCGCTAGGCGTCGAGCTCGGACCAGGTCCGCTCGGGGTAGAGCGAGACGGCGGGCTCGTGGAGCCACTCGTCGCGCAGGGCGCGGCGGGTGAGGTAGGTGATGACGGCGTCGTCGTCGAACGTGCCGGTGCGGATGAGGTCGTCGAGGGCCTGCAGCCCCTCGGCTTTGGTGGCGGGCCGGGCGCCGAGGAGCGGCGCCATCTCGTCGCACTCGACGGCGTCGATGATCGCCCCGTAGCGGCGGCGCCGGTCCATGAGGCGGATGAGGCGGGTGGCGTCGGTGGCGCGTGACGCAGCGAAGGCGTCGGTGAGCTTGGGGGCCACGTCGCGCTCGATGGAGTACACGGCGGCGGCGGCGACGATGTCCTTGGCGCCCTCGGCGGCGGGCATCTCCGGCACCTCGACGGCGACGCCCGCCGCCTCGGCGAGCGCCTGGCAGGTGGCCCGATCGCCCAGGTAGCGGTAGCAGAGGTACCAGGCCAGCGACTCCCGAGGGTGGGCATTCTCGGTGACCGCGTGGATCGGGATCATGCCGCGCACGTTCTGTTGCACCCGGTAGTACTGGGCCGCGAAGCGGGTGTAGGGGATGCCGGACTCCTGCTCGTAGAGGTGGAAGAGCCCGTCCAGCCCGCCGGAGGGGTTCCAGAACTCGCGCACGCAGATGTTGCCGATGTCCTCGAGGGGGTCGCCGTAGTGGGCCCACTCGAGGTCGATGATGGCGCTCACCCGGTCGCCGTCGAACATGAAGTTCACCGGGCCGGTGTCGCCCTGCACCAGCGAGAGGCGGTGCAGCTCGGTGGGGGCGTTCCGTCGCAGCCAGCTCACCCCGTAGGTGATGAGCGGCTCGGTGTAGTGCTCGAGGAAGCCCTGCCACTGCTCGAGGGCCAGGTCCACGTCGTTGAGGGCGGCCTCGGCGGGGGTGGTGGGCAGGTAGGGCATGGCATCGGCCAGGCCGAGCTCGTCGAGGTCGAGGGTGTGCATGCGGGCGATGACCCGGATGAAGTCCTCCATGACCGCTCGTTGCTGGACGGGGTCGTCGAGGGCGTCGATGTCGGAGCGGCCCCGGACCCGTTCGAACAGGGTGCAGCGCAGTTCGTCGTTGCGGCCGTACACGGCCGGCACCGGGATGTCGGTGTCAGCCAGGGCCTGGATGACCTTGGTCTCTCGCACGAGCGACGTGGAGGAGTTGGCCGGCACCTCGTGGCGGTCGAGGCGCAGGAACCCCTCGAGCACCGAGCCGTCGGGCCGGGTCACGTCGACCACCCACGCCTCGCGCCGGGCCACGTGGCGTTCGAGACGGGTGATCTCCCCGCCGCCTGTCTGCGCGATCCACTCGAACATCCCGTCCGGCAGATCGTGATCTGGTGCCATTGGTCCTCCCCCGGGCGGCGATCGTAGTCAGCGCCCGGGTGGTGGGAGCGCTCGGGGTGGGATTCCGGAGACGTCGGCGCCCGGGGGAGGGGCCGCGCCGACGGGACGGCACCGGCTCACGGTGGTTCCCCGGGACGTGCCCGGTGTTCAGCACGGCTCAGGGAACCGCAGCACGAGCTTGCCCACCGCCTCGCCGGCGTCCACCGTCTCGAGCGCGTCGGGCAGATCGTCGAAGGCCACCGCGGTGGTGGCGTCGCGGAGGCGGCCATCGGCGCGGAGAGCAAGGAGCGCCTCGTGGTCGGCCTCGTTCTCGGCCCGGGGGAGCCCGCCGGCGAACACGCCGACGAGCGAGACGTTGCGACGAACCAGCTCGGCGGTGTCGGGCCGCACCCAGGCGCCGCTGGCGAAGCCGACGGCGAGGAGCCGGCCTCCAGGGGCGAGGCCGCGCACGGTGGCGTCGGCCGCGGGCCCGCCGACCGGGTCGTAGACCACGTCGACGCCGGCGCCACCGGTGGTGTCGAGCGCCGCGGCGGGCACGTCGTGGGTGGTGCGGTCGATGACGGTGTGGGCGCCCAGACGGCGACAGAGTTCGGCCTTCTCCGGGCCGGAGACCACCGCGAGCACCTCGGCGCCGAGCGCCCGGCCCAGAGAGACGGCGGCGGCGCCGGACCCGCCGGCGGCACCGAGCACGAGCAGCCGCTCGCCAGGCTCGAGGTGGCCGCGACGGACGAGGCCGATCCAGGCGGTGGAGTAGCCGATGCGGAAGGCGGCGGCTTCCGCGTCGCCCATGTCGTCGGGCACCCGGTAGGCGGTGTCGGCCCGGGCGATGGTGGCTTCGGCGAAGCCGCCTCGACCGTCGTAGAAGTTGGTGACCACCATCAGGCGACTGCCGACCAGGGCGGGATCGACCCCCTCGCCCACCGCGTCGACCGTGCCGCAGACCTCCTGGCCGGCGACGAAGGGCAGCTCGGGTCGGAAGGCGTAGGTGCCGTGGCACAGGAAGGCGTCGGGCCGTCCGATGGCCGCGGCGTGCACCCGCAGGCGGAGCTCACCGGCCCCGGGAGTGGGCTCGTCGACGTCGGTGAGACGGAGGGCCTCACGAGGGGCGGCGTTGCGGTGGACCTGCCAGGCACGCATGCGGACGGACGCTACCGGGGTCGCCGGTCGTGAGGTCGGGTGACGGCTGGGTCGGCGCTGTCGGGTTGGCGATCGTTCGGCGTCCCCGGTAGATTCATCCGCACGCCGCGGGGTGGAGCAGTCTGGTAGCTCGTCGGGCTCATAACCCGAAGGTCGCAGGTTCAAATCCTGCCCCCGCCACCAACGAAACAGCAGGTCAGGGCCCATCCGAGAGGATGGGCCCTCGCCGTTTCCGGACCGACTTCTAACGGATCTTCTAACGGGTTGCGGCTCTCAACGGGTTCCCTGCAGCCAGGACACGAACCCAAGGCCCGTGCCCGTGTCCGTCGATCGGGGGTCAGGATCCGTCCAACGCCCTCCGCGGTCGATCAAACTCGCATCGGCGATGATCGAGCCGATGGCGGAAGGCGACTGGCGTGCGCATCAGCAGGCTGACGGTTTGCAATCACTTGGCGGTACCTGAGATTGACATCGAGGTGCGAGAGCACCTCGTGCTCGTAGGTCCCAACGAGTCTGGCAAGACCTCATTGTTGAGGCTTCTGGATGGGATGCTGTGCGGGTCCCTTGGCAGGCTCTACGGCCTCATTGACGTCGGGGACCTACGAGACCCGAGCCGACCGATGACCTGCGAGATTGAGTTCAGGGACTTCACTGAGGACGAGAAGGCATCCTTGCCGGAGCAGATCGAGGTGCTCCCCGACAGCGCTCAGAGATTGCGCCTACTGCTGCGTGCAACTCCGGATCCCGCTGGTGACGAAGTCGCCCTGGAAAGGGTGTTCATCAAGCCGGGTCTTGCGATTGCCGCTACTGCAGCGCACCTCGAATGCGTCGGTTGGACGCTCCTGCCTGCTGGAAGATCCCCCGATCGGGAGCTGGGGGCAGGGCGACGTAGCGCCATTGGTGGACTTCTCGGCTCCGTGGACCTCGGAGCTTCGCTCTCAGAGATCGTGTCGGCGGTCGAGAACCTCCACGGCGTGGTCCATGACGCGCCTGCCTTGGTGAAACTCAGGGAGAGCCTGGCTTCCGCGCTCGGTGAACTGCTTCCGAGGGGTGTTGAGGCCGACGATCTCGTGCTCGAGCTTCCTCGCGCCGATGCCCACGCCCCACTCGCCGATGTCGACGTGAAGCTGAAGCACGGGACAGCGCCTCGTCCGCTCCGAGACCAATCGGACGGTGTCCGTGCCATGTCGACTGTCGCCATTCAACTTCTCGCAAGGGGTGGGGCCCGGATCATCGCTGTGGACGAACCTGAGATTCATCTTCATCCACGCGCTCAGGCGCGAACAGGGTCGATGCTCCGCGACAAGGCCGGGCAGGCGGTCATTGCTACCCACGCTCCTGCTGTACTCACGCAGTTCTCCCCCATGCACGCTGTCGCGTTCGTTGGTGGCGCATGCCGGCAGCTCTCCGTCGAGCCGTTCCACGACGAACCGAAGGCGGCAGACCAGTGGTGGACGACGCCGACGCTTGAGCCGCTCACCAGCCGGTGTGTGGTGCTCGTTGAAGGAGTCGCCGACCGAGTGATGGTCGAGGCATGCGCTATTGCACTTGGGTTCGACTTCGATCGACTCGGCATTGTCGTTGCGGCCGTAAACGGCGCTGGCGGGTTCAAGATGGCCCTCCGGTTGTTCGGAGCCCAGGGCTTTGGCGTTCCGCTCGTCGGCCTGGTGGACCTGAGTGAAGCCGATGATGTGGCCAAGTACCTGGGAATCAATCGCTCGGAGGTGCCTGGAGCGGGATTCCTGATCTGCGACCCGGACCTCGAGATGGAGTGCGTCCGGGGGTTGGGAGCGGAAGCCCACGCCAGACGCCTGATCGCGACGGGATTCTTCAAGGAGTCGGCTATCTGCGCTGGCAACAGCGTGGCTGGTCTTGCCTCCCTCCAGAACGAGCCCTACGCCGCCTGGTGTCGCACTCGCAAGACCGAGGTCGCAGCGGCGCTAGCGTCCGAACTGACCAAGTCCGATGCATCGAGCCTTGAGGTCCTCGCCGCTGTCGTGGCCGATGCTGTGGCCAGGGTTTGATGGCGACGGTCGTGGATCCACCGTGGTACGAGACTCACGAACTCAGCTCGGCGTTGGTTCTCGCGCCTCCAGGATGCGGCAAGACCGAGAGCCTCGCTCGATGGGTCGAGTCGCTTGTCGACCGCGGCCTGGTCAATTCGCCTAAGCGCATCCTCGGCCTCACGTTCTCGAACAAGGCCAAGGCGAATCTTCGAGCTCGCTTGAAAGCCCACCTCGGTACCAGGTGGTACCGCCATGCCCTCGTAACCAACTTCCACGGGCTGGCATACCGGGTCTATCAGCACCATGCGGGCGCAATCGGGCGTGTGCCGCTAGAGATAGCGCCTCAACGAGGGTGGCTCAAGGGCTTCACCAACGGGATCGTCAAGTCCACCGGATGTGACTCGGCTGAGCTCGCCTGTGTGCTTCGCTCCGCCAAGTGCGGACCGTTCGATGACGAGCAGGTGTTGGCGCGGCTCGAGGCCGCCGGGCTGCACGCTGCGATGGAGTACGAAGCGGCGCTTCGGGCGCAGAACAGGGTGGACTTCGACGATGTGATTCGCTTGGGCCACCTGACGCTGGCCCACCCCGGGGTCCAGGACCTATATCAGTCGAGCTTCACAGCGGTCATCGTTGACGAGGTGCAGGACCTTTCTCTTGGCCAACTGGAACTGGCCCGCCGCATCGGTGGAGGGCGATCAGTGTACGCAGGCGACCTTGCGCAAGGGATCTACGGATTCGCAGGAGCGGAGCCAATTGCCGTCCTTGAGAGCATCCGGGTCGAGGTGGACGCTGAGTATCGACTTGAGTCTTCCTATCGCTCATCGCCTGCAGTCCTGCGGGCCGTCAGCTCGGTGTCGAGGGAACTTGGAGGAGCAACCGTTCTCTCCGCCATCCCCGATGAGTGGAGCGATCGAGGGACCTTCAGGATTCTCCGCACGCGGCACGTGCTCGCCGAGGCTGAGGTTGTCTCGGAGCTGGTTGCCGGCTGGGTTAGGGCGTTCCCGGCTGACTCTGTAGCGGTCATCGCTCGCACGGCGTCGCGGCGGCGTGCCCTCGACCGGGCGATCGACGAGTCGGGTATCGCTGCGGAGATCTGGGACTTTCCTGCGCATCGCCCCCTCATTGCTGAGCTCTTGGCCCGTCACCTCGAGCTCGCCCTGCTCGTTGGGGATCCGCCCTTGGCATTGCAGGAGCTCTACAGCCGGTGCCTGGTGGACCTCGACGAACAGGACCTCGACGCCCTCGACGAGCTACAGGAGGCTCTGGAGGCCATCGAAGAGCTGGTGGGGGAGGGGTACTCCCTGGCGGATGTGGTTTCGGGCATCCGGGTGTCCTCGGACCCCGATGCTCCGGTCGGCCCGGGTCTGCACCTCTTGAACGGGCATCTCGGCAAAGGTCAGCAGTTCGACCGGGTGGTGGTCCTGGGCTTGGAGGAGGCGATCCTCCCTCACTATGCGGCGATGCTCGCTGAGCGATCTGGGGATCGTTCCCAGATCACCGAGGAACTCGCGGTCCTCCACGTGATGTTGTCGAGAGCTCGAGAGGATCTCGTCGTGACCGTTGCGGACGTCGTTCCGAAATGGAATGGGCAGGACATGGATCGGACACCAAGTCGCTTCTTGACGTTGTTGACGGCCGAGGCCGACGAGGTGCTTGATCGGCGTTAGGTCGCTTTCTCGCTGAACATTGCCTCGCCGAATACCCGAGCGGCCTCGGCCTGCATGCCTGGGAGGACGTGCTGGTAGACGGTCATGGTGAAGGCGGGGCTGCTGTGGCCGAGGCGTTCGCTGACGACCTTCACCGGGACGCCGGCCTTGAGCAGGATCGTTGCGTGGGTGTGGCGCAGGTCGTGGAGGCGGATCCTCGGCAGTGACGACTTGGCCAGGTGACGCTCGAAGCACTGGCTGACGTAGTCGGGGTGGATCGGCTCGCCGTCGGGGCGGGCGAACACGAAGCCGTCCTCGCTCCACCGTCGGCCGGTCAGCTGGTGCTCGGCGATCTGCGTCTTCCGCCACGCTCGTAGAACGTCGACTGTCCGAGCGTCGAGGTCGACCATGCGGCGGCCGGTCTCGGTCTTCACGTCGCCGAGGCGCTTCTCGTAGGCGACGTTGGTGACGGCCTGGTGGACCGAGAGGCGGGCGGCGTCGAGGTCGACGTCGCTCCACTGGAGCCCCAGTACCTCGCCACGGCGCATCCCGGTGTGGGCGGCGAGGTGGAACGCGGTGCCGAGCGGGTGGTCCTCGATCTCGGCGAGGAACTGGCGGAGCTGGGCGGCGTCCCACACCGTCATCGCCGAACGTCGACGCACCCGCGGCGGGTCGGCGAGGCCGGCCACGTTGCGCTGGACGGTGCCCTTGCGGCAGGCGTCGGCGAGCGCCTTGTGCAGCATGCCGTGGATGTTCCGCACGGTCTTGGGGGAGAGCCCTCCACCACCGCCGTTGAGCCGGCCCTCGGTGAGCAAGTCGGCGTAGAAGCCCTCGAGGTCCTCGGGGGTGAGGCGCTGCAGCGGGATCATCCCGATGCGGGGGAGCACGTGGGAGTTGATCGTCTGGCGGTACGAGGCGTAGGTGCTGTGGCCGACCTGGGTCTTGCGGACAGGGAGCCACCGCTCGACGAGGTAGTCACCGAGGGTGATCCGCTCGGGGGAGCGGTAGTCGCCGTCGTGCATCCGCTTCACGAGCTCGGTGAGCACCCGCTCGGCTTCTCGGCGGGTGGCGCCGCCCTGGTACCAGCGGCGGCGTTCTTTGCCGGTGGCCGGGTCGGTGCCCTCGTAGACGACGGCGTAGTAGCGGTTGCCCTTCTTGGCGACGTGGCCTCTCACGGCTCCTCCTGGCGTGCAGCCACGACCGGTCCGCTCGTCAGGGGACGACGGTCGAGGCGCCGACGTCGTCGAGGGCGTGCCTGGGCGAGGTCGGATCGGGTTGGAGGAGCACGTCGCACCGCAACCGGCCCGTGCTCGAGGCCGTCCACTTCGGCGGTGAGCCGATTGTGGCCCGGCATCTCGAGACGGTCCAGCGGCCACGGAGGCGGGGGAGTGGCCCACAGTCTCCGAAGGACGCGACGCCAGCGGCCGTGGGGAGTGGGATCAGGAGGGGAGGGCCGTCGAGCGCGTCGACGCCCGCCGTCACGGTCACCAGGAGGCCACCCGTGGAGACGCCCCAGCTGCTGCCGGACTTCCTCACCGTCGAAGAGGCCGCCCGGGTGCTGCGGATCGGCCGCACCGCGGCCTACGGGCTGACCCGGCAGTGGCGGGCAACCGCGGGCGCCGAGGGTCTCCCAGTCGTGCGCTTCGGTCGTCAGCTCCGCGTGCCACGGGCGGCGCTCGAGACCTACGCCGGTGGTCCGCTCACGGCGCCGCCGACCGGGCGCGTTGCGAACAAGGTCCATACCTCCAAGACCCACCCCGTGAAGGCCGTCGCGTCGCGCCGCTTGTCGAATCCCTCGATCAGCTGCGAGCAGCCTTCGCTGTTCGACGAAGCCTGAGCGCCGACGGAACTGCCGCTCGGGCCTGAGCTCGGGGCACATGCGCGTCTGACGTCGTAGATCGTCGCGGTCGTGATCGGGGCCGAGCCGCGCCGTGACCTCGTCGCGCCCCTGCCCGTCTTGAGACCCTTCACGGCCGTCGGCGGGACGCGGAGCGCCGGTGCGCTCTCGGCCCGCGAGACCTGTTTCGACGCGGCATCACCATGTCACCTACACAGATCATCACCGTCGGTGTGCACATGACTTTCGTCGCGTCCGCTTAGGCTGCCGTCCGTGTCGGAGGAGAGCGCGGAGGGCGATGGTTCTGCCCGTCGAGGGCGGCCCCGGAAGTGGGCGTCCGAGGCGGAACGTAAGCGTGCCTACCGGGCCCGTAAGGCCGACGAGCTGGCCGAGCCCGAGCGGCTTCGTGCTGAGCTTCGCGATGCCCGCTCCGAGGTCCGGCGCCTCGAGAAGGAGTGCGCACGGCGGGAGAGGCTCGTCGGCATGGCGGAGCGCCGGTTGGCGAAGGAGACCCGGGAGCGGAAGGAGCTGGAGGCGAAGATCGTCCAGCAGGACAACGTCGTCGCCTTCTGGGAGAACCGGGCCCGGATCGCCGAGCGACGGCTCTGGGATCTCCACCACCCCGGGGACTCATCCGAGTAGGCGCAGGTCAGCCGGCCGTCGGGACCGATACCGGGACCACTTCCGGGACCGAGATCTGGCCCAGGGGCGCAACGCAACGGTTGCCCGACCGGCGAAATCCGTCTGGAATCGTCTCGGCTAGGTTCGCAAGGGGAGGCGGGGACGGCCCGCATCTGGAAGGCATGGCCACCGTCAGGCGCTCGTGGTGGCGAGCTCGTACCGAAGGAGCTGTGTGGGGTTTCGAGAGGTCCCGGCTGCTGACCCAGACGATGTCATCCGTGGAACTGACCGGCGGCTCGTCGACTTCTGGAGGTGGGGCTACTCGGACCTCGTCTCCAACGACGTTCGCAGCGTCTTCGCCGAGTACCTCGTCGCCACCGCCCTCGGGGTGACCGATTCGACCCGGGTCTCGTGGGCGAAGTTCGACCTCACCTACCAAGGTCGTGGCATCGAGGTGAAGGCCACAGGTGACCACCAGTCGTGGGGGGCCAGCGTGGGGCGTCCGAGACGGGTCTGGGGAATCGGGCCGACCCGTGGCTGGGATCCTGCGACCAACAGCTATGCCGATGAGGCTCGGAGATCAGCGTGCGCGTACGTGTTTGCCCACTGGCGCGGGGCCGATGATGCACCCCTCGGTCCGCTCGACGTCGGATCGTGGGTGTTCTACGTGGTGGCGACATCTGTCCTGGATGGGCGCTTTCGGGAGGCGAAGACTCTGTCGCTGAGTTCGGTCCAACGCCTCGTCGGAGAGGGACTCGCCGTGGCGTGCGGTCACGAGGATCTGCGAGAAGCCGTCGACGGGGTGCTCGGCCCCGGCTAGCAGTCCCGATAGCCGCTGGTCGAGAGCCGGTGCCCTCGAGTCTTGCGTCGTAGGCTCGGATCTCGATGACCCAGGCGGATTCTTCCTACGTTCCTCCGGAGCAGCGCGCCCGGCAGCGGATCGACGCCATGCTCGAAGCCGCCGGTTGGGTTGTGCAGGACTACAAGGCGATCAACCTGTACGGGGGCATCGGTGTGGCCGTGCGAGAGCTCGTGACGACAGCGGGGCCGGCGGACTACGTGCTGTTCGTGAACCGCCAGGCCGTCGGGGTGATCGAAGCCAAGAAGCAGGGCACCACGCTTTCCGGTGTGGAGTGGCAGACGGTCAAGTACCAGACCAACGTGCCTGACGCTCTTCCCTCGTTCCTGATCGACGGCCGGCTGCCCTACGGCTACGAGTCGACCGGTGAGGAGACGTGGTTCACCTGTCGCCTGGACCCGGAGCCGACCTCTCGTCGAGTGTTCTGGTTCCATCGTCCCGAGACGCTCGAGTGGGAGATCGAAGGCCAGGTCGACCACGGCGGCGGCACGTTGCGGGCCCGCATCCCCGCCATGCCAGAGCTCGTGCACGATCCGGCTCGCCTCCGGGATGCCCAGTTCGAGGCGATCACCAACGTCGAGGCGTCGCTGAAGGGCAACCGCTCCCGAGCACTCATCCAGATGGCGACAGGGTCGGGCAAGACGTTCGCCGCGGCGAACATCTGCGAGCGGCTCATCTCCAACGCTCAAGCCAAGCGCATCTTGTTCCTCGTCGACCGCGGCAACCTGGGCGAGCAGACGCTCAAGGAGTTCCAGGGCTTCGAGGTCCCGGGCTCGGGCCACAAGTTCACCGAGCTCTACAACGTGCAGCACCTCACCCACAACAAGGTCGACTCGGTGGCCAGCGTCTCCATCGGCACGATCCAGCGGGTCTATTCGATGCTGCGCGGCGACGTCGAGCTGGCCGACGACATCGACGAACTGTCGACCTTCGACACCAGCCCCACCCGACCGGTCGAAGTCGACTACCAACCGGCGCTGCCGATCGAGGCGTTCGACGTGATCATCGTCGACGAGTGCCACCGCTCGATCTACGGGGTGTGGCGCCAAGTCCTCGAGTACTTCGACGCCTTCCTCATCGGGCTCACCGCCACCCCCGGCAAGCAGACCTTCGGGTTCTTCAACAAGAACCTGGTGATGGAGTACGGGTTCCCCCAGGCCGTGGCCGACGGGGTCAACGTCGACTTCGACGTGTTCCGGCTCTCCACCGCCATCAGCGAGCAGGGCTCGACGATCGAAGGCGGACAGGGCTACGTCACCACCTTCCGCGACCGCGAGACCCGCACCGAGCGGCTCGAGGAGGTCGACGAGGACCTCACCTACGACGAGAAGGCCCTCGACAAGAAGGTCGTGGCCAAGGATCAGATCCGCACGGTCGTCCGGGCCATCCGAGACAACCTGCCGGCGATGTTCCCCGACCGTGAGCTCGATGAGCACGGTCGGCTGCGTCACATCCCGAAGACGCTGATCTTCGCCAAGGACGACAGCCATGCCGAGGACATCGTCCGCATCGCTCGTGAGGAGCTCGGCAAGGGCAACGAGGTGATCGCCAAGATCACCTACAAGACCTCCGACGGATCGACTCCGAAGGAGGTGCTGCAGGCGTTCCGCGGCAGCTACTTCCCGCGCATCGCCGTCACCGTCGACATGATCGCCACCGGCACCGACGTGAAGCCGATCGAGATGGTCGTGTTCATGCGGATGGTGCGCTCCCGGAACTTCTTCGAGCAGATGAAGGGCCGCGGCGTGCGCACCATCGACGACCACGACCTGATCCAGGTCACCCCGGACGCGCACCACAAGGACCGGTTCGTGCTCGTCGACGCCGTCGGGGTGACCGAGACCAAGCTCATCGAGTCCACCCCACTCGAGCGCAAGCGCGGGGTGTCGCTCGAGAAGCTTCTCCACCAGGTCTCCCTCGGTCAGATCAGCGAGGACCTCGTCTCGTCGCTGGCTTCCCGGCTGGCCCGCATCGACGTCCGCATCTCGCCCGCCGATCGCGACAAGATCGAAGCGGTTGCTGGTCATTCGATGAAGTCGATCGAGCACGGCCTCATCCGAGCCATCGACCCCGACGAACAGCTCGCTGCAGCTCGAGCCGCGGCCGGCACCAGCGAGCCGACCGATGCCGAGTTGGAGAAGGCCAAGAGGGTCCTGTTCGATGAGGCAGTCATGCCTCTCGCTGCCAACCCCGATCTCCGCGTCGAACTGGTCAACGTGCAGCGCAGCTTCGACCAGGTCATCGACGAGATCAGCATCGACACCGTCACCCGAGCGGAGTTCTCCGTCGACGCCCGCGCCCGGGCCGAAGCCACCATCGACTCGTTCAAGGCGTTCCTCGACGAGCACAAGGACGAGATCACCGCGCTCCAGGTGCTCTACAGCCGCCCCTACGTCAAGCGCCTCACCTACGCCGACGTAAAAGAACTGGCCGATGCCATCAGCCGGCCCCCGCACCGCTGGACCGCCGAACGGCTTTGGGAGGCCTACGAGACCCTTGACGCTGCCAAGGTCCACGGCGCGGCGGGCACCCTGCTCACCAACATCGTCTCCCTCGTTCGGTACACGCTCGGCGTCGACGACGAGCTCGCCCCGTTCCCCCAGCAGGTCGAAGAACGCTTTGAGGCCTGGCTCACCCAACAGCAGAATGCTGGCCGGACCTTCACTGACGAACAGCTCGCTTGGCTCCGACTCATCCGGGACCACCTCGCCGCATCACTGTCCATCGAGCCACGGGAACTGCTTGACCCGCCCTTCAGCCAGCACGGCGGCCTCGGCCGCGCCCGTGAGCTATTTGGTCACGATCTCGACGACCTGCTAGCCGACCTCGCCGAGACAGTCGCGGCATGACGCTTCGCGTGCACCCGGATGAGATCGTCGCTTCCTCCTCGTCACCCCTTCTTGGTGTCGCCCCATGGTGGGAGCGAGCTCGACTCGGTGACCTGGTCGAGGTGACGAACGGGGCGGCATTCAAGTCCGACCTATTCAACAACGACGGCGTAGGGGAGCCGCTCGTCCGAATCCGTGACGTTGGTCGGGACTTCACCCAGGTGCACTACGCGGGGCCGTTTGAGGAGCGCCACGTCATTGGTCCTGGGGACATCCTTGTCGGCATGGACGGCGACTTCCGGGTAGCCCCCTGGCTTGGCCCGCGAGCGGTACTGAATCAGCGAGTCTGTCGGCTCCGCGTGCTCGATCCCAGTACCTACGACGAGCGCTTTCTCCTCCTCGTTCTGCAGCCGTATCTGGACGCGGTACACGCCGTAACTTCTGCCGTCACCGTCAAGCACCTGTCCTCCCGCACGATCGAGGACTTGCCGATTCCCCTGCCTCCGAGAGCCGAGCAGGAGAAGATCGTCGCAGCGCTCGACGAACGCCTCTCTGGCATAGACAACGCAATCCAAGCGCTGACGCGGGCCCGAGTCCGTCTTAGTCAGCTTCGCTCGCAGCTCGTCGGAGCAGTACTTGGTCTGTCGGGCGCGCCGAACCTCAATGACGACGATCCGTCGGTGCCACTACCGATGGGTTGGCGTTGGGTCCGAGCATCAGACGCGTGCGAGATGGTGTCCTCGGGGAGCACTCCGAAGGCCGCCGACCTCTATCCCGACTCTGGCGAGATCCCGTTCATCAAGGTCTACAACCTCGGATTCGATGGCAGATTGGACTTCGCCATCAAGCCCACGTTCGTCACGAGGAAGACACACGAATCACTGCTCCGCCGCTCGCGGCTACGTCCGGGCGACGTACTGATCAACATTGTCGGACCGCCGCTCGGGAAGCTCTCGGTGGTGCCAGATGACTATCCCGAATGGAACATGAACCAGGCTGTCGCGGCATTTCGTCCGCGCCCGATCCTCCGCAGCGAGTTCCTCGCGTACCTCTTAATGGATCGAATAGTCGTCGATCCGCTGTTGCGGACGGGGAAGGCCACGGCCGGACAGATCAATCTGAACATATCGGCCTGCCGCCGGCTCTGGCTCCCTGTGCCTCCGGCCGAGGTGCAGGCCCAGCTGGTCAACCGACTCGATGCCGCGATGAGTTCGTGGACGTCCGCTCTTGATCAGGTGAATGCTTCGAGCTCAAGAGGTCACGCCTTGCGTCGGTCGGTCCTCGCTGCAGGGTTGTCGGGACAGCTCGTGCCTCGGGAACAAGATGACGGTTCGGCATACGTGCCGCTCGAGCGGAGGCGGCGGGTGGGCTTGGTGAAGCGCAACCGGAGGGTGAAGGCGTCGTGAGCGACACCAAGGTGATCGTCGACAAGTTGTGGAACTATTGCGACATCCTTCGGGATGACGGCCTGTCGTACGGCGACTACCTGGAGCAGTTGACATACCTGCTGTTCTTGAAGATGGCCGAGGAGCAGCGGGAGCTCGGGCTCGATCGGATCATGCCAGAGGGCTACGACTGGCCGTCGCTGCTCGGCAGAAAGGGCGAGGCGCTCGAGGCGCATTACATCGCGATCCTCAACCACCTCGGCGGCACCGACGACCTGCTCGGTGTCATCTTCCGCAAGGCCCAGAACCGCATCCAGGACCCGGCCAAGCTCGAGCGATTGATCAAGGATCTGATCGGCCAAGAGACCTGGATGACCCTCGGCGCCGATGTGAAGGGCGACGCCTACGAGGGCCTGCTTGAGCGAAACGCGGCTGACACGAAGTCCGGCGCCGGGCAGTACTTCACGCCGCGTGCGTTGATCTCGGCGATGGTCGACGTGATGCAGCCGAGCCCGGACATGCGGATCTGCGACCCGGCCTGTGGCACCGGCGGTTTTTTCCTCGCTGCGTTCGACAACATCGTCCGCAACAACCCGAACCTCGATCCCGACCAGAAGCGGCACATCCGCTCGGGCCTATTCACCGGCTGGGAGATCGTCGACAACACCGCCCGCCTGTGTGCGATGAACCTGCTGCTGCACGGCATCGAGTCACCTGAGTCGGACAGCCCGATCCACGTCGACGACGCCCTGCGGGCCGACCCGGGTGAGCGGTTCGACATGGTGCTCACCAACCCGCCGTTCGGAAAGAAGTCGTCGGTCCAGATCGTCACTGCCGAGGGCAAGGCCGAGCGGCAGAGCCTCACCGTGGTGCGTGATGATTTTTGGGCGTCGACGTCCAACAAGCAGCTCAACTTCGTCCAGCACGTGAAGACCCTGCTCAAGGTCGAGGGCACTGCCGCTGTGGTGGTACCCGACAACGTGTTGTTCGAGGGCGGCGCCGGCGAGACCATTCGACGCAAGCTGCTCCACGAGTGCGACGTCCACACGCTGCTGCGCCTGCCGACCGGGATCTTCTACGCCCAAGGTGTGAAGGCCAACGTTCTGTTCTTCGACCGCAAGCCCGGCTCCGACACCCCGTGGACCGAGGACCTGTGGATCTACGACCTGCGGACGAACAAGCACTTCACCCTCAAGACCAACTCCCTCGCGCGCGCTGACCTCGATGACTTCGTCGAGTGCTACAAGCCCGGCCACCGTGGCAAGCGGGAGGAGAGCGAGCGGTTCCATCGCTTCAGCTACGACGAACTCATCGCTCGTGACAAGGCCAGCCTCGACATCTCCTGGCTCCGCGACGAGAGCCTCGAGGACACTGACAACCTTCCGGCCCCCGGTGTGATCGCCGCCGAGATCGTCGAGGACCTCCAGGCCGCCCTCGAGGAGTTCACCGCCCTGGCTGAATCTCTCCAGGCCATCGGCGTCGACGTCGAGGAGGCGTGATGGCCAAGTACGACCCACTGCACGAGCACCTCGTATCGAAGCCCGACTCGTTGCTGAAGCTCTCGTTCTCGGAGATCGAGCGGATCTTCGGCGAGCCGCTTCCGGCGTCGGCACGGAAGCACCAGGCGTGGTGGGCCAACGAGTCCGACGGGAGCCACGTCGAAGCTCGGGCCTGGCTGGACGCCGGCTATCGCACCCAAGGGCTCGATCTCAACTCCGAGACCATCGAGTTCGTCCGAGGCTGAGCAGGGGATCGCCTTCGTCAGGCCCCGTTTCGCCGCTTGGCAAGCACCTGCTGGCCGTAGCGGAACAACCCATACTCGACCTCGTCGGGACGGAAGCCGGAGGCTTCGAAGGATCGCGCCATCTCGACATAGGCGAGATACGAGCCCTTCTGCTCGACGCTTCGCGGGATCTTGAACGCCTCCCAGGCTCCCCACGAGGTGTTGATGTCGGCGATCAGCGACACTGGCTTCTCCGGGCTATCGCGCAATGACGCGAAGTAGGTGACCTTGGTACCGAAAGCGATCCCCAGCCCGGTGACCCGGGAGGCGGAGGAGCGGATGGCATCCCAGCTCTCGGCGGGGCCGAGGGCGCCCGCAGCCGTGATGGCCGCCAGTCGCTCGGCGAACGTCGGGCCGGTCTTCGTGACCATCTCGCCGACCCGGTGCGGTCCGTAGCCAACGGGACCGAATCCGAAGACCATGGCCCCCAGGAAGAGCCGCTCGTCGGTTGCGCCCAACGCGATCACGTCGTTTCGTGAGATGCGCCCTGGATGGGAGACGGTGAGGTCGACCGCGTCCTCCAGGAACGCGTTGGTCGAGGAGAGTGGCACCGCCCGCCACGCCTCAGGGTTCCACGCCACGCTGTGATGAAGGATCGATCCGTCGCTCTGCAAATCGGAGATCGACCGAACGACTGCTTCTGGTAGTTCGGCCATCCCATGATCGTAGGCAGGGCCACCGACAAGAGTGCGGGGATGTCGCAGACACCGGGCATCGTGCGTTCTGGCCGTAAGGAGTCGCACATGACAGTCGAGAGACCGGAACGCCAGGCACCCGATGGGTCAGTGGGACCGAGTCGGAGACCCGAGCACGCCACCGTTCGTGTCGTCGTGGGTGAACTGAGCGCTGACGTCGATGCCGGGCTCGCCGGCATCATCGAAGGGATCTGGCGGCTCGGCATACCAACTCGCGCCTGCTGTGAAGGCGGCATCACAGCTGCGGCCGGCGCTACCCGCGAGAACCGGGCCTACATCTCCTTCGACACGGCTGAGCAGCTGGAGAGGTTCCTCGACCTCTTCGATGCGACGCGCCTGTCGGAGCACAGATGGCAGAAGTTCGACTGGTCGGATGGGCCGGGTAGCACCGTCGTCGAACTGGAGCCGATCGGCTGGCGATACGACATCAGCGTTCGCCGCCCCATCCCCGGGATCCGCGGGATGCAGGTCGGTGGCAGCGTTCGCATTCCGGTGGGAGACCTCGCCGAGATCGAGTCGGTCCTGGTGACGATGCTGGCGGAACGCGATGCCGCACCTCCGGAGAGGGCACTGCTCTAACCGGTCGCATGGGGTGAACGGCGAAACCCCGGCGATGTGCCGAGGGCAGGGATCGTTCCGGGGTCTTGGGGTTGCCACGATACCGGTGTGAGCGGAGCCCTAGTCTGGATTAACTGTGGAAGTGGCTGGGGGCGTCCAGCGGACTTGTCCACCTAGCTCCAGGGTTCGGCTCATGCCTGAGTTCGAGGAGGTCGGCGTCGTACCTCCAGGCAAGCGGCTCGAGGTACGACAAGGGCGACGATCGGTAAGAGCGCGTGGCAGGGGAGGTGGCACGGGAGTTCGGTTTCCGTCGGCTCAGGTCGAGCTCGCCGCTACCGTCGGGCCGACAAGGAGGTCCGAGGCGTTGCGTCCCAGGGGAGGGGGCGCGGCTTTGCTGCCGCTTTGATGCAGTCCGTAGTGATTGGGCCCCTGCTTCGTTCAGCCGCTGCGCTGGGTCACGAAGAGGGCGGGCAGACGCTTCTGGGCCGCTAGGCAGGCGGGCCGGGGGCTGAGAGAAGGGCGCGGCTGTGCAATCTCGACTGACTCCCGTGGCCTCTTAGTTCTGCGCCACCATTGGGTGAAGCTCGCATCGCTCGAGGCAGCGCGTCCCTGTGCGACAGTTGTGCTATGGGAATTCGTGGATCCGCTGGCGATCGGATTGGCCGGCAGGCGACGTCGGATCGCTATGCCGGTACCCTGGTCGGGCCGTGAACGAGAACCAGCCGGAGACGCCGTCGAAGGCCCCATCGGTTTCTAGGGCCAAGGCCGATCTATACCGGCTCGCGTACACCGAGAGCCGGGCGAGAGTCCACGACCAGACCGAAGAGTTGTCCACGATGAAGCAGCGGGCGGTTCAATTCGTGGCGTTCATTGGGGCTTCTACGGCCTTCCTGGTCGGGTCTGTCGTCGGTAATTCCGGGTCCATTGGTGCGGGTGGACAGATTCTCGCCGGAGTCGCGACCGTTTTTCTTATCGGGATGCTCGCGTCACTCACGCTGTTGTTGTGGCCGGGCAAGTGGTCCCTATCCGTCCAGGCGCAACCCCTCCTGACTGATTGGATCGATTCCGATATTCATCCACCCGGACCAGCGATCTACAAGGAGCTTGCTGAGGAGGTCGATAAGAAGGCGGACGGAAATGAGTTGGAGCTTGGGCGGCGACGCTGGCTCTACGTGGCGGCAATTCTCTGCGGGATGGGCCAACTTGCGCTGTGGATCGCACTCGGATGGTTGACGCTTAGCTGAGTTGCGGGCGAAACAACTACAGTGCCGGTCCGTGTCGGACCCCGATCGCCCATCTCCGGATGCCCGTTTCCCGTTTCGTCGGAGAGATACACCGCCTCCTCCTCCTCCTACGCCTGCGCCTCCTGAGTCTGAGCCGAACCCCTCGACTCCGTCAGCGCCAAAGCCGGCAAGGCGTACCTTCATCCCCGAGACACCACGGGCAACAGCCTCGCCAGCTGTAGTGACGATGAGCCAGTTGCTTGAAGCTGGCGTGCATTACGGGGGCTCGACCCGCCGCTGGAACCCGAAGATGAAGCGCTTCATCCACGGTGAGCGCAACGGTATCTACATCATCGACCTGCAGCAGACGCTGGGTCGCATCGAGACCGCCTACGTCTACGTGCGCGACCTGGTCGCCGATGGCGGCACGATCCTGTTCGTCGGCACCAAAAGGCAAGCTCAGGATTCGGTGCAGTTCTATGCCGAGAAGTGCGGGATGCCCTACGTGAACGAGCGCTGGCTCGGCGGGATGCTCACCAACTTCCAGACGATCTCCAAGCGTGTGGCGAAGATGAAGGAGTACCTGCGCATGCGGGACTCCGGTGAGTTCGAGGCGATGCCCAAGAAGGAAGCCCTCCTCATCTCCCGTGAGCTCGAGAAGCTCGAGCGCAACCTCGGTGGCGTCCGCAACATGGAGCGCCTGCCCGACGCGGTCTTCGTGCTCGACACCAAGAAGGAAGACATCGCGGTCACGGAGGCCAACAAGCTCGGTCTCCCGATCGTCGCCGTGGTCGACACCAACTGCGATCCCGACATCATCCAGTACGTCATCCCGGGTAACGACGACGCCATCCGCTCCGCCAACCTCATGGCCCGTGTGGTCGCCGATGCCGTCGAGGAGGGCCGGTTCATCGCCTCGCGTAAGCGCGGCGCTGCGGCCGATGCCGCCGCTCCCGCCGTGCAGGAGCGCAGCGCCGAGGAGGTGGCCGCCCACGAGGCCGCTCAGGCCAAGGCCCGCCGTCAGGCCGCCGAGGCCGCGGCCGCCCGCGATGCCCGCATCGCCGCCGAGCAGGCCGAGCCGGCCCAGTCCGCGGAGGAGACCGAGGCCCTCGCCGCCGACCAGCCCACCGAGGCCGGCCTCACCCCAGAGAACGTCGAGAACCTCGAGGCCGACGCCGAGGCTGCCGGTCAGGGCGCCGCCGAGAACCTCCGCCCCCGCCCAAAGGAGGCCTGACACCTGTGGCTGGTTTCAATGCCCTGGTTCGCTTACCGCATGATCCGATGACTGGTGTTGCCGACACGCGATCTGTTCGTGTTGGCGGTCATGGGCTTCTAACGGATCTTCTAACGAACGGGCCGATATGACCCGGAACTGACGCAATCGGGTTGATGGCAGCAGCCCACGAAACCCCAGGTCAGGCGCATGATCCGGCATTCAGCGGTATCCGCCGACATGGGCCTTGGCTAGCTCATAACCCGAAGGTCGCAGGTTCAAATCCTGCCCCCGCCACCAACTTCCGAGATGTCGGCTCGAGAACCCCCCTGCGGTGGGGTTCTCGACGTTTTCGGGGTGTTTCACCCGTTTCCCCGGGCTGCGGTGCGGATCTCTCGGGTGGTTCGGGGCTACGACCCGACGCAACTCTCGACGGGTCGTTCATCGACGACATGACGGCCACCGAGGTGTACCAGATCTGCTGCCAAGGGCTGTTACCCACAACGAACCTGGGATGCCGAGACTGGCCTGGATGGTCGACCATCACCCCAACGAACCATTCGGGGAGCTCACCCACCAACCCTCATCGCCGCCCGGCGGACACCAACCGCAGCGGACACCGGCCCCAACCGTGGGGGGTCTGTTGGCATGGAGGACCGACGATGAGCTGACGGAGACGGCGCAGCTCCTGCTCGCCGCCGAGGCGACGTCGACGCAGCGTGCTCACTCCCTCCAGTACTCCGGACGGTCCATCGCCGTCGCGCAGGCCACCCTGCCCCGGAGCCGGCCGATGCAGCCCGGCTTCAACTCCTGCACCATCCAGGCGTCGGCGACGTCGTCGGGGATGGGGTAGGGCGCCTCGAAGCCGAGGACACCGGCCGGCCGGAAGCCGTGGCGGGGGTAGTAGTCGGGGTGCCCCAGAACGAAGACGAGGTCAGCACCCGCTCGGCGCAGGGCATCGAGGCCCGCCTCGATCAGCCGGCCGCCGACGCCCTGGCTCTGCGCGTCGGGAACCACGGCGAGGGGTGCCAACAGGAAGACGACGGGCTGACCTCCTTCCGTCTGAAGGTGTCCTTTCGTGAACAAGATGTGGCCGACCGGACGATCCTCCCGCAGGGCGAGCAAGGACACCCAGGGTGCCGCTGTCGGGTCGACGAGCAGGTTCTCCACCAACTCGTCGATGGGCTCCGCGTCGAACGCCGCCCGTTCGATGGCGAGGACCTCGGCGAGATCTGCCGGCTCGGCGTTGCGGATCACGGTCGGCGGGGTCGGCGGGTCGTTCATGTCGTGAGCTTCGCGTGCCCGCGCGTGAGGCGGTTGACGAGCTGACCACGCATCGGCCGACCCGGCTCGCGTGCTCCGGGCACCCATCGGCGCCGATGCTTGCGACGGGTGCTTCCGCCACTCTCTTCGTGGAGGGCTACGGAGCACCCCCCTCGGAGCGAACTGTGCACGTCCGAGTGACGTCAGCGGAACGCGAACACTGCGTCGAGCGCGCTGCCGTCATCCGCCTCCGATGTCGCCTCGTCGACGGCCGGCGCGTTGCGGTCGTCGACTGCGGGAAGCACGGAGAGTCAGCAGGGGCTTCGCAGGGCCCTTCAGTCGGGCGATGACACCCCGGCCGGCAGCACGCCACCGGCGGCGATCCATCGCCCGAACACCTCGGCTCCCTCCGTGGGGTTGTACAGGTCCTCCTGGTAGGAGAACTGGCCGTCGCCGGCGTACTCGAGGATCGTGACGCATCCGAAGCGGAAGTCCTCCCCCTGCCCGGTGGGGTGGGGGAGGACCTGCCAGGGGTAGTACACGACGCGGTTGCCCTCGACGACGACCCACTCCACGGGGAAGGTCATGGTCGACGGGGCCTGGGCCATCACGTCGACGATGGCGCGCCTGATCGCCTCTCGACCCTCGAAGCGCCCGAGGTGGTGCTCCACCCAGACGCCGTCGACCGTGTGCAGGTCGGCCCAGGCGTTCCAGTCGCCGCTCTCGCCCACGGCCACGAACTGGTCGTAGGCGGCGCGGACCTCGGCCTCGTCGAACGTCGTCATCGCCACTCCCCTGTCAGGAGCGCCCCTCGCCCCACCGGGAGTTGTAGCGCGTGGTTGCGGCGGGTGCTGCCCGGCTAGGGGAGGTCCGCATCGACCGGGTGGAGCAAACGCGTCATCCAGGGACCACGTCGGGCCGGCCGGTGGCACCCGGGCAGGTCGGGCCTTGGCCTTCGCGGGCCACGATCGGTTCCTGAGGCGGCGCGGTGTCGTCGGATCCGAGGCTCCCAGTCCCGGCGGTCCGGCCGAAGCGCTGGGTGGCCCAGAGCACACCGTCGTCGCACACGAAGCCGATGCCGATGCGGTCGAACCCCGGTCGCAGCACGTTGGCCCGGTGACCCGCCGAGCGCATCCATCCCACGTGGACGGTCGAGGCCGGTACCGGCCCGGCGCCGCGGAAGATGTTCTCGCCCACACCAGTGAACCCCTCGGACCGTTTCAACACCACCTGGGTGTCCTGGTGCTCCAGGGTCCCCTCCTCGGCCATCTGCGCGGTCCAGTCGCGCGCCAGGCCGGCCAGCTGGTCGTCCCACTCCAAGGGCTCGAGTGCGCGCTCGGTTCGCTCGGCGTTGACCAGGTCGAACACCATCCGTTCCATCCTCCGCTCGACGGCGACGTCGTCCTCGGGGGGCGGCGTACCCGCCTGAGAGGTCTGGGGCGAGCCGGTGTCGGTGGTCTCGGGGGCGCTGGTCTGGTCCGCTCCGCCCACGGTGGGTGCCGCGCCCGGCTCGTCGTTGGTCGAGCTGCAACCGGCGAGCGCCAGGAGACCGACGAAGGCGGACGCGACGGCGCGGTGGTGGAAAAGAGCCATGGGCGAGGCTTACCCAGACCCTTGTGCCGTGGGACGCGCGGTGGCTGGTGACGGCCTCGCCGTCGACTACGACCCCCGCACCCTGCGGAAGAAGCTCCGCACGTCGTCGACGAACAGCCCGGGTTGCTCGAGCGCGGCGAAGTGGCCGCCCCGGGGCATGTCGGTCCAGTGCACGACGTCGAAGCGTCGCTCCACCCAACGCCGCGAGGGCCGGAAGATCTCCTTGGGGAACAGCGCGCAGCCGGTGGGCACGGTGACGGGTCGCTCGCCGGTGGGCTCGGTCCGCTTGGGGCCGAACGACTCGTAGTACATGCGTGCCGACGACCCGGCGGTGTCGGTGAGCCAGTAGAGGGTGACGTTGTCGAGCAACCGGTCGCGGGTGATGACGTTCTCGGGATGGCCGTCGCTGTCGGTCCACGACCAGAACTTCTCGAGGATCCAGGCGGCCTGGCCCGCCGGCGAGTCGGCGAGCCCGTAGGCGAGCGTCTGGGGCCTGGTCATCTGCTGCTTGGCGTAGCCGGAGTCGACCTGGTCGTAGTGGGTGGCGGCGTCGAGACCGTCGCGCTCGGCGTCGGTGAGGTCGTCGAGGTCCTCGGGCGAGGGTCCGGCCGCCATCAGGTTGAGGTGCAGGCCGGCGCAGTGCTCGGGGTCGTGGGCGGCGAGGGCGGTGGACACGAACGAGCCCCAGTCGCCGCCCTGGGCGCCGTAGCGGTCGTAGCCGAGCCGCTCCATCAGTACCGCCCACGCCCGTGCTGTGCGTTCGACGCCCCATCCCCGCTCGGATGGCCGGTCGGAGAACCCATAGCCGGGCAACGACGGGCACACCACGTGGAAGGCGTCGGCGGCGTCGCCGCCGTGGGCGGTCGGGTCGGTGAGCGGCCCGATGACGTCGAGGAACTCGACGACCGATCCCGGCCACCCGTGGGTGATCACCAGCGGGAAGGCCTCGGGGTGCGGCGAGCGCACGTGGAGGAAGTGGACGCCGAGGCCGTCGATGGTCGTGCGGAACTGCTCGAAGTCGTTGAGGGTCTGCTCGAGGCGGCGCCAGTCGTAGCCCTCGGCCCAGTAGCCACAGACCTCCTGCACGTAGTCGAGGGGGATCCCGTAGTCCCATCCCGCGTCGGGTTGGGCGTCGGGCCAGCGGGTGCGGCGCAGGCGGAACTGCAGCTCCTCGAGGTCGGCGTCGGGAACCGCGACCCGGAACGGTTCGATCTGTGCGTCGCTCATCGGGCGTCTCCCCCGTTGCCGATCACCCGGCCGGGGAGTGCGCCGGTGAGCCGGCCGCCCAGCTGCACCGCCTCGCCGGCGACCAACGTGGCCCGGTAGCCGCCCTCGGGGCGCCGCAGTCGCGCCCCGCCGCCCGGGAGGTCCTCGACGAACACGTCGTCGTCGTAGTGGAGCTCGTCCAGCGCGAACACCACCAGGTCGGCGATGGCGCCCTCGACGACCGTTCCCCGCTGGGCGAAGCCGAAGACGGCCGCCTGCCGCCCGGTGAGCTCGTGCACCGCCTGCTCGAGGCCGAGGCCGAGGTCGCCGCGCTCGCGTACGTGGCGCGTCAGCAAGAGGGTGGGATCGCCCGACGCGCACAGCATCTGCATGTGGGCGCCGGCGTCGGAGGAGCTGATGAGCACCGAGGGATCGGCGAGGGTGTGACCGACGCCGTCGACGTCGGCGTTGGCCACGCCCACGGCGACCACGCCCGGGTGGCAGTCGTTGGCCAGGACGAAGTCGGCGAAGACGTCCGACGGGTGCCCGCCCCGCTCCGCCACCAGGTCGGCGAGCGTGCGGCCCAGCCAGGGTTCCTGGTCGGCGCGGTGCACCTCGACGAAGCGGACCTTCTCCAGGGCGTGGATCGGGAACATCGAGCGCTCCGTGCGGTCCCACTCGGCCCGGGCGGTGTCGCGCCACGCCGGGTCGGCCAACAGCCGCGCCTTCTCCGCCGGGTCGGCGGCGATCACCCGATGCCAGCCCTCGGGCATCGACATGAACATCATCGACGACGACCAGTTCAACCGGAAGTCGACCGTACGGGGGGAGAGCTGCGGGTAGCTCTCGACGCCCTCCTCGGCGAGCGAGCGGGTGAGCTCGAGCCAGCGCTGCGTGTTGGGCCCGGGGTTGTAGGTGAAGCCGGTCCAGGTGAGCGGTATCGAGCGGTGCCCGCAGCGTCGGGCCAGGTCGGTGAGCGCCGCGGCGGCGTCGGGCCCGAGCAGGTCGGGGACGTACTCGAGGACGCCACGCCCTTGGCGCGCGAGGACGTCGAGGAGGGCGTCGAACTCGGCGCCGTCGGCATGGCGGGACGGCACCGGCCGGCCGTCCTTGGCCACGTCGAGCGCCGAGGTGGACAGGCCCCATGCTCCGGCGGCCATGGCCTCGTCCAACATGGCGGCCATGGCGTCGCGCTCACCCTCGTCGGCCGGTCGTTCCCAGGCCGCCGGCCCCATGGCCTCGAGGCGCAGCATGCTGTGGCCCACGAGCGGGGCGAGGTTGGCGCCGGCACCGGTGGCGTTGACGGCATCTCGGTACCCGCTGAACTGGTTCCACGTCCACGGGACGCTGTCGTCGAAGAGGTGGCGGGGCACGTCCTCGATGTAGGCGAACAGGTCGGCCACCTCGGCTCGGGTGCGATCGCTCACCGGGAACAGGGTGAGGCTGCAGTTCCCGATCAGCATCGTGGTGACGCCGTGGAGGGGCTCGGGGTCGAGCGTGGGATCCCAGAACACCTGCGGATCGGTGTGGGCATGGGTGTCGATGAACCCCGGCGTCACGAGCGCCCCGGAGGCGTCGAGCTCGTCCTCCCCGTCGGGGGTGAGGTCGGGGCCGACCTCGGCGATGCGCCCGCCCCGCACCCGCACGTCGGCCTGGAACCGCTCGCGGCCGGTGCCGTCGACGACCTCACCGCCACGGATCAACTTGTCGGTCGTCACGCGTCACTCCTGATCCGGGCCCGCGGCGGGCGAGGTGGGTGGCCTGGACCAGGGCGACCGGGAGCACGAGAGCTCGTGGCTGCGGCGCCCCCGGGACCTCGGCCGCAGGTCGGCGAGGCCCAGGAGGACGCTCGCCGGGCACGAGCCTCGCACAGCGGCGCGGACGACGTCGGGGTCGTGAGCGTCGGGGTCGATCAGCCGCCCCCGGAGGCACCCGGCTCCGACCCCAGCATCATGGAGGAGAGCAAGTACGCCATGGGCATGACCCAGAAGTACGGCAACAAGGCCGAGATGCTGATCGGCGACGAGGCCTGAACCAAGGGGCCCGGTCCGGCCCCGCCACGGTCGTCAGCGGTCGCTGCGATCGAGCCACTTCTCGTTGGACGGTGGCTGCCACGTCGCCATCTGCTCGAGGAGCTGACGCGGGTCGTCGTCGGTGATGACCATGGCTCGATGCTGCGAGCTGATGAAGCGGCTCTCGGTCGCGGAGTCGATGAAGTCGACCAGCGGGGTGAAGAACCCGTTCACATCGAGAACTGCGCACGGTTTGGAGTGGATGCCGAGCTGCGTCCAGGTGACGGCCTCGAAGAACTCATCGAGCGTGCCGAAGCCACCGGGAAGCATCAGGAAGCCGTCGGCGAGATCGGACATGCGAGCTTTCCGTTCGTGCATCGTGTCGACGACGTCGAGCCTCGTGAGACCTCGGTGGGCGACCTCGCGGTCACGAAGCGCCGTGGTGATGACCCCGTGCACCTCGCCGCCTGCGGCGAGGACGGCATCGGCCAGCCTCCCCATGAGCCCGACGTGCCCGCCGCCGTAGACCAATCGGAGCCCCTGCTCGACCATCAGGCCTCCCAGCTCCTCGGCGACCGAAGCGAAACGAGGATCGGCTCCAGGACTGGACCCGCAGAACACGCACAGAGAGGAGAGCTCTCCTGGCGACGGGTTCCCGATGGTCATCCGGGCGATCGTAACGGGCTCGAATCGAGCTCTCCTCTGCACACCTCCCGTCGATCTGAGCGGCACGCGCACGCGCAGCCATGTCCGTCGGGGGCAGCGCGGCCGACGTGGCGCTGTCAGGGGATCGAGGGCACCTATCGGAGACGAGGTTGTTCGGTGGCGCTGTCGTCGGCCTCCACGTCGGCGATCCGGCGAGCTCGCTCGATGGGTACCTCGGCCGCCGGGGTGGGACGGCCGAAGAAGTAGCCCTGACCGAACGTGCAGCCCATGGACTCGAGCAGCAGGTGCTGCCACTGGGTCTCGATCCCCTCGGCCACGGCGACCAGACCGAGCTCGGCGGCGAGCGAGAGGATGGACCGGACGATGGCGTTGTCGTTGCCCCCGCTCCCCATGCCGGCCACGAAGCTGCGGTCGATCTTCAGGGTGTGCACCGGAAAGCTCTGCAGGTAGGTGAGGCTCGCCCAGCCGGTACCGAAGTCGTCGATGGACACGCCCACGCCGAGCCCGACCAAGGTCCGCAGGGCGTGGGACGCCTTGTCGAGCTCCTCGACGAGTGCGGTCTCGGTGATCTCGAGCCACAGATGGGCGGGATCGAAACCCGATGCTCGAATGATCTCGCTGAACCGCTCGGCCAGACCCGGGTCGGCCAGCTGTCGCGTCGACACGTTCACGGCGAGCCCGATGTCGATGCCGGAGCGACGCCACTGTGCGGCCTGACGGCAGGCGGCGTCGAGCACGATCTCGCCCAGTTCCACGATGAGGCCCGTCCGCTCGGCCGTCTCGAGGAACTCCGCCGGTGCGAGGGTGCCGCGTTCGGGATGCTCCCAGCGCACCAGCGCCTCGACCGTCAGGACGTGCCCGTCGGTGAGATCGATGACCGGCTGGTAGTGGACCACGAACTCGTCGTCGGCGATGCCCTGCTTGACCCGGGCGGCGAGGGCGGTGTCCAGCTCCAACATCCGCATGTGTCCGGCCACTTCGACGGGCCGGTTGACGGAGACGACGCCGATCGGCTCGCCCCCGTGATCACGCAGGAGGGTCTGCGAGCCCAGGATCTCGACCGTCGAGCCGTCGCGGGTGACCTGCCGGACCGTGCCGTGCCATCGGCCCGTCCGTTCGAGCTGGTCCCGCGCCTCGGCCGGCTGTCCGCCGTCCCCCACGCTCCGCAGCACGTCGAGGACGTGTCGCCCGAGCACCGCATCCTCGGACCATCCGTAGAGACGTTCTGCCGCGTGGTTCCAGCTCTGGATGTGGGAGTGCAGGTCGGTGATGACCACGGCATCGCCGACCTCGGCGAGGACGCCGGTGACCAGCCCGCGGAGCCGGTCTGGTGCATCGGTCACGGCCGTGACCTCCACCCGCCGCGCCTGCTCGCCGTGCCAGTCCACTGCTGTCGATGACACCTCGGCCACGACCATCTCGCCGTCACTTCGGCGGATCTGCATGATCTCCGACCGGCGGACATGGCCGGCCTCGATCTCTTCCCGGCGCGCCGCCACTGCCGCCTCCGACGTCGGCGCGGCCAGATCCTGGATGTTCTTCCCCACCAGGGTCGCCCGGTCGGACCCGCCGATGAGATCCTGGGCTGCGTCGTCCGCGAACACGATGAGGCCGTCGACGTGGACGATCACTCCCTCACGGGGCAGTGGAGGCGCAACCGCCCGGGGCACGTCGTGCGGGGCCGGCAGATCCAGTCGGTAGCCGGCCCCGGGAACGGTGACCAGGACCGCTGGGGCACCAGGATCGGTCTCGATCTTCTCGCGCAGCCGCCGGATGTGCTCGGTCACCGTCGCGGGCTGCTGCCGCTCCGATACCGAGCGCCACACGGCATGGAGGAGCTGCTTGTGGCTGAACACGTGGCCTGGACGCACGGCCAGGTAGGCGAGCAGAGCGAACTCCTTCGCGGTGAGGTCGACGACCTCGCCGCCGCACGTGACCTGCCGAGAGCCCAGATCGATGTCGCAGCGCCCGAGCTGGATGCGGGTGTCGCTTCGGACGTTCCGCCGACGCCGCACCGCCAGCACCCGTTCGGTCAGCTCTTGGAGGAAGAAGGGCTTCAGGACGTAGTCGTCCGCGCCCCGCTGCAGCGCGTCCACGCGGTCGGCCTCGGCGGTCGAGTCACCCAGGACGATGACGTGCGCAGTGGACCCCGACTCCCGGAGCACGTCGACGAGGTCCAACCCCGACACCGCCGGCAGCGCCAGATCCAGGATCACCACCAAGAAGGACTGCAGCTCGATGGCGGTCGTTGCCTCCGCCGCCGTCCCGGCGACGGCCACCTGGATGCCACGGTCTTGGAGCTGGTCCCGGAGGTCTGGCTCTGCGCCGACGATCAGCGCGTCCATCGGCCCGCTGTTCCCGAGATCCCCGTCCCCGACGCTCGCACCATCGTCGTGGGCGAGCGATTCTCGTTCGGCCAGGACCGCAAGCGGGTCGAGACGTCGATCTGCCGGTGCTCGACAACGAGGAACTCGGACACGAGGCCGCCTTCTGATGACCTGGGCGCCCCCACCAGGAAACCCTCGCGGGCGAGCGTGCGAGCAACGCTAACAGGGGCGGTCCGCACCCGACGGCCCGCGCCGAGGCGGTGAGACCTGCCGATGATCGCCGAGGCGACGGCCGAGCTCGACCTCTCGGGTGTCTCGAGCGCCGACATCGTGATGGCCGGCAGTGGGCCGGGGCAGACGGAGAACGCGTACCGGTTCGAGCTGGCGGACGTCACGTTCTGATCGCGCCGTTGAGCTCGGGTCCGCTCGTGGGTGTCCGATCGCTGGTCGACCCCTCCATCCGGGGCCTCAGCTCCGATGGGACTCGCCAAGATGACGTCGCACGCCAAGACGGCGTTCAGCGGCCCGCCGCGAGGCAGCGACGTCGTAGGCCACCCATGAGGAGGCAGGCCCGGGAATATGTTGTGGTCATGGAGGACCTCGAGAACGTGCGGATCGCCGACGAGGACCGGGTGCGGACGATCTCGATGCACCGTCCCGAGCGGCTCAACGCCTTCGACGGTGGCCTGGTGGTGGACCTGGCCGCCGCCCTCGAGGCGGCGGCCGGCGAACCCGAGGTGCGCGTCGTGGTGGTGACCGGGAGCGGACGAGCGTTCAGCACCGGCGCCGACCTCAAGGCCCTGGCCGAGCCCCGACCGGAGGAGGGCGGCCCAAGGGAGACCGGGGACGGCAACGGCTTCGACCGGCTCCTCGACACGCTGGCCGACTTCCCCAAGCCCCTCCTGATGGCCGTGAACGGCTATGCGGTCGGGTTCGGCATGACGATGCTCGCCTTCGCCGACGTCGTGTTCATGTCGACCGAGGCGCGCCTGCGTTGCCCGTTCACGGAGCTCGGGGCCCCGACCGAGGCCGGCTCCAGCTATCTGTTCCCGCAGCTGCTCGGTCGCCAGCAAGCGGCGTGGACGTTGCTGTCGTCGGAGTGGATCACCGCCGACGAGGCCAAGGGGATGGGGCTGGCCTGGCAGCTCTGCGAGCCCGAGGACCTGCTGGCCGTCACCCATGACCACGCCCAGCGGCTGGCGATCCACTCCCTGGAGGCGCTGTCGTCGGTGAAGCGGCTCCTGAACGCCCCGGAGCGAGCGGAGCTCGCCGCCGCCTTCGGGCGGGAGCGCGAGGCGTTGGCGGTGTTCGTCGCCGGGTTCTCGTCGCCCCGCTGACCGCGACTGCACTTCCGGGCGGACGGACATGACATCGGTCACTACGCTCGGACCATGTCCGACACGGCCACGCCCGACGGCTCCACCGAGCCCCACGCCCCGAAGACCACGGTCGATCGCAGCTCCTACGCGTCGGGGCTGGCCAGGTGGTTCGAACAGCGAGACGACGGTCGTCGCGACATCGAGGTCAGCGGCGTCGACATCCCGATGGCGACCGGCTTCTCCAACGAGACCGCGTTCTTCGAGCTCGACTGGAACGACGACGACGGTGCCCACCACCAGCGCTACGTCGCCCGCATCGAGCCCGGGACCGGACCGCTCTTCCCGCCGCAGACCGCCGCCACCGCGGTCTCGGTCGGGCTGCAGTACCGCATCATGGCCACCGTTCGTGAGTACGGCATCCCCGTCCCGCCGGTGGTCGACTACGAGCCCGGCTCGTCGGCGCTGGGCAACCCGTTCTTCGTCATGGAGTTCGTCGACGGGGTGATCCCGTCCGACACGCCCCGCTACAGCCAGGCCGGCTTCATCGTCGACGAGGCCACTCCCGAGGAGCGGCGGCGGATGGTCCGCACCGGGTTGGAGGCCATGGCGGCCATCCATGCCATCGACTGGCGCGCCGCAGGGCTCGACTGGCTCGACACTTCCACCGACGGCAACCCCACCCAGGCCGACCAGCTGCGCCTGTACCGGTCGTGGGTCGACCACCACCTCGCCGGTCGGCCGCACCCCGTGATCGACCGGGCACTCGACTGGCTGTCGGCCAACGACCCGCAGGACGAGCGCATCGGGCTCATCTGGGGCGACAGCCGGCTGGGCAACATCATCTGGAAGGACTACTCGCCCGCCGCGGTGGTCGACTGGGAGGCCTGCGCCCTCTCGCCCGGCGAGGCCGACCTCGGTTGGTGGCTGATGTTCGATCGCATGTCGTTCGACGACCTGGGTGCGCCTCGCCCCGAGGGGTTCCCCACCCGCGAGGAGATGGTCACGATGTACGAGGAGGCGTCGGGCCGAGAGGTCCGCCACCCCGGGTACTGGGAGATCTTCGGGGCGATGCGCTTCTGCGCCATCATGATCCCGCTCGGCGACCGCATGGTCGCCGCCGGGCTGATGCCGGCCGAGGCATCGATGGCCGTCGAGAACGACGTCACCGCGGCGGTCGCCCGCCTGCTCGACCAGTTCGCCTGAGATCCGAGCCGAGCCCGGGCGACGAGCCGCTCGAGCTCGTACTCGACTGGTCGGCGCACGGCATCCACGAACAGAACGTTCGACCTCGACGTGGCGGCCCGCGAGATGCTGACGCCGCCGAGAGCACGATCGGCCTGGCGTCGTCGGGGTGAGACCCCTGGCCAACGGGTACGAGACGGGTGGATCATGCAACCGAGCAACGGGAGGCAAGCGTGCGACGTCCGCTCTCGGGCCTGTGCACTGCGTTCGTCCTGGTCCTGGTCCTGGCCGCCTGCGGCGGCGACGAGGAAGACGACGCGTCCCCGACCACCGAGCCGCCGAGTTCGACGACCACCGACGCACCGGACGGCACCGAGCCGTCCGAGGACACGGACGCCTGGCAGCCGTGTGAGAGCTCGGCGGGATTCTCGTTGTCGTACCCGGCCGATTGGGAGACGAACGCCGGCGACGTCGTCGGCCCGTGTTCGCAGTTCGATCCGGAGCCCTTCGAGGTGCCCGAGGCGACCGACGAGCGCGTGGCGGTGATCAACGCCTACGTCGACCCGGTGGGCTTCGCCGATGCCGCCGCCCCTGGTTCGGACCGGATGGAGACCGAGCGCGCGACGACGGTCGTCGACGGCCGTCAGACCGTGCGCCTGGAGGGGCCGGCCAGCGAGCTCTTCGGCGAGGGAACCACGGCGGTGCGCTACCTCGTGGACGTTCCGTCCGGCGACGACGGGCAGCCGCGCACGCTGGTCGTCGATGCGGTGGAGCGGGCCGGCGGTGACTTCGACCGGGCGGTCGAGGTGCTCGACCGGATGGTCCGCAGCATCGACATCGGAGGCGCGGACGGCATCGTCGATGGGCAGACCGTGGTCGCCCGCTACGGCGGCGGGGGAACCCCCTTCGCCGCAGGGGTGGAGCCCCGCGACGGCGAGCACTGCCTCACCGTGCCGTTGGAGGGCGACTCGGTCGAGGAGTGCTTCTCGGTCGGCGGTCCCGACGACGTTCGCGTCGCCGACCTCAGCGGCGATCTGCTCCCCGTGCTCGGCGGCATCACCGGCGCCGACGTGTTCCGCGTCGACGTGGAGCGCGCCGACGGCACCACGTTCTCGACGCTGCCGGTCCCCGTCGAGGACGGCGGAGCCCGAGGCTTCGCCGTACCGGTCGACCCTGACGAGGTGACAGGGCTCTCGTGGTCGTCAATGGACGGGACCCAGCTCGGATCCCGGGATCTCGATGCGGAGAGTGACGTCGAACCCGTCGTGGGGCTCGAGTCGCCGTCCGTCGCCGGTGCGTCGTACCCGGCTGCTGGTTCCGCAGCGGCATGGTGAACGCGGCACAGGAGGACCGACCTCGGGACCATGGGCGCAGACCAGTCCTCCACCCCGTCCGGACGTTGGGCACGGCACTCGTGGGCGGCACGGTCGGCGCGGCGGTCGTCGGGGGGGTCGTCGGGTACGTCGTCGCCGACGGAGGAGGGCTGGCGACGCTGGGAGCCGTGATCGTCGCAGCTGTGCTCGGGGCGCTGGGTGGCGTCTCGGTCGCCATGGCCATCGAGCTGCGTGATCGACCGCTGCGGTCTCGAGGGACGACGATCCTGACGGTGCTCGTCGTGGGTCCACCGCTGTGCGCGCTCGTCGCGTGGGGTATCGCACAGACAGAGCTCTTCGGCGAGGTCGACACCCGACATCTCTTCGTCGTGTGGATCGGGATCGTGCTGCCGGCGACGGCGCTGTTGGGCCGTTGGTTCTCATCCAGGACGTCGCCCGACCCCTGACGCTCGTGGTTGCGAGAGCCACGCAGCGGCATTCCGGGAGCGGCGCAGGGTCGTCCCGGTGCCTGCCGAGTACTCCTTCGTGGCCGAGGAAGCCTCCAGCCCGCAACCTGCACGTCAGCGCAGCCCTCTCCCGACTGCTCGACCAGTTCGCCTGAGATCTGCGCCGAGACGGTGGGGTCGGGGGTCGAGGTGGTCCTTCCCGGCGAGCTGCGGGAGACGATGGCCGGCATCGGTCGCCGCATCGCCGCGCTCCACGGTTCGCGCTGACGGCGACGACGTCCTAGGCGTAGCGGATCGCGTCGGGGTCCCAGTCGGGGTAGGACACCATCCGGTAGTAGTCGCTGGTCTCCCACGGGGCGTTGACCTGCATGCGGCCTTGGCCGTTCACGTAGTAGTTGCGCCGGGCGATGGCCTCGTCGGTGACCATGATGAGGTTCTGTGACTCCTCGACCAGGCGCTCGTTGTAGGCCTTGAACGCCTCGTGGGTGACCTCGACGGTCGACGTGCCGCGCTCGATCATCGTCGTGAGGCACCGAGCCACGAAGCCGGCCCACATCTGGTACCAGGCCGGCAGGGCGACCCCGCCCGACACCGGCTGCGAGTTCGGGCCGTACAAGACGAACAGGTTGGGGAAGTCGGGGACCATCATCCCCACGTAGGCCATCGGCGACTCCTCGTCCCACCGCTCGTGCAGGTTGGCTCCCTGACGGCCGTAGTACTCGGCCGGCCACAGGTACTTCACGATGTCGTACCCGGTCGCGCAGATCACGACGTCCACCTCGTGCACGACGCCGTCCTCGGTCTCGATCCCCGAGTCGGTGAACCGGGCGATCCCATCGGTGACCAGCTCGACGTTGTCGCGGGTGAGGGCGCGATACCAGCCGTTGTCCACGATCGGTCGCCGGACCATCGGCGCATAGTCCGGGACCAGCGCGTCGATCAGGTCCTGGCGACCGCCGGTCTCGCTGCGGATGTACTCGGTGAGCATGTTCCGGACGAACTCGCTCTTCTGGGTGATGCGGCCACCGGTGGCCTCGAACTCCGGGTCCCGGATGAGGAAGTCCTTGTGGAAGTCGAACAGGTGCATGATCGACGTGATCCGGCACCAGTTCCAGTACCCCGGCATCTCGTCGATGAGCCAACGGACCTCGGGCTCGACCGGGTCGCCGTACTTGTCCCGGGGGCTGATCCACTGCGGGGTCCGCTGGAACACCTCGACGTGCGCCGACATCTCCGCCACCCGGCCGAGCAACTGGACGCCCGTCGATCCGTTGCCGATCACCGCCACCCGCTTGTCGCTCAGGTCGATGTCGTCCGGCCACGCCGTCGGGTGGATCACGGTCCCCCCGAAGGCGTCGACGCCGGGGAACTCGGGCACCATCGGGTTGGCGAACAAGCCGGCCGCGCTGACCACGGCGTTCGCCTGATGCGAGACGGTGGAGCCGTCATCGAGACGGAAGGTGACGTGCCAGACCTCGGCGTCGTCGTCGAAGCGGGCCTCGACCAGGTCGTGGCCGAAGCGCACGTTCGGCAGCACGTCGAACTTCTCGGCGATGTGCTCGAGGTACCGCTTCACCTCCGGGCCCCGGGCGAAGTACTCCGACCAGGCGAAGTCCTTCTCGAAGCTGAACTCATAGGACGAGCTCAGGGTGTCGACGCGGATGTCGGGGTAGCGGTTGATGCTCCAGGTCCCGCCGAGCTCGCCCCGCCGCTCGTACACCGTGTAGGGGATGCCGAGCTGCTCGAGTTGCACGGCGGTGGCGATCCCGTTGAAGCCCCCGCCGACCACGGCCACGTGGAACCCGTCGGGCACGGCGCCGACACCGGATGGCCAGTCGGCGAAGAACGGGAACTCGTCGAACGAGAGCACGCCCTTGCGCAACTCGAAGTCGCCCTCCGGCGTGGGCACCCCGAGCACGAGGTCGAGCATCGTGCGGATCTCGTCGTCGCTCGGAACCCGCAGCTCCCAGGAGTCGAGGTCGCGCTCGATGAGCTCGACGCAGCGATCGACGAGACGCGCCCGATCCTCCGAGCTGAGCTGGGCCACCGGGCCCAGCGCGGCGACCTCGGCGTCGCCGCTGGCCTGGTAGACGGCGATTCGGAGCGCGGCGAGGTCTGAGCATTCGACGGCGCGGCGGATGTGGGCGTGAGTGACCTGGGGCACGGTGCTCCTCGCAGGGCCGGGAACCTCGCGGCGGCCCTTTCGCAATATAGAAAGATCCTTCAGTGCTCTGTAGGAGCCTACGAACGGGCCGAGACCGAGGTCAATCCGCCCCCCGATCCCGCCCACAGGTCGGCCGGCACCCGCCGACCCGGTCACGAGGGAACCGGCGTCCTGGGTCGCGACGAGGTCACCGTCGTCCGAGGGGAAGGGGAGTGAACGGCGCGGCAACCAGATAGAGAGGGCGCATGGCAAACCTCACCGTTCTCTACACCAAGCCCGAAACCGACGCCGAGGCGTTCCTCGCCGAGTACAAGCAGGACCACCTGCCGATCGCCGCCAAGTTCCCCAAGATGACCTCGCACACCACGACGGTGTTCAGCGGCACGCCGCGAGGCACCGAGCCCCCGTACTACGTGATGTTCGTCGGCACCTGGGCCTCACAGGAGGACATGCAGGCGGCGATGAGCGACCCGAGCATCATGGAGGCGAGCAAGCACGCCATGGGCATGACCCAGAAGTACGGCAACAAGGCCGAGATGTTGGTCGGCGACGAGGCCTGACTCGCGGCACCGCAGGTCGGAGGCCCGCTTCGGCGGGCCTCCGTCGCGCTCGGGCGCCCGTCGATCCGCAGATCGGTAGGTTCGAGCCCGGTCACCCCGCTCATGATGTCGCGATCCGAGAGGAGGCCTGGTCCCCCGTGACGGAACCGGTGCCAGCAACCGATGCCGCTCGACCCGGGACGGAGACGTCGAAGGATCGCGGGCAGTGGACGTCGGAGCCCGCGTTCATCTTCTCGATGGCCGCAGCGGCCGTCGGCCTCGGCAACCTCTGGCGCTTCCCGTATCTCGCCGGCGAGTACGGGGGTGGAGGGTTCATCCTCGCCTACCTCATCGCCATGGCGGTCGTGTGCCTGCCGTTGATGTACCTCGAGGTGGCCGCTGGTCGCCTCGCCCAGGGCAACACCGTGCACACGTATCGGCAGGTCCGCCGCAGCGGTGCGTGGTACGGCTGGTTCGTCGTCGGGCTCACTGCGGTGATCACCAGCTACTACCTGGTGATCACCGGCTGGACGATGGGCTACGCCGTCGACGCGGTACGCCTGGACGTCGGCTCGTTCTCGGACTTCTCCGACGGCTACGCCTCCCTCGGCTGGCTCCTGGTCGTCCTCGCCCTCGGTGCGTTCGTGCTCCTACGTGGCCTCAAGGCCCTCGAGACCTTCTCCAAGTTCATGATGCCGGTCCTGTTGCTGGTCGTGGTCGGGCTGGTCGTCGCCGCCAGCCGCACGGCCGGGTGGGCAGAGGCCAAGGACTTCCTGCTCGACACCGACCTGTCCGCCCTCAGGGATCCCTCGTTGTGGGTGATCGCGTTCGGGCAAGGCTTCTACTCCCTGGCCATCGGCCAGGGGTACCTGGTCACTTACGGCAGCTACATCCCGAAGAAGACCCACGTGCCCCGAGCGTCGCTCATCGTGGCGGGCACCGAGACCTGCATCGCGCTGCTGGCCGGCTGGATGATCTTCCCGTTCGTGTTCACCCACGGCCTCGACCCGGGCGAGGGCAGCCAGCTCGCCTTCAACACGCTGCCGCGAGCCTTCGAGGCCATGGCCTGGGGGGCACCGTTGGCCATCGCCTTCTTCGGTCTGTTCTTCGTCGCCGCGTTCAGTTCGAGCCTGGCTGGTCTGAAGGTGATCCTCAGCACCGTCGCCGAGGAGTTCCGACTTCGCCATCGCAAGGCCGTCGTGGTGGTGATCGGCCTCATGCTGGTCCTGGCGTTGCCGTCCGCGCTCAGCTTCACCCCCTTGGAGCTGAGCATCGGCGACACGCGGTTCCTCGACTGGGTGGACCAGAACGTGGGCGGGCAGGTGATCCTGTTCTCCGGGATCTTCGGGGCGGGCTTCTTCTGCTGGCTGGTGCCACCGAGCCGGCTGCAGCGAGCCCTGGGCACCTCTTCGAGGTGGTGGGTGGCGCGGATCTACCTCGTCGGCCGCTGGCTCCCGGCCGCCGTGCTGGTCTGGATCGCCATCACCGTCGTGTGGTGAGGGGCAGATGAGTTCCGCTGGAGCTCCACATGGGTAGCGACGCCTCGCTGGTCGCTCGCAGCTTCGACATCGAGTCGATGGGCCGACGGCGACGTGGTCGACGTCGAGCTCGAGGTCACCTGCTGAGGCTCGGTCGGCGCTCCCCGTCTACACGGCGACGATCGTCACGAGGCGGCCCAGAGGTCGAGCACCTCGGCGGCGCGGGATTCCGCGTCGTCGCTGTCGACGTTGCACGTCACGGCCACCGCCACGCCCGACGCAGGTTCCATGGTGATGGCCGAGGAATAGCCGATCCACGAGCCCCCGTGGCTGATCACCGGACCTCGGTCGCCGTCGGTCAGCTCGAGTCCGCCGCCGTAGCGGGTGCCGTCCTCGTCGGCGAGCGGTCCGGGTGACAACATCACGTCGAGCCACGCGGGTGAGCCGAGCCCTTCTTCGGCGATGGGGTCGAGCAGGAACAACTCGGCCCACCGCAGCAGCTCGAGCGCCGTCGAGTGGAGCGCTCCGTCTCCGGTCTGCCGCCACGCCGACCCGATCGCGACCCAGCCGTCTCCGTCGTCGTCGGTCGTCTCGGCATCGTCGGCGAAGGCGTAGCCGGGAGCTTGGTCGGCCAGCAGCACGCCCTGGTCGTCGCGTACGACGGAGGACGACATGCCGAGCTGACCGAGGATCTCGGTGTCGACGACGTCGGGGAAGGGACGTCCGGTGACCGCCTCCACGATCAGGGCGAGCAGGACGTAGTTCGTGTTGGAGTACTCGAAGCGCTCGCCCGGCGCCGCGGTGGGAGCGCCGTCGTCGGAGACGACGACCTCCACGGCGTCTGCCATCGTCGTGGGTTCGTCCAGTTCGGCGTCGAGCAGCGAGATGTAGTCCGGTAGGCCGCTCGTGTGGTGGAGCAGGTCTCCGACCGTGATGGTGTCGTCGAAGCGTCCGAGGTCGGGGAGGAGCTCGGTGATGTCGTCGTCGAGGGCGAGGTCGCCGTCGACGACGAGCAGCGCGATCGCGCCGGCGGTGAACTGCTTGGAGACCGAGCCGACGTCGAAGAGCGTGTCCCGGTCGATCAGGACCCCTTCCTGCACGTCCGCCGCGCCGACGTGCAGGTCGAAGGTGCCCTCCGGGTGGCGGACCGCGACCGAGCACCCCGGTGATCCGGCGTCGAGATCAGCGAACACCTCGGCGGTCCTCGACGGCGCCTTCGAGCGGCTGGTCTGTTCGGGATCGGACGACTCCGCTCCGCCTGCGCACGCCGTGAGCAGCAGACCGGCGGCGAGGCTCCACGTCGTCCTCCCCATGGCCGGCGACGCTACCCGTTCCGTCGCGGCGGTGGCCTGGGCCGCCCGCTGACCCGTCAGGAGGCCGGGCGGGGGCCGGGGTGGGAGGCGCGGTACTGCTCGAGCTTGCGGGGCGCGTCGACGCCGAAGAGGATCTCGGCCACGTGCTCCAGCCCGTCGGAGTCGAGGTACTGCACCGCCGGCACCACGAGCTCGATCTTGGAGCGACGCCGCATGAAGTCCTCCAGACGGGTGACCATCTCCGTCGACGCGGCCAGGTGCAGCTCCACCCGCAGGTAGTCGGTGCCTCCGAGGATGTCGTCGGCCATGGTGGGGTCGGAACGGATGGCTTCGAGCATGGAGAAGGCCCGACGCCCGTACCGGCGCCAGAGACGGTCCGACAGCGGCTCGACCCCCGGCCGGTCCCGCCGGTCGTCGAGGCGCATGAGCCGGGCCTGGCGATGGAACTCGGCTCGGGTGTCCGCCGCCGGCTCGCCGTACCAGTTGCCCTGGTCGGGCTCCAGCACGAGGCCCAGCGACTCGACCGCCGCGGCCACCTCTTCGCCGACGTTGATGCAGTCGGTGAGCTTCCCGCCGAACACGGTGACCGCGCGGCGGCGCCGGTCGACCTCGATCTCGTGCTTGCGGCTGAGCGCGGTCCAGTCGACGTCGCTGGTGTCGCCGCCGTCGGTGGGGACCACCAGCGGGCGCACCCCGGAGCGCTCGGCGATCACGTCGTCGGTGGTGAGCGGCTCGGCGAGCTCGAGGCGGGCGTTGATCTGGGACAGCAGGAAGGAGCGGTCCTCGTCGTCCACTGCGGAGTACGGGCTGTCGACCCGGGTGTCGGTGGTGCCGATCACCGACCGCACGCCCATGGGGATCACGTAGAAGAGGCGCTGGGTGTCGTCGAAGAACGCCAGCACCCGGTCGTCGTCGCCGGTGGTGAGCCGGGGGACGACCAGGTGGATGCCCTTGGAGTAGACGATGCGGTGCGTGGTCTGCACGCCCATGTCGGCGTTGAGCCCGTCGACGAACGGTCCGGCCGCGTTGACCACGATCCCGGCGCTGCTCTCGAACTCCTCGTCGGTCTCGAGGTCGCGCAGGCGCAACCGCCAGCCGCTCCCGCTCGGCTCGGCGGTGACCAGCTCCACGTAGTTGGCCGCCGTCGCGCCGGCCTCGATGGCCGAGCGCACGAACGAGAACACGAAACGGGCGTCGTTGTCCTTCAGGATGCAGTCGCGGTACTCGATGCCGCCCCGGACGGAGGTGGTGTCGATCACCGGCTCGGCGTCGCGGACCTTGGCGGCGCTGAGGAGCCGGGGGGCGCGGGTGCGGAAGTTCCCCAGCACCCAGTACGCCGTGGCGCCGAGGGCGCTCAGCCACGGCGGGTACGGCGACGAGGTGTCGAGCGCAGCCAGGAAGGAGATCTCCTGGACGTTGTCGGGGTAGGCCCGCATGAGCCGATTGCGCGACCGGCAGAGCTTGCGCACCAGCGGGATCTCGTAGTTCTCGAGGTACTTGAACCCGCCCCACACCAGGTTGGAGGACTCCTGGCTGGTGAACGAGGCGAAGTCGCCCCGATCGACGACGGCGACGTCGGCGCCCCGGCCGGCGAGCGAGGCGGCGACGACGGCGCCGTTGATGCCTCCGCCGACGACGAACACGTCGAACGAGCCCTCTCGCAGGCGGTCGATGCTCGTGTCCCGCAGCGTCATCCGGTCACGGTAGCAACGGCGAACCGCAGGCCCCGGTCCGGCAGACGGCAGCCGTCTCGACGCCTCGGTCGCCCGGTCGAGCGGCGAGGCTCACCACGCCCGGACCATCGGTGAGGTCGTCCTGGGAGGAGAATGAGCGCCCGGCGCGGGATGCACCTCCCGTGACGACCCGATGTGAGGAGCACAGATGACTCGGTATGTCGCCGCCATCGACCAGGGCACCACCAGCACCCGCTTCGTGATCTTCGACACCGACGGCCAACCGGTGGGGATGGCCCAGAAGGAGCACGAGCAGGTCTACCCCCGGCCGGGGTGGGTCGAGCATCGGCCCCAGGAGATCTGGGCCCGCACCGAGGAGGTCATCGCCGAGGCCCTCGAGTCGGCCGGGCTGACCGCGGCGGACCTCGTCGCCATCGGCGTCACCAACCAGCGTGAGACCACCGTCGTCTGGGACCGTGCGACCGGCGAACCAGTGGGCAACGCCATCGTGTGGCAGGACACCCGCACCGATCAGATCTGCCGTGACCTGGCCGCCGACGGCGGTCGCGACCGGTTCCGCGCCTCCACCGGCCTTCCCCTCGCCACGTACTTCTCGGGCCCGAAAGCCGTCTGGATCCTCGACAACGTCCCGGGGGCCCGAGCGCGTGCCGAGGCCGGCGAGCTCCTGTTCGGGACGATCGACACCTGGATCATCTGGAACCTCACCGGCGGCGTGCACGGAGGCCTGCACATCACCGACGTCACCAACGCCAGCCGGACCCTGCTGATGGACCTGGCCACCCTCGACTGGGCACCCGACAACGTGGCCGCCCTCGGCATCCCGGCGTCGATGCTGCCGGCGATCCGGTCCTCGAGCGAGGTCTACGGCGAGGCGCGCCTGGCCGCCGTGGCGGGGGTGCCGGTGGCCGGTGACCTCGGCGACCAGCAGGCCGGGCTGTTCGGCCAGACCTGCTTCGACGTCGGCGACGCCAAGAACACCTACGGCACCGGCAACTTCCTGTTGCTCAACACGGGCACCGAGCCGGTGCGGTCCGATCACGGGCTGGTCACCACCGTCGGCTACCAGCTCGGTGACGCCCCCGCGGTGTACGCCCTCGAGGGGTCCATCGCCATCGCCGGGGCGCTCGTGCAGTGGCTGCGCGACAACCTCCGCCTCATCGACTCGGCGGCCGAGGTGGAAGAGCTGGCCCGCACCGTGGACGACAACGGTGGCTGCTACTTCGTCCCCGCCTTCTCGGGGCTGTTCGCTCCCTATTGGCGGGATGACGCCCGCGGGGTGATCGTCGGGCTGACCCGTTTCGTGGAACGGGGCCACATCGCCCGCGCCACGCTCGAGGCCACCGCGTTCCAGGGGCGCGAGATGGTCGATGCGATGCAAGCCGACTCCGGCGTCACGCTCCACGAGCTGCGCGTCGGCGGGGGCATGGTGAAGAACGAGCTGCTCATGCAGTTCCAGGCCGACATCCTCGGCATCCCGGTCATCAGGCCGGCGCTGACCGAGACCACGGCGGTCGGTGCGGCGTACGCCGCCGGGCTGGCCGTGGGGTTCTGGCCGGGCATCGAGGTGCTGCGCGGCAAGTGGGTCGAGGACACGCGCTGGCTGCCCCGCATGGACGAAGCCACCCGAGAACGCGAGCTCGCCCAGTGGAAGAAGGCCGTGACCCGCACCTTCGACTGGGTGGACGACCAGCCCGGCTAGTGCTGTGTCGAGGGCCATGGACACCGAGGCCCGGCTGCCGGCCAGCCGGGATAGAGGCGGGATGGGGAAGGATCGTGGGGTGAGCGACCTCTCCGACCCGCGCCTGGCCGATCGGCAGCCGAGCTTCGAGCCCGACCCGACTCCGGCCCGGGCCGATGCGGTGGTGGTGGGCGCCGGGCCGAACGGGCTGGTCGCCGCCAACCTGTTGGCGTCGGCGGGGTGGGACGTGGTGGTGCTCGAAGCCGCCCCGGTGCCCGGCGGCGCGGTGCGTACCGCCGAGGTGACGGCGCCCGGGTTCCGCAACGACCTGTTCAGCGCCTTCTACCCCCTCGCCGCGGCCTCCCCGGTGGTGGGGGCGCTCGAGCTCGAGCGCCACGGTCTGTCGTGGTCTCGGGCCCCGCTCGTGTTGGCGCACCCCACCCCGGACGGACCGACGATGGTCCTGTCCACCGACCTCGACCGCACGGCCGCCTCGCTCGATCGCTTCGTCCCGGGAGACGGCGATGCGTGGCGGACCCTGTACGGCACGTGGTCGAGGGTGTCCGGGCCGCTGATCGACGCCCTCCTGGCGCCGCTACCGCCCGTGGTGCCCAGCGCCCGCCTGGCGGGCCGCCTGGGGGTGCACGGCGGGCTCGACTTCCTCCGTGATGCCCTCACCCCGGTCCGCAGCCTGGCCCGGGAGCGCTTCGCCGGTGAAGGCGGTGCGCTGCTGCTGGCCGGCAACGCCCTGCACGCCGACTTCACCCCCGAGACCGCCGGTGGAGGGTTGTTCGGCTGGTTGCTGGCCTCGCTCGGCCAACAGCTCGGCTTCCCGGTGCCGACGGGCGGGGCGGGGTGCTTCGTCGACGCCCTGGTCCACCGGCTCCGTGGTCTGGGCGGGCGGGTGGTCACCGGGGCACGGGTGGACCGCGTGGTGGTGGAGGGCGGACGGGCGATCGGGGTCACGACCGAGCAGGGGCATCGGGTGGTCGCCCGCCGGGCAGTGCTGGCCGACGTGGGCGCTCCGTCGTTGTTCCTCGACCTGGTCGGGGCCGACCACCTCGACGATCGCCTGCTGCGGCGACTGGCGCGCTTCGAGTACGACCACGCCACGGTGAAGGTCGACTGGGCCCTCGACCGTCCCATCCCCTGGTCCGACCCGGAGGTGGGCGGGGCGGGCACGGTCCACCTGGCCGACAGCCTCGACGCGCTGTCACGGTTCGCCTACGAGCTGGCCACCGGCCAGGTGCCATCGCGGCCGTTCATGCTGATGGGCCAGATGACGACGAGCGACCCCACTCGCTCGCCGGCGGGCACCGAGTCGGCGTGGGCCTACACCCACGTGCCGCAGCGGGTGCGACGCGACGCCGGGGGGGACGGCCTCACCGGGTCCTGGGACGACCACGAGACGGAGCAGATGGCGGCTCGCATGGAACGCATCGTCGAGGAGTACGCCCCCGGGTTCGGTGCTCGCGTCATCGCTCGTCACGTGGCCACACCCCGATCCATGGAACGCGTCGACGCCAACCTGGTGGGCGGAGCCATCAACGGGGGCACCGCCCAGATCCACCAGCAATTGGTGTTCCGGCCCCTCCCCGGCGGCGGGCGGGCGAGCACCCCGATCAAGGGCCTGTTCCTCGCGTCGGCGTCGGCTCACCCCGGCGGTGGCGTGCACGGGGCACCCGGCTCCAACGCGGCACGAGCGGCGCTGGCCGCCGATCGGCGCCGCCGGGTGCTCCGGGCCGTGCGGCCGAGCCGCCCCCGGGGCTGACCTTCACCCACCCCTCGGAGGGCGAGGCCTCCGCCGATCGAGGGTCGCGCGCCGCCGAGGGCGACCGCGGCCGCCGTCGGGGCCACCACCGAACCCTGGGGGCGCCTGTGGCGACCACCAAGGCCGACATCTACGACCCGGACCTCCACGTCGACGGTCCGGCGGTCAGGTCTCGGGCCCCGGCTCGCCCTAGCCTGCGAGCATGCCCGACCTCCCCACCGACACCCTGGGCCGCACCGGCGAGGTGGTGACCAAGCTCGGCTTCGGTGCCATGGAGTTGCAGGCTCGGGTGGGCGAGGAAGCCGCTACCCGCGTCCTGAACGCCGTGCTCGATGCCGGCATCACCATGATCGACACGTCGCCCGACTACGGGCCGTCGGAGGAGTTCATCGGGGCGGGCATCTCGCACCGGCGCTCGGAGTACTTCCTCGCCAGCAAGTGCGGCTGCCAGGTCGATCCGCCGCCCCCGGCCGACAGCTTCCCGGCGCACGCCTACGACCGCCGCACCCTGCGCGGCGGCGTCGAGCAGAGCCTGCGACGGATGCGGACCGACCATCTCGACCTCGTGCAGGTCCACATGAGCCCATCGCGAGCGACGCTCGAGCTGCACGACTCGCTCGCCGAGCTCGAGGCGCTGCGCGACGAGGGCAAGGTCCGGTTCATCGGGATGTCGGGCACGCTGCCCGACATCGCCGACCACATCGAGATGGGCGTCTTCGACGCGTTTCAGATCCCCTACTCGGCGCTCGAACGCGAGCACGAGGACGTGATCTCCGCCGCCGCCAGTGGCGGCGCCGGCACCATCATCCGCGGTGGGGTCGCCCGTGGTGTCCCCGAAGCGCTCCCCGCCCAGTACGCCCGCCTCCCCGAGGAGATGCGGGCCCGCCTGGAGCAGTCCCTCGAGGAGCGCAAGGCCCGCTGGGCCGTCACCGAGTCCCGCCTCGACGACGTCCTCGAGGGGATGCCGCGCATGGAGTTCCTGTTGCGGTTCACCTTGTCGCACCCCGACATGGACACGACGATCGTGGGAACCTCCAGCGTCGACCACCTGGCGGCCAACGTCGCGGCGGCGGCCAAGGGACCCTTGCCACCCGACGTCTACGACGACGCCCTCCGCCGCCTCGCGTGAGTCGAGGAGTCAGCCGGTGGCCGCGTCGTGGATGGCGAACCGAACCCCGGTGAGCTCCTCGGATCGGCCCCACAGCTCCCGGGCGGCGGCGGGGTCCTTGGCCCGGGCGTTGGGGTTCACCTGGGTCGGCATGCCCCGCACCTCGAGCGGCCCGTCGGGCCCGTAGAAGCCGCCGGCGATCACGTCGGCCGACGTGGCCGCGTGGATGGTCGGCAGGGCACCCATGGCGTCGCTCTGGGCGATGACGCGGTTGGCCAGCTCCGTGGCCTTGAGCCACGGCCCCTCGGTGACGCCGCGCCCGCTCGTCTGCAGGTGGGTTGCCGACCAACCGGGGTGGGCGGCCACGGCGATGGTGCCCGACGCCGCCGCGGTGAGCCGACGCTGTAGCTCGAAGCTGAACAGGAGGTTGGCGAGCTTGGACTGCCCGTAGGCCGACCAACGCTCGTAGCGCCGCTCGCCCATGAGGTCGTCGAAGCGCATGCGCCCCATCTTGTGAGCGTTGCTCGAGACGTTCACGACCCGGCTGTGAGGTGTCGCCATGACCAGGTCCATCAGGTGGGCGGTGAGCGCGAAGTGGCCGAGGTGGTTCGTGGCGAACTGGGTCTCGAAGCCGTCGACGGTGACGCCTCGGGGGATGGCCATGACGCCTGCGTTGTTGATGAGCAGGTCGAGGCGGTCGTGGTCGGCTCGCACTCTCTCGGCGGCCTCGCTGACCGAGTCGAGCGACGCCAGGTCGAGCGGCAGGGTCGTCACCGTGGCGTCGGGGGCGGCGCGGCGCACCTCGTCGAGGGCGGTCGCAGCCTTGTCCGGGTTGCGGCAGGCCATGATCACCGTCGCCCCTGCTCGGGCCAGCCTGGTGGCGGTCTGCAGACCCAGTCCGCTGTTGGCCCCGGTGACGAGGGCGGTGCGACCCGTCTGGTCGGGGACGGTGTACTCGTTCGGATCGGTCATGGCTCTCCTCGGACGGGCACGGTGGCGTCTGGTGCCTCCGTGCAGGCTACGGAGACCGCTGCCGGGTCGCTCGGCCCGGGCCGACGGTGGCCCCGCCGCGTCGGCCGGCCCCGACCGGTCGTCGACGGTCCGCCGGCCGCTCGCATCAGAACGGGCGAGCGTTCACTTCCGCGAGTGCGGCGATGGAGAAGGTCCGGCGATGGTCGAGACGCCGCTGTTGGAACGGGTCCGGGCGTTGGCCCCGATGGTCGACGCCGCCTCCGACGAGATCGAGCAGCGGGCGGCGCTGACCGACGAGGTGGCCGCCGCCGTGCGCGAGTCCGGCGCCATCCACCTGGGCACCGACTCGCTGCGCAACCCGAGCGTCATCGGCCGCTGCTTCCGCGACATGAACGCCGCGACCCAGCACGTCATGGTCGGGCGCAAGACCCTCACCGACGCCGCCGTGGAGCTGCTGGCCGTCGGCTGAGCCACGCTCGGACACGCCCCTTGCCCTCCGGGGTCGGCGACTGCCACGATCGTGGGAACCACCGAACGCCTGGGGGGCAGTTGTGGCATCCACCAAGGTCGACATCTACGACCCGGACCTCTACGTCGACGGCCCGATCCACGAGATCTTCGCCGAGCTGCGGCGCACCGAGCCCGTCTACTGGCAGGAGATGCCCGACGAACCGGGCTACTGGGCGGTGCTGCGCCACGCCGATCTGTGCGCGGTGGCCAAGGACCCGGCGATCTTCTCCGCCGAGGAGATGGGCGTGGTGCTCGAGGACCCCGAGCCCGAGCAGCTCGCCCAGAGCCGCAACATGATGCTGATGATGGACCCGCCCCGTCACACCGAGCACCGGCGACCCCTGGTGGGCAGCTTCAAGGCCAAGGCGATCGGCCAGATGGAGGAGCAGGTCCGCGGCATCTGCCGGTCGATCCTCGACCAGGTGCCCGCCGACGGTGAGGTCGAGTTCGTCCACGACGTGGCGGCCATGTTGCCCAACCAGGTCGTCGGCGAGCTGATGGGGCTGCCGCCCGAGGACGGCGAGCGGATCCGGCGCTGGGCCGAGGAGAGCACCAGCGCCCAGGACCCCGAGCTGGCTGCGGCCGACCGGCCCCGCGGCATGACCGGCATGGCCATGTACGCCATGGAGCTGGCGGCCGCCCGCCGCCAGGAACCGCCCCGCGACGACCTGACCTCGCTGATCCTCGCCGGCGACTTCGGCCACGGCCCGATGACCGACATGGAGTTCGCCAGCTTCTTCGTGCAGCTCGTCACCGCCGGCAACGACACCACCAAGACGATGTTGTCGTCGGGCCTGCACGCCCTGCTCGACCACCCCGACCAGCTGGCCGAGCTGCGTGCCGACCGCTCGCTCATCCCCGGCGCCGTCGAGGAGATCCTCCGCTACGCCAACCCCCTGCACTACTTCCGTCGCACCGCCCTCGCCGACACCGAGATCGGCGGCCAGGCCATCGCCGCGGGCGACAAGATCGCCATGATGTACACGTCGGCGAACCGCGACGAGGACGTCTTCGAGAACCCGCAGTCGTTCGACATCCACCGTTCGCCGAATCCGCATCTGTCGTTCGGCATCGCCTCTCACTTCTGCCTGGGCGTGCACCTCGCCCGCCTCGAGGGCCGGGTCTTCTTCGAAGAGCTCCTCGACCGGTTCCCCACCATCACCCAGACCGGCCCGGCGCGGCGCATCCGGTCCAACCTGAACAACGGCCTCAAGGAGCTCCCCGTCCGGCTCGAGCGCGCCTAGACATCCCACGGCCGGGACGGGCGCAGGAGGTCGGGGCGGGTCAGCCGAACGGCTGGAGGCTGCTCGCCACCACCCACATGCTGAAGTACTGGGAGTTGGCGCCGTAGGCCTGGGCCAGCGCAGTGCGGGCCCCCTCGACCTGGCGTTCGCCGGCGGCGCCGCGCACCTGCAGGGCGGCCTCGGCGAAGCGGAGCAGGCCCGACGCGCCGATGGGGTTGGTGGAGAGCACCCCGCCGGAGCAGTTGATGGGCATGGACCCGCCGATCTCGGTCTCGCCCGCGTCGGTGAGCTTCCAGCCCTCGCCCTCGTCGGCGAGGTGGTGGGCCTCGAGCCACATCGGCTCGTGCCACGAGAACGGCACGTAGAGCTCGGCCATGTCGATCTGCTCGCGGGGGCGGGTGATGCCGGCCTGGCGGTAGACGTCGTCGGCGCAGGTGAGGCAGGCCTGGGGGCGCACCGGATCGCGGCGGGGGAACGCCGGGGGCTCCGAGCGCGAGGAGGCACCGAGGATCCACGCCGGCGGGCGCCCGTCGGCCGCGGCGGCCTTGCCGCCGTCCTCGTCGGTGATGACCACTGCGCAGGCACCGTCGGAGGAGGGGCAGGACTCGAGGAAGCGGATGGGCTCCCACATCATCGGGCTGGCCTTCACCTTCTCGATCGAGATGTCCTCGAGGCGGAGGTGGGCATACGGGTTCTTCAGGGCGTTCTGGCGGTCCTTGACCGCCACCTTCCAGCCGATGTGCTCGGGGGCGCCGCTGCGGTGGATGTAGGAGCGGATGAACGGGGCGAAGGAGCCGCCGGCGCCGAGCGAGGCGCCCTTGCCGCTGCCGAGGGCGAACTGGGCGTTGCCCTCCGACTGCTTCTCGAAGGCCACCGCCAGCACCGTCTTGTGCTTGCCGGCCTGCACGTGGGAGGCGGCGACCACGCCGGTGGTGCCGCCGACCGAACCGGCGGTGTGCACCCGGAACATGGGCTTGCCCACCGCGCCCAGCGCGTCGGACAGGTAGAGCTCGGGCTTCATGACGCCCTCGAACAGGTCGGGGGCCTTGCCGAGCACGACGGCGTCGATGTCGGCCATCGTCATGTGGGCGTCGTCGAGGGCCCGGAACACGGCCTCACGGACGAGGCCACCGAAGGAGACGTCGCGGCGCTTGCTCTTGTGGTGGGTTTGGCCGACCCCGACGACGGCTGCGGGGATCACGACCGGCCCTCCATGATGCAGACGAGGTTCTGTTGCAGGCAGGGGCCGCTGGTCGAGTGGGCCAGCGCCCGGTTGCCGCCGCCGAAGATGTGGTCGGCGGCGTGGCCGATGCGGACGAGGCCGGTGGCCATGATGGGGTTCTCCTTCAGGGCGCCGCCGGAGGCGTTGACCGTGACGTCGTCGCCGAAGCCGAGCACCGATCGCAACAGCAGCTCTTCGTGGGTGAAGGCCGCCTGCAGCTCGGCGACCTCGACGGGGGCCGAGCCCAGGCCGGCGGCCTCGGCCGCGATGCGGGTGGAGGGGGAGTCGTCGAGGGCCCGGAATGACGGGTTGTGGCACTCGGTGCGGTGGTCGAAGCCGGTGATGTAGGCCGGGCGGTCGACCAGTTCGCGGGCCCGGTCGCCCCGGGCCAGCACCATGGCGGCGGCGCCGTCGGTGATGGGGGGCAGGTCGTGGCGGCGCAGCGGCTGGCGCACGTAGTCGTCGGCGAGGAGCTCGTCGACGGTGCCCTTGCCCCGGGCTCGCACCGCCGTCTCGGCCATCGAGCGCTCGTCGGCGATGCCCGACGCGATGACGGCCCGGGCCTGGAGGGCGGCGAAGGTGACAGGGTCGGCGCCGATGGGGGCCAGGAAGTACGGGTCCATCTCCATCGGGTAGATCAGCGCCGGGTTGCCGGTGGACGAGCGTCCCGACCCGGTCACCACGGCGATGTCGATGTCGCCCTCCTGCAGGCGCAGCCACGCCTCGTAGAGCGCCCAGGCGCCGTCCATCTCCACGTGGGAGTCGCGCTTGGGGGGCCAGGCGCCGATGGCGTCGAGGTTGCCGACGAAGGAGAACGCCTGGCCGGTGATGTAGTCGCACGAGCCGAGGCAGGTGAAGTCGATGTCGGCCCGGGTGAGGCCGAGCGGCTCGATGGCGTCGGTGATGACGCTCATGAGCAGCTGGACCTCGCTCTTGTCGGTGTGGCGGACCATGGGCGTCTGGGCCCAGCCCACCACGGCGATGTCGTCGGAGGTGCTCATCTAGAAGATCCTGTTCGTGAGATCGAGGTCGTCGACGGCCGGCTCCCCCGAGGGCTCCCAGCCGATGAGCGCACCGAACGCGCCGCCCATGGTGCCGCCCTCGTCGATCTCCTCGCCGGGCGGCGTCCACACCGCCTTGACCCGGACGCCGACGGCGACGTCCTCCACGGGGAGGTTGAACACCGGCTGGTAGCCCAGCACCACGTCGACGCCGTCGAGCAGCACGAAGACCCGAGCGAAGGGGTCGGTCTCGGTCTGGCCCGGGTAGGCCACCGGCGTGATCACCACGTGGTTGGTGATGGTGCCGGTGTGGGGGAGGTCGACGGCGTGCTCCTCGGTGAACTCGAGGGAGTCGATGGGGCAGACGCCCCGGCCGCCGGCGTAGACCCGGCCGCACACCGGGCACTCGAAGCCGATGAGGCGGTGGTCGGCCGACGCGCCCACCACGAAGTCGAACGCCGGCGGGACCGGGTTCTTGTAGGTGATGGAGGCGAGGTAGTCCATCATCGTCACCGGCTCGGCGGCCGGGCCGAGGTCGTCGCCCTCCACCTCGGGTTCCTCGCCGGGCACGAAGGCGGCGATGTCGGTGATGTGGCCCACCCGTTCGCCCTTCCAACGCGGCGCCACCCGCATGCCGTTGGCCATGACCTGCGGCGAACCGGCGTCGACGGCGTAGAGCAGCGGGGTCGAGGCCCCGTCGAGGGTGATGAAGGCGAAGGCGAAGGGCCGGTCGAGCGGATGCTGCTCGGTCGGTTCGGGTACCCAGGTCCACGAGGCGACCGTGCCGGCCGGTCCGACGTCGACGAAGTCGTGGGCCAGCTCGGCGCCGGTGGCCGGGTCCCATTCCATCGGGGGGACGAGCACGCCGTCGCCGCAGCGGATCCCGAGGATCCGCTTCTCGGTCAGGGCGGTCATGAACGCGCCCGTCACCGGCCCGAGCGACCGGGTGTAGGGGAACGTGATGGTGCTCTCGACGAACCGGACCACGTGGGACATCCCTCCTCGACGGCTCGGTCCAGCACGGCCGAGACCTCGACGGGACCAGGGCTGGCCCGTCAGCGACGCCAGCGTAGGTTCACCGCCGATCCGCCGCTCGCCGAACGGGGGTCACGTCGAGGCCACCGGCTCGAAGCGGCGTCATCCGAGGTCGAGCAGGCCTCGGATGTCGTCCTCGGTGAGCGCGCCGGCCAGGGCGCCCTCGCCGTCCATGACGCTGGCGAACAGGTCCGCCTTGCGGGCCTTGAGCTCCATGACCTTCTCCTCGATGGTGCCGCTGGAGACGTAGCGGTACACCATCACCGGGTTCTGCTGGCCGATGCGGTGGGTGCGGTCGACGGCCTGGTTCTCGGTGGCGGGGTTCCACCACGGGTCGAGGACGAAGCAGTAGTCGGCCTCGGTGAGGTTGAGGCCGAACCCGCCGGCCTTGAGGCTGATGACGAACACCGGGGCGTCGCCGTCCTTGAACCGGGCGATGGCCTCGTGGCGCTTGCGGGTGCGGCCGTCGAGGTAGGTGTGGTCGATGCCGGCGGCGTCGAGGCGGGCCCGGACGCGGGTCAGGTACCGGGTGAACTGGCTGAACACCAGGGCCCGGTGGCCTTCGGCGACCACCTGGGTGAGGTCGTCGAGGAGCCGGTCGAGCTTGGCCGACCCGACGTCGTCGTGCTCGTCGTCGATCAGTGCGGGGTCGAGGGCGAGCTGGCGCAGGATGGTGAGTGACTTCAGGATCTCGAAGCGGTGCTTCTGCACGTCGCCGACGAGGCCGAGGACCTTCTGGCGTTGACGTTGGAGCTGGGTCTCGTAGATCCGGGCGTGGCGGGCGCTGAGCTCGATCTCGACCGTCTGCTCGGTCTTGGGCGGGAGCTCGGTGAGCACCGCGTCCTTGGTCCGTCGCCGCATGAGCGGGGCGATGCGGCGCCGCAGGGTGGCGAGCAGCTCGGGGGCCTCACCGCTCTCGATCGGCTTGCGGTACGTCTCGCTGAACCGCTTCGGGTCGGGGTAGAGGCCCGGCGCGGTGATCGACAGCAGCGACCACAGGTCCATGAGGGTGTTCTCGAGGGGCGTGCCGGTGACGGCGATCTTGGTGGCGGCCTCGAGGCGGCGCACGCACTGGTAGGTCTTGCCCTGGTGGTTCTTGACGAACTGAGCTTCGTCGAGGAGCAGCAGCTCCCACTCCTGGTCGGCGTAGTCGTCGAACTCGAGGCGGAACAGGGCGTAGGAGGTGACGACGATCGACGCTCCGGCGGTGGCGTCGCCGAGCGACGTGCCCCGGCGGGCGGCGGTCTCGCGGATGGTGCGGACCTCGACCCCGGGCGCGAACTGGCCGGCCTCACGGGCCCAGTTCTCCACGACGCTGGTCGGGGCCACCACGAGGAACCGGGCCTCGGGCTCCTCCGCGAGGATGTGGACGCACAAGGCGAGGGTCTGGATGGTCTTGCCCAGGCCCATGTCGTCGGCGAGGATCCCGCCGAGGCCGTTGCGGTGCAGGAACGCCAACCAGTCGAGGCCCTCCTGTTGGTAGTGGCGCAGCGTGGCCGACAGACCGGCCGGCGGGGCGACGGGCTCGGGGCTGGCGAGCGCCGCCAGGCGGTCGATGCTGTCGGCCCACCGCTGGGACTGCTCGGTCACCACGCCGAGGCCGGTGAGCTCGTCCCACCAGCTGGTCTGGAAGCGGTTGAGGCGGGCCACGGCGTCGCCGGAGGGATCGGCCAGGCCGCGGGCTTCGTCGATGAGCTCGCGCAACCGGGTGAGCTCGGGGCGGTCGAGGCGAAGCCAGGTGCCCGACGGCAGGATGAGCGCCTCGTCGCCACGGTCGAGGGCGGCGAAGAGGGCGGCGAAGTCGACCCGCTGACCGTCGACGCTCACCTCGACCGCGAGGTCGAACCAATCGGTCCCGTCCCGCCGGTCGCCGTCGGAGACCGAGAGCGAGACGCGTGGGTCCTCGATCGCCTCGCTCAGCTGAGGGTGATCGCCCACGACCTCGATCTCGACGCCTTCGGCCTCGAGCCAGGGGAGGATCTCGGTGAGCAGGCTGACGATTGCCGCGCCCGACACCGTCAGGTCGCGGAGCCGACCGTCGCGGTCGACGAGGGCGTCGAGCAGGTGGGTCGGCGGCTTCAGGTCGGCGACCGCCGCCTCCTCCTCCGCTCGATCTCGGGTGCGGCCGCCGGGACCGTGCAAGGGATGGTCGACGGTGCGGGGGCCGCGCCGGTAGCGCGCCGCCCACCGCAGGGTGGCGGCGTCGAGGGCGGTGCGGTCGACGAACGCCACGAGGCCCTCGAAGCGGCTGGTCGTGAAGGCGACGCTGCGGTCGGAGGAGGCGACGGTGGCGTGGCGGGCGAGCGCCGGCTGGTAGAGGTCGAGGAAGTCCTCGACGTCGTGGGCCGGGACGGTGAGGGCCTCACCGGCGGCCAGCCGGTGCACGGCGGGGTGCAGGGGAGCGCCGAGGCCGACGAGGTCGAGTCGGCCGCCGTCGCTGACCCACAGCCCGTGGGCCGGTGTGCCGACGAGGCCGCTGCGCCCCTCGCTGAGCGGCACCGGTTCGTCGTCGACGGTGAACGTGGCCGACAGGGTGACGTCGCCCGTCTCGTCGGCCGAGAGGTCGACCCGGGGGGTGGCCCTGGACGCCGACAGGACGATCTCGTCGCGGTCGTGCTCGCCGATCAGCTCGACGCCCGCCTCGACCGCTCGCTCGAGGTGGTACCAGACGTCGGGTCCGAACCGAGCCAGCGACACCGTCTGGTTGTTGGCGTAGGCGAGGTCGGGCGGGCCGCTGGTCATCAGCGCCCTGAGGGCCGCCCGTTGGAGCAGGTCGACGTGGTCCTGGGAGGTGCCGGTGGTGCGGTGGGGCGAGGCGATGTCGCGCCACGACGCACCGGTCTTGATCCACGTGCCGGCTCGGCCCCGGCGCATCGGTCGGAGGGTGACACGGGGCCCGTCGTCGGCGGCGTAGCGGCTGGGCCTCGGGTGCTGCACGGTCACCTGCAGGGCGAGGCCGGCCGCGGTCGCCTCGTGGTCGTCGTCGTCGTCGGCGCCGGCCAGTTCCGCCAGGGTCTGGCGCCAGTCGGGCTGCGAGGGGGTGCCGGCACCCGACGGGCTGATCGGAGAGGGGAGCCGGCGGGCGGTGAGGATGGTCGCCACGCAGTGCTTGCACGCGCCGCCGAGCGGGCAGCTGCACGTGTCATCGAGCGCGATGGAGCCCTCGCGGCGGCTCCATCGCACCCACAGCACGTAGGACTCCCGGCCCGATCCGCGACAGACCGCCTTGATGGTGCCCGGCTCGCAGCTGAGCACCCGGACGCGGTCCTCGTCGGCGTAGGCGCGGCCGCGCGCCAGTGAACCCGAGTCGTAGGAGGCGTGGAGGACGTGATCGTCGAGCTCGTCGACGGTCGGTGGTGCGGGCACGGTGAGATGGTCTTCCGCGAAGAGGCGTCGGCCCTGCTGGGGTGAGCCGTGACGAGAGGCCGATCGGGGCGGATCGATCGGGGTCAACCCTACGCAGGGCGTCGGACAGGTCCTCCGCCGGTCTCCGGTGGGGCGGCCGTCGTGCGGTGGGGGACACACGTCGGTGCCCCGTGGGGGGCGGATCCGGAAGAAGGGGGTTGCGCGGCGCGGAGATCCGGGTTATGGATAGGGAGTCCAATTCTTGATCGGATCCAGAATCGGTCGACGGGGCGGGCCGTCGCCACCACCACCATCCGTCCCGATCCTCGAGAGGCACCGTGGAACACGACGTCCTGACCGAGCCGGCCGACCTGCTGCGAGCTCACGGCATCCAGGTCACCGCCCAGCGCATCGCCGTGTTGCGCGCCGTCGCCGGCCGGCCCCACAGCAGCACCGACGACATCGCCGGTGTCGTGCACGCGCAGCTGGGCACCGTCTCGCGCCAGGCCGTCTACGACGCCCTCCACGTGCTCACCGAGCAGGGTCTCGTCCGCCGCATCCAGCCGGCGGGGTCGTCGGCGCGCTACGAGACCCGTGTGGGCGACAACCACCACCACATGGTGTGCCGGGGGTGCGGGCGGATGGCCGACGTCGACTGCGCCGTCGACGAGACCCCGTGCCTGATCGCCTCCGACGACCAGGGCTTCGAGATCGACGAAGCCGAGGTCGTCTACTGGGGCCGTTGCCCCGAGTGCCGCCAGGCTGCGGCGACCCCGACCACCGGCTGAACCACCCCGCCCACCGACCACCGACCGATCACCGACCCGCCAACCGCCCAGCAGCAGCGAGCCAAGGAGACCCACATGTCCGAGAACGGCAAGACCGCCCCCGCGTGGGGCGCACTCACCTCCAACGAGTTCCAGTCCAACGAGAAGTGGTGGCCCAACTCCCTCAACCTGCGGATCCTGCACCAGTCGCACCCGGACTCGAGCCCCTTCGGGTCCGACTACGACTACCGGGAGGCGTTGGCCGACGTCGACATCGACGAGCTGACCCGTGACGTCGACGCCTTGATGACGGACTCCCAGGACTGGTGGCCCGCCGACTGGGGCCACTACGGGCCGTTCTTCATCCGCATGAGCTGGCATGCCGCCGGCACCTACCGCGTCAACGATGGTCGGGGCGGCGCCGGCACCGGCGCCCAACGCTTCGCCCCGCTCAACTCCTGGCCCGACAACGGCAACCTCGACAAGGCCCGCCGCCTGCTGCTGCCCATCAAGCAGAAGTACGGCCAGAAGATCTCCTGGGCCGACCTGATGGTCTTCGCCGGCAACCGAGCGCTCGAGACCATGGGCTTTCGCACGGCTGGCTTCTCCTTCGGCCGCGCCGACATCTGGGCGCCCGAGGACGACATCTACTGGGGCCCCGAGAACGAGTGGCTGGCCACCCACGACGAGCGCTACACGGGCTCGTTCGAGGACGGCAGCCGCACCCTCGACAACCCGCTCGCGGCCGTGCAGATGGGCCTCATCTACGTCAACCCCGAGGGACCCAACGGCGTGCCCGACGCCATGAAGAGCGCCCAGGACATCCGTGAGACGTTCGGGCGCATGGCCATGAACGACGAAGAGACGGTGGCGCTGACCGTCGGTGGCCACACCTTCGGCAAGATGCACGGCAACGCCCCGGCCGACGCCGTGGGCGCCGAGCCGGAGTCCGGCAGCTTCGCCGACCAGGGCTTCGGGTGGGCCAACAGCCACGAGACGGGCCTCGGCGAGTACACCATCACCTCGGGGCTCGAAGGGGCCTGGACGCCCACGCCCACCAAGTGGGACAACACCTACCTCGACACGATCTTCGTCCACGAGTGGGAGCTGGTGGAGTCGCCCGCCGGGGCCAAGCAGTGGCAGCCACGCGAGGTCAAGGACGGCTACTGGGTGCCCGACGCCCACGTCGAGGGAAAGGTGAACCCGCCCACCATGTCGACCGCCGACATGGCCATGATCACCGATCCCGCCTACCTCGAGATCTCCAAGCGCTTCCACGAGAATCCCGACCAGCTGGCCGACGCCTTCGCCAAGGCCTGGTTCAAGCTCCTCCACCGCGACATGGGCCCCGCCTCGCGCTACGTGGGCCCCCAGGTGCCCGCCGAGCGCTTCGTGTGGCAGGACAACAACCCCGCCCACGAGGGGCCCATGATCGGCGACGCCGAGATCGCCGAGCTGAAGTCCACCCTCCTCGACTCGGGCTTGTCCACCGCGCAGCTGGTGCTCACGGCCTGGGCCTCGGCCTCGACCTACCGGCGCACCGACTTCCGCGGTGGCGCCGACGGCGCCCGCATCCGCCTGTCGCCGATGATCGACTGGGACGCCAACGTCAGCTCCGGTGTGCCGGCGGTGATCGCCGAGCTCGAGAAGGTGCAGGCGTCGTTCAACGCCAAGGGCGGCGCGCAGGTGTCGATCGCCGACCTGATCGTGTTGGGTGGCTGTGCCGCCGTCGAGGCCGCCGCGAAAGCCGCGGGTCACGACATCACCGTGCCGTTCACCCCGGGGCGCACCGACGCCACCCAGGACGACACCGACATCGACTCGTTCCAGTTCCTCGAGCCCACCGCCGACGGCTTCCGCAACTACGTCAAGAAGTTCGGCGCCGTGCCCACCGAGCACCTGCTCATCGACAAGGCGTTCCTGCTCGACCTCACCGCGCCGGAGATGACCGCCCTCGTGGGTGGGCTCCGAGTCCTCGGGGCCAACGTGGGTGACGAGGGCTACGGCGTGTTCACCGATCGCGTCGGAGCGCTCACCAACGACTTCTTCGTGAACCTGATCGACATGGGCACCAAGTGGGCGTCGATCGACGAGTCCGAGGACGTCTTCGAGGGCCGCGACCGCGCCACGGGCGAGCCCCGCTGGAAGGCGAGCCGCGTCGACCTCGTCTTCGGCGCCAACAGCCAGCTGCGGGCCATCGCCGAGGAGTACGGCGCCGCCGGTGGCGAAGCGCTCATGCTCGAGGCCTTCGTCCGTGGCTGGGTGAAGGTCATGGAGAACGACCGCTTCGACCTCCACGCCTGACCGACACCGGGTGCGTCCCGGCCGGTGGTGACCGCCACACCAGCGGACACCGCCGGCCGGTGCGCGTCGGACCCGATCAGGTCCCGTCGGCCAGGTGGGCCTCGAGGACGTCGACCTTGTGGCGCAAGGCGTCCTCGTGGCCCGGGCGGTGATCGATCTTCAGCACCACGCTCACCCGCGGCGCCGTCTCGGCGACCTTCATCACGCAGGCCTTGACCAGGTCCATCACCTCATCCCACTCGCCTTCGACGTTGGTGAACATGGCGTTGGTCTCGTTCGGCAGCCCGCTGTCGCGGACGATCTGGACAGCTTCGGCGACGCTGGCGCTCACCGAGTCGCCGGTGCCGAGAGGGGTGATGGAGAAGGCAGCGATCATGTCGCCCATGGTCGCCCCTGGTGCGGCCAGCGGCCAGCGGTCAGCGGCTCTCGGCCCCTCGGCCCGTCGTCGTGCCGGTGTCGAGCAGGACGATGTGGAGATCTCCCCGGGCTCGTGGACGTGCCCACCTGGCTGCGCCACCCGGGGGAGGGGCCCGGTCCCAGCCGACGGGTGGAGCTGCTGCGACACTCGCAGGCGCGTGGGGCGCAGCCCGTTGTTCGGGCGGGGGATCACTCGAACAGCCGGCGGTCGGGTAGGGAAGCAGTCCTAGCAAGGAGCTGACTCGATGTCGACCTTCACCACGCTCTCACCGGTCGTCGCCGACACCCACGGGTGGGGCCACATGAACGGCTGGGGCGGTGGATGGATGTGGTTCTGGGGGACGGTGATGATGTTCTCCTGGGTCGTCATCATCGCGGCCGCCGTCTGGCTCGTGACCCGGAGTCGCGACCGGGCGGGGAATCGCCCATCGCGGGCCCGGGAGATCCTCGATGAGCGCTACGCCAGTGGCGAGCTCTCCACCGAGGAATACCGCGAACGGCTCGACCACCTCCGATGATGTCCCGGCGACCGATCCGGCCGCCGGACCGCGGGGCGTGCCCGCAGCGGGAGGGAATGCTCCAGCATCAGTGGCGGGACCTCCTGTAACCACGTTACGGTCCAGACGGAAGAGGGGGACTCCGTGGAGGGCAGCAACGTGGGGAAGGGTTCAGCGCGCAGCAACAGGCGTCGCGTGGTGGTGATCGGAGCAGGGCCCGGGGGGATCTGCTCGGGGCACTACCTGCGCCAAGCCGGCTACGACGAGTTCACGATCTTCGAGCGCGACGGCGACGTCGGCGGGACCTGGCAGCGCAACCGCTACCCGGGTCTGGCGTGCGACGTGTGGAGCCACGTGTACTGCTTCACGTTCGCCCTCAACCCGAGTTGGAGCCGCTCCTACGCCGCCCAGCCCGAGATCCTCGAGTACATGCGCAAGACGGTCACCGACCTCGATCTGTGGCCCCACATCCGGCTGAACACGGGCATCGCCTCGGCGGCGTGGGACGACGACCACGGCGTCTGGCGGGTCACCACCCAGGCCGGCGAAGAGGTCGAGGCCGACGCGGTGATCAGCGCCCAGGGCATGTTCGGCGAGCTCAAGTACCCCGACATCGAGGGGCGCGACACCTTCGCGGGGGCGGCCATGCACACCGGGGCGTGGGACGAGTCGGTCGACCTCACCGGCCGGCGGGTCGCCGTCATCGGCAGTGCGGCGAGCGCAGTGCAGTCCATCCCCGAGATCGCCAAGGCGGCCGGGCAGCTGCACGTCTTCCAGCGCTCGGCCAACTGGGTGCTGCCCAAGGAGGACGTGGAGCACACCGACGAGCAGCTCGAGCAGTTCCTCGATCCCGAGGAGCTGCAGGCCTACCACGACGGCATCATGACGTTCCTGGGGCCGAGCGCCCCGTTCTCCAACCCGGAGATCAACGCCATTGCCGAGTGGGTGGCGGCGTGCGCCATCGAAGTGGTGGACGACCCGGTCGTGCGCCGGAAGCTCACGCCGACCACGCCCTGGGGCTGCCTACGACCGCTGTTCTCCAACGACTACTACCCGACCTTCAACCGGTCGAACGTGGAGCTGGTGACCGACCCGATCGCCCGCATCACCCCGAACGGGGTGGTCACCGCGGACGGCGTCGAGCGCGAGGTCGACGTGATCGTGTTCGCCACCGGCTACGAGGTCGACAAGTTCGCCTCGCGCATCCCGATCACGGGCCGGGGCGGGCTGACGCTCCGGGAGGCGTGGGCCGATGGCGCCCAGGCCCACCTGGGCATCACCACCTCCGGTTTCCCGAACCTGTTCATGCTCTACGGGCCCAACACCAACCAGGGGTCGCTCATCCCGATGATCGAGTACGAGGCTCAGTACGCGGTCAAGGCCCTTCAGGCCATGGACGCCGCCGGGGTCGACTGGGTGGACGTCAAGCCCGAGGTGATGGCCGCCTACAACGACGAGCTGCAAGCCGCCATCGACGGTGTGGAGGTGTGGAAGGGCGGCTGCAGCCACTACTACCTCAGCGAGTCCGGTCGCATGGTCACCCAGTACCCGTGGTCCATGTACACGTTCCGCGAGTCCGTGGCCGAGCCGAACCTCGACGACTTCGAGCTCGGTCGTCGCCACCACACCTCGCCGGCCGCCGCCCCAGGCTGAGCGCAGGCACGCGGCTCGACCCGGGGGGCCAGGCGCCGCTGGGTAGCCTCGGACGACACATCCATCGCACGCCGCGAGTGGTTCGCGGCAGGGGGATCAGCACATGGCAGCCTTCGAGGCCTTCGACGCCGACTACGAACCCAGCCCGTGGGAGCCGATCGCGGCAGAGGTCGAGCTCTACGAGAGGTCGGGCGGCTCCGAGCCGAGCGCGGTGGTGGGTGACCACTGGATCGTGCTGTGGACCCTCGGCGCCAAGTCGGGCAAGGTGCGCAAGACCCCGCTGGTGCGTGTGGCCGACGGCGAGGGCCACTACGCGGTGATCGGTTCGCAGGGGGGCGCTCCCACCAGCCCGCAGTGGGTGCACAACCTGCGGGCCAAGCCGATGGCGCGGCTGCAGGACGGCAGCGAGGTCCGTGACTTCACGGTGCGCGAGGTGAGCGGCGACGAGAAGGCCACCTGGTGGGCGCGAGCGGTCGCGGTGTGGCCCGACTACGACGACTACCAGGCCGCGACCGAGCGTTCGATCCCGCTGTTCGTGCTGGCGCCCGCCGGCTGACGCCTCGGTCCTGCGAACCGGACGCCAACGCCGGTCTGAGCGGGAGGGTCGGGGCGGATCCGCCCGAATCTGAACGATCTCTGTCACGCTGGTCGCCGAGAGAGTCCCACAGAGGTATCGACCAACGGGGAGAAGTCTCATGACCGCATCGACGGCATCACCACCAACTGCCCAGGCTCCATCGGAGTCGCCGAAGATCACCCGGCCCCTCGAGAGGGTGTTGGGCGATGGCCACACCAAGGGGATGTGGGCCTGGACCGTGCTCAGGATCCTGCTCGGCTGGTCGTTCCTGTGGGCCTTCCTCGACAAGATGTTCGGGCTGGGCTTCTCGACCTGCCGGGCGGCGGAGTCCTCGGCCATCGACTTCGGGTGCGACGCCGCCATGATCAACGGCGGTTCGCCCACGTACGGGTTCTTGAACTTCGGGACCGAGGCCAGCCACACGGGCTTCCTGTTCGACTGGATGGCGCCCTCGGCCCCCGACGCCATCAACCTCGCCGACGTGGGGTTCATGGCCGCACTGCTCCTGGCGGGCGTGGCCTTGATGCTCGGGATCGCCGTGCGCACGGCCGCCGTGGGCAGCGCCTTGTTGATGGCGTTCATGTTCCTCGCCGCCGACGTGTGGCCGGAGAACAACCCGGTGAACAGCAGCCACCTGATCGAGATGGTGGCCTACCTGGGCATCGCGACCGTCGGCGCCGGGCGGTTCGCGCTCCAGCCGTGGTTCTCGCGGGTGCCGGTACTGGGTCGCATCCCCTAGCCGGCGATCGGGATCGGCGCGACCCGGGGCCACCGGCCCCGGGTCAGCCGAGGAAGTCGTCGAGCAGCCGGGCGAGCTCGACGGGGGTGTCGCCCTGCACGCTGTGGCCGGCCTCCTCGACGTGCTCGACCCGTGCGTCGGGTCGGCGACGAAGGAGCTCGGCCTCGTCGGCGTCGTCCACGACGGACTGCGCACGCATGCCCCGCACCAACATGAGCGGCACCGACACCCCCGACACGGCGTCCCACAGGTCGGCGAAGTCGGGGTGGCCGCCGACCTCGCCCTCCTCCCGGAAGCGCCGGTAGCGCCACACCCAGCTGCCGTCGGCCTGCTGCTCGGCGTTGTGCAGGATCCCTCGTCGCAGCGACGACTCGGTGCGGGTGGGGTTGAACTCGATGGTGCGGGCGAGCAGGTCCTCGAAGCTCGGGAAGGTCTCGGGGCCGTCGATGAACTGCACGATGGACTGGGCCTTGGGACCGTCCACCCCTGGGGTGACGTCGACGAGCGCCAGGCTCCGCACCAGCTCGGGGCGCTGGTCGGCGAGCGCCAGCGCGGTCATGCCGCCGAGGGACATGCCGACCACGGCGAGCGCATCGGGGGCGAGAGCGGCCACGACGGCGGCGACGTCGGTGGCGTTGCGGCGCACGTCGAGGCTGCCGCCGATGCCGCCGTCGGAATGGCCGTGGCCGGGCAGGTCGATCGCCACCAGCGGCCGGCCGAGGGCGAGAGCGACGGTGTCCCAGGTGTGCGCGTTCTGGGCTCCGCCGTGGAGCAGCACGACCTCTGCAGGGGCGTCGCCCCACACCAAGGCCGACAGGTGGCGGCCCGGCTCCACCTCCACCTTCTCCCGGCGCACGGTCGGAGGGCCGTCATACGGGATCCCGAACTCGGCGGCATTGTCCGCGAAGTAGCCGAACTCGTCGTAGGCGATGCGCTCGATCATGGTTGTTCGTCCTCCGGGTGCTCGCCGCCGATCGGGATGGCCCGACCGTACCGCCGATGTCCGATGCGGGGATCGGGCGGGGCCGGGGCGATCCGTGTCGACCGCTCGGAGCCGGCCCGTCAGGTTCCCGTGTCGACGGGCAGTGACGGCGCCTCACCGGGGGAGAGGGCCACCGACGGGACATGGCGGGCCCGCAACGTGACCGGCGTGCCGAACGCCTCGGTGAGGTCCTGCTCGAGGCTCTCGGTGTCCGGTGGTGGGTGATGCCCACCACCGGCGAACGGGGGCACCAGGGCCACGGCGATGGCCACACCCGGCAGCGAGCTCGAGGTGCGGGGGTCGACGGTGGCCCAGGCGCCTGCCGCCACCCCCATGATCGGTGCCATGAGCGGCGCGACGAGCATGGCGCCGATGACCACTGCGGTGGAGTTCTGCACGACGGCGAAGCTGGCGATGCCGACCGACAGCAGCATCATCACCCAGAACGACGTCAGCTTGGCCAGGCGGTCGGGTGGTTCGACGAACAAGGTCTCGGCCAACTCGACCCGACGGGTCGGTGCCAGGCGTCGATCACGCAGCCAGGTCGTCGCCACCCTCGCCATCGACGCGGAGTCGATGCCCTCGGCGGTCGATCCCGCAGCGTGCTTCCCGGGGCCGGAGGCGACGAGCACGAGGCCTATGACGATGGCGGTCGCACCGAGTACGGCCCGTATCGCCAGCAGGATGGTGCCGGGGGCCACCAGCACGAGGACGCCGACGCCGAACAAGCGCCACCGCGACGATGAGCCGATCGCGCCGGTCCTCCACCGCATGCCAGGCCCGGAGGGCCCTGAAGGCCCCCCGCAGGATCGGGGACTCGTCGGTGTCTGCTCGGGCTGCGCAGTGGCTGGCGTCGCGACCAGCGACATGTCGCCGCGCACTGCGACGGCGGCGAGCGGGGTGCGAGGCCGGCCCACGAATGAGCCCGAACGGACCTGGGTACGAGCCCGGCATGCATCTCGCTCCCGGCGGCGTGGAGAACGATCCCGACCTGTCGGTCGCCGCGCCCGGCTCGTCCGACGTCGACCGCTGCGGTGGCTGACCGATCGACGACCGCGTCGGGCACGTCCAGCGGGAGGATCACCCTCACCGGGGCCATCTCGATGGGCACTGGCGTGATGATCGGCGCCGGCGTCTTCGCCCTCACGGGTCAGGTGGCGGCCGCTGCCGGTCCGCTCTTCCCCGTGGCCTTCGGCATCGCTGCCGTCGTCGCCGGCACCACCGCCTACTCCTATGTGAAGCTGTCGAACACCTTCCCCTCCGCCGGTGGTATCGGCCGATTCCTCACCGAGGCCTACGGTGTCGGGCCCATCGCCGCCGTCTTCACCATGGCGATGTGGGCCTCCATGGTCCTCAACGAGAGTCTCGTGGCGCGGACCTTCGGGACCTACTTCTCCGGTCTGGTCGGCATCGAACCCGCCACGGTGTGGGTCGCGGGCCTCGGTGTCGTCCTTCTGGTCGGCTCGTTCGCCGTCAACGCGGCCGGCAACCGGGCGGTGAACGCCACCGAGAGCATCATGGCGGTGGTCAAGATCGGTGGCCTCGTTCTCTTCGCCGGGGCCTGCCTGGTGGTCGCCGACTTCCCCAGTGGTGACGGTGGGGGGATCGAGTCACCTGCGGCGGTGTCCCTCGTCGGCGCAGTGGCCATCGCCCTGCTGGCCTTCAAGGGGTTCACGACCATCACCAACACCGGGGCCGAGATCGAGGACCCTCACCGCAACGTGGGTCGTGCCATCGTCTGGTCCATCGCCATCGTCACGGTGATCTATCTGGCGGTCGCGTTCGCCGTGCGGGGCAACCTCACCCTGACCGAGATCATCGCGGCTCGCGACGACTCGCTGGCCGAAGCGGCCCGCCCGGTCTTCGGTTCAGTCGGCTTCCGTCTCGTCGCCGGGCTGGCTGTCGTGGCCACGGTCACCAGCGTCATGGCCTCCATGTACTCCACGTCGAGGATGCTGGGGATGATGAGCGACATGGGCGAGGTGCCGGAGGTGACGGCCGGGCGTCGGCTCCCGTTCGGCAATCCCCCGCTGGTGGTGACCACCGCAGCGGCGATCGTCCTCACCGTCCTCTTCGACCTGACCAGGATCGCCGCGCTGGGCGCGTTCGCGTATCTGACCCTCGACCTCGTCATCCATTGGGGGCACTGGCGCCATCTGCGCCCCGACACCGGCGCCCGGGGTTCGCTGCTGTTGGCCGCCGTCGGCCTCGATGCCGTCGTGCTGGCGGGGCTCGTCGGCTTTCAGATCATGAACGACCCGCTGGTCGTCGGAGCGTTCGTCGTCTTCGCCGTTCTCGTCGGCGGGGGAGAGACCGTCTACATGCGGCGGTACAGCGACGCGACCGAGACCGGGTAGCCCCTCCGGGTGCCGCTCCACGACGTCTGACCCCCGGCGAGTGGTCCGGTCCGGAGAGGCCGCGACGTCGTCCCCGCTAGCGTTGTCTCGTGACGATCACCGAGGACACCAGCACCGACACCCCCGAGCAGGCCGAGTTCCGGGCCGAGGTGAGGGCGTTCCTCGCCGCCAACGCCAAGCCGCGGCAAGAGGACAGCCCGTTCGCCATCAACGCCCACACGAGCGAGGCCGAGGCCCGGGAGGCCTTCGAGACGGGCTGTCGCTGGCAGCGCACGCTCTTCGAGAACAACCTCGCCGGGCTCACCTACCCCGTCGAGTACGGGGGTCGGGGCGGGCACCCCTGGCACGAGACGATCTATCGCGAAGAGGCGGCCCGCTACGACGTCTCCTCGGGGTTCATCGCCGCCACGATGGCCATGTTGCTGCCCACGCTGATGAAGCACGCCAGCGACGAGCAGAAGGCGTACTACGTCCCCCGGATGCTCTCGGCCGAGATCTCCATCTGCCAGCTCTTCAGCGAGCCGGGGGCGGGCTCGGATCTGGCCAGCCTCGCCTGTCGGGCGGTGCGCGACGGCGACGAGTTCGTCGTCACCGGCCAGAAGGTGTGGAACTCGGCGGCCCAGTTCTGCAACTGGGGGATGCTGCTCACCCGCACCGACCCCGACGCCCCCAAGCACCAGGGCATCACCTTCGTGCTGGTCGACATGTCGAGCCCCGGCATCGAGGTCCGGCCCCTGGTGCAGCCCACCGGCGCCTCCCACTTCAACGAGGTCTTCCTCAGCGAGGTGCGCGTACCCGTGGCCAACGTCGTCGGCGAGATCAACGGCGGCTGGGCCCCGGCCCGCACCGTGCTGTCCAACGAGTCGGCGTTCATCGGGGGCGGCAGCGGTCAGAGCCTCTTCGAGACGCTGCGGTTGCTGGCCGAGCGGTTCGGCGTGCTCGACGACCCGGTGATCCGCCAGGAGCTCGCCGTGGCCTACAGCCGCGAGAAGGTGCTCGGGTTCGTCGGCGACCGGATCATGTCGGCCATCCGCCGTCGGGAGGTCCCGCCGGTCGACCCGTCGATCCTCAAGCTCTTCATCGCCGAGAGCAAGGTCCACAGCGGGAACCTCGGGATGCGGATCGCCGGGCCCGCCGGTCAGGCCGGGGGGTCCGAGGAGTCCCGGTGGGTGCAGTTCGAGCTCATCAACCGCTTCGGCATCTCCATCGGTGGTGGCACCAACGAGGTCCAGCGCAACAACCTCGCCGAACGGGCCCTCGGCCTGCCCAGGGAGCCGGGCTACGACAAGACCAAGCCCTGGAGGGACATCCCCCGCAGCTAGCGGTCTGACCAGGGGCGCTCGCGGGTCGGGACCTTCTGCCGTGGTCATCCGCCGCGCCGAGGCGGAGAGTGGAACCGAACCCAGGATCGAGCACGCCTGATGCCGATCGGTCCGCCAGAACGCGTCCGTCGGGGCGAGGTGTGCTCGACCGTGACCGGTCCGAGGAGGCTGTCGTGGCCGTCCGTGAGCACAGCCAACCGGGCAACGTGCAGATCGACGGCGACCCCGCGGTCACCTCCGGGCCCCACGAGCTGTCGATGGTGTACGGCGGTGGCGGCGTGTTCGGCATCGGCTACACGGCGGGGGTCGCCCAGGGCCTGATCGACGGCGGCGTCCCGGTGGCCACCGCCCCGGCGCTGGGCACCTCGGCGGGGTCCTGGACCGCGGCGGCGGTCGCCCTCGGCCTCTCCCACGACGAGGTGGCCTCGATCGAGGTGCCGTCCGTCCCGACCCGCCAGCCGGGCGTGCTCGCCGACCGGGCCCGGGCGCTGTTCGGGGAGGCCACCCACCCGCTGGTGTCGGTGTCGGCGCTGGCGGTGCGCTCGCGCCGCCGCCACATCCTCGACGGCGGCCGCTACCCCCTCGCCGACCTGGTGGCGGCCTCATCGGCGGTGCCCGGCCTCTTCCCACCCCACCGCATCGACGGACGGCTCTACGTGGACGGAGGCATGTGGTCGGTGACGTCCATCGACGCCGCCGCCGAAGCCAGATCGGTGATCGTGGTGGCGCCCCTCGCCGGGCCCCACATCGGCCTGTTCGGCCTCACCGGCCGCGGTGCCGGGTTCCTGCTGCGACGCGAGCTCGACACCTGGCAGCGCCGCCACCCCGACCGCCTCATCACCCTCATCCGGCCCAACAAGGAGATCGCCCGCTTCGCCGGGGTGAACCCCATGAACCTCTTCGACGCCGACGCCGCCCGGGACGTCTACCCCCTCGCCCGCGAGCAGGGGTTGCGCTGGGCGAAGCGTCTGGACGAGCGCCTCCCCTCCTGATCGGGTTCGACAGCCGCCTCGGTCAGGCGCTGCTGTCACCGCTCGGCCTGGTCAGCTTCGTGATGACCCAGAAGATGCTCCGGGGCATCGAGGCGCGCGCCTCGACAGGCACCCGCTCGCCGGGAGATGGTTGGTAGCGGCGATCGAAGGAGGCGACATGGACGTGCCCGAGCTGTTCGAGGACCTGATGTCGAGGGTGCAGGAACACGTCCACGAGGTGTCGGCGGGGTTGTCCCCGGCGGACCTGCTCGTCGTGCCCGAGGCCGGTTCCAACCCGATCGGCTGGTTGTTGTGGCACCTCACGCGGGTCCAGGACGCGCACATGGCCGAGTTGGTCGAGCGTGAGCAGGTGTGGATGGAGGACGGCTGGGCGGCCCGTTTCGGCGTCGAGGCCGATCCGTCCGACGTCGGGTTCGGCCACACACCCGAGCAGGTGGCGCGGGTTCGTCCCGAGAGCGTCTCGGCCGTGACCGGCTACTACGACGCTGTTGCGGAGCGCACCCGTGCGTTCGTGGCGACGCTGACCCCAGAGGCGCTCGACCGCGTCGTCGACCGCAGCTGGGATCCGCCGGTGACGCTCGGCGTCCGGTTGGTGAGCGTCCTCGACGACGACATCCAGCACGCGGGGCAGGCGGCCTACGTCCGGGGCCTCCTCGAACGTCGATCGGAGCGATAGGCGACCGTCCGAAACGAGCGGGGCCCGGTGCCTACGGTGAGGCGGCGTGGTCTCGCACCACGACCGCGACGGCGGCGGCGATGGCCAACGCACCGGCGGCGGACCACCACGACGCGGTGTAGGACCAGCGAGAGGCGATCACTCCGAACAGTGCCGGGCCCACCGTCCCGCCGGTCGCCAGCCCGGTGAGCACGATCCCGGCCGCGATCGACGGGGCCTCCGGTGTGGCGCGAACGGCTCGCAGGAAGGCCAGGCCGCTCCACCCCCAACCGGCGCCGAGCACGAGGAGCGCGCCGGCCACGACGACGGCCGGGGCGCTCGACACGGCGAGCAGCGCCGCGCCGAGCGCCCCGAGAGCGAGGGCGCCGGCGAGCATCCTGCGGATGTGCTGGGGAGCCAGGTCGCTCGACCACCCGAGTCCCAGGCGGGTGGCGATGCTGGCGATGCTGGCGATGGCCAGCAGCACGCCGGCTGCGTTCTCGGTCCACCCGGCGTCGCTCACGGCCGGGACGAAGAGGGTGGCCGCCGCCGACGACGCACCGGCGCCGAAGGCCACGCCCACCGCGAACAGCACGAGCGTGGCCCGTCGCGTCGTCGACCGGTGGGGCGCGTCGGTATCGGGAGAGGCCGGGTGGGCTGCGTGGTCGACGTCGCCGGGCACCGGATCGGGCGGGACGAGGAACCACACCGCCGGGGCGAGTGCGGCCCCGACGACGAACGCCCACTGCCAGCCGAGCGCATCGGCGAGCACCGGGAGCGAGAGGCCGGCCAGCATCGACGCGGCCGGGACGCTGGCTTCCTTGATCCCGAACGCCAGACCTTGGCGGCCGAACCGGACGGCCTCGGAGAACGAACGCGCCCCGCCGGTGTCGACGAGCCCGATGGCGGTGCCGGCCAAGCCCAGCAGCACGACCAGCTGCCACAGCTGGGTCGCGATCGTGCCCAGGGCCAGAGTGCAGATGCCCGAGAGCACGACGCCGGCGCGCATGGCGACCTTGGCGCCCACCCGATCGGTGACCCGCCCCATGCCGACGGCCGTGAGCCCACCGGCGGCGAAGAAACCGGTGATGGCGACGCCGGTTCCGGCCGTGCCGAAGCCCAGCTCGCGGCCGATGTCGGCCGACAGCGATCCGACCAGGAAGACGGGGAGGACGGCGACGGTCAGGGTGGCACTGGCGGCGAGGGTCACCCGTCGCACCGACGACGTGGCGACCGGGGTGGACATGGCCCCAGGATGCCAGCCCGGGACCAGGTCCCTGCCGGTGGGTCAGGCGGTGCTCGACTGCTGCACCCAGGCCCGAAGCTCGTGGAGGGGGTGGGCGCCGACCAACCGACCCTTCTCGGTGCCGTGGTCGAGGAGGAGGAAGGTGGGGATGCCCTGGACCCCGAACCGGGCGCTGATCCCCGGGGCCTCGTCCACGTTCACCTTCACGAGCTTGATCGACCCGGCCAGGTCCGTCGCCAGCTCTTCGAGCAGCGGACTGACCATGCGGCACGGACCGCACCACGGGGCCCACAGGTCGACCACGACCGGGAGGGCGCTGGTGGCGACGGCATCGTCGAACTCGCCGGCCGTGGCCTCGACGATCCAGGGGAGGGAGTGGTGGCACGTCGCACAGCGAGGCACACCGGTCGCAGTGCTCGGCACGCGGTTCTTGGTGCCACAGCTCGCACAGCGACTCACCGTCGATTCGCTCACGCCGGTCCTCCTTCGGGTGGGACGCCTGCGACGAGCTCGCCGACGTCACGATGCCAGGAGCATTTCCGATGGGGCGGGCCTACGCCAGTACTGGGCCCCCGGCGACGAGGTGGCGATGCTCGACCAGCGGCCTCACGTGTCGGATGCACGGGTCATCGCCACCACGCCGATCCGGTAGAGGACGTAGGCGGCGGCGGCCCCGAGGAGGCCGTAGGTGATGTAGGAGCTGTACTGGTCCACCAGGCCGTAGTTCTCACCGAGGATCGACCCCAGGTAGGTCAGGACGCTGATCCAGAAGACGGTCCCCACCAGGTTGAGGGCGATGAACTCCCAGTACGGCATCCGGGTGAAGCCCGCCGGGATGGCGATGAAGGACCGGATGCCGGGGATGAGGCGTCCGACGAGCACCGCCCAATGGTCGTGGCGCCGGAAGCGGTCCTGCGCCGACTCCAGGTTCTCCCGGGTGAACCCGAGCCACCCGCCGTGGCGCTCGAGGAAGTCCTTCACCGCCGGCTCGGGCACCGAACGGGCGACCGCGAACAGCGCGACCGACCCGATCGTGCTGCCCGCGACCCCGGCGACGACGACGAGGACCGGGTCGAGATCGCCGCGAGACGCGGCGAAGCCGCTGAAGGTCATCACGATCTCGGACTGGATGATCGGGAGGGGGATCTCCAGGATCATGAGCACGACGATCCCTGGGTACCCGACCGTCTCGACGAAGCTCGTGACCCAGTCGGACATGGCCGGGACCTACCCCACGCGGAGGGTCCGCACCTTCGCACGACCCCTGGCCCGGGCTCCTGCGCGGCGGGTCCGGCTCGACGGTTCCCGGCCGCGCCGCGGGTTAGGGTCGATCGACGTCAGGGAGGTCGGATGCCGAAGTCGTTGTCGCACGTCGTCGTGTTCACCGAGGACCTCGAGGAGGTCGTCGGGTTCTGCGTGGAGGTGGCGAGGATCTCCACCGTGTCGCGCTACGAGATCCCGGAGGAGAACGTGGGGCAGCTGTTCGGCTGGAGCGGGCTGGCCGCGCCGGCACGGGCGGCGTTCATCGGCGAAGGACCGGGCAGTCTCGACGTCATCGAGATCCCCGAGCACCTGCGGGGCGACGTCTCGCCCGGAATGCGCCTCCTGGCGGTGGTGAACCGGGACATCGATCGTGCCGGCGCCGAGGCGGCGGAGGCCGGGCACGTGGTGCGGGGACCGTTCCAGGTCACCGCCGCCACCGGGGCACCGATGTCCCTCGTCGAGGTGACTGCCGGCGGTCTGCCCTTCGAGCTCGTGCAGTTCGGCTGACACCCGGGAGCCGTCAGCTGCGGTCGGCCAGCACCTCGACGAAGGCCTCCTCGGCCACCCATCGGGCGTAGTTGTCGGCGCCGATGGCCTCGATGATCGGAGCGGTCTGCGTGGCCTGGGCTCGGAGGGCCACCAGCTTGCGGTCGAGCTCCGCTCCGGAGAGGCGAAGGTGGACCGCCAGCTCGTCGTGATGACGAGGCTCCGGCTGGGCGCCGTCCATGAAGACCTCGAAGCGGTCGTGGAGCGGCTGGAACCTCTTGCAGTAGGCCTCCTCGAGCGCGGCGTGGAGCAGGCATGCACCGGGTCGGGCCAGCCGATGGGCCGCCGACGCCCACCGCCCGAGCACCTGGTGATCCTGATGGCCGGTGATGCCATCGGGGCCGAACGTGAGGATCGTGTCCGGTGCGACCTCGATGATGGTCTCGGCGAGCCGCCGGATCTGCTCGTCGGGACAGCACCGGCGGAGATCGCCGTCGGGCAACCCCATCCAGCGGTGCTCCTGCACGCCGAGCGCGGCGAGCGCGGCGGCGGCCTCCCTGGCCCGTACGGGGCCCAACCGCTCGGGCGGCCAGGTCACAGGGTCGTCGGTGCCGTGCTCGCCGGCGGTCGCCGACACCACGACCACTCGCTGGCCGTTGTCGGCCGCAGCCGCCATGAGACCGGCCGACAGGTAGGTCTCGTCATCGGGATGCGCCCAGATGCCGAGGATCGTACCCAGACACCGGATCTCGTCGTCGCCGGTCATCGGATGCCGTAGCCGTAGACGGCCGAGTTCACGGGTGTGAACAGGGACCGGCGGAATCGGGCTCGTCGGACCTGCATCTCGCGGAAACCGGCCTCCTCGACCGAGGCGACGGTGTCCCGGCACAGGTCGCACCCTTCGAACAGCCAGCTCCACGGTCGGCGGATCGCGTGCTGGAGCCAACGCCGGGGGCTCCACGCAGGTGCGGCCACGTGCTCGACGAACCGGAAGCTCCCACCCGGGCGCAGCACCCGTCGGATCTCTGCGAGCGCGGCCGCCTGGTCCTTCACGGTGCACAACACGAGCGAGCAGATCACCTCGTCCACCGACGCGTCGGGGATCGGCAGGTCCTCGGCACAGGCGCCGAGGACGGTCAGGTCCACGGCGCGGTCGGTTGCCCGGGCGACCAACTCGTCGTGCATCGCCCGGCTCGGTTCCACCGCCAGCACCCGGGCACCGGCCGGCAGATGGGCGAAGTTGGCGCCGACCCCGGCACCGAGCTCCACGATGTCGCCGGCGCGCATGCCGGCGAACGCCTCACGCTTGTGATGGCGCGCGATGTGGTTGATGTAGCGGTCGAAGACCCGGAAGAACCAGGCGTTGAAGTCGCTGCGGGTGCCGTGGTGGAAGGTCTGGTCCTCCCGGGGTTCCACCGTCGGTCGGGTGGGTTGGATGGTGGCGCTCATGGCCGGCCTCCTCCTCGTCGTGGGGGTGGGGACGGGGGCCACGGTGGGGTGGAGCTCTCGCAGGGGCCTCGCGACGGCCTCGCGAGCGCTCGCGAGTGCCGCGTAAGCGGCCCGCGAGCACACCGGATCACGGTGAGGTCCAGCACCCAGGAGAGGAGGACCGGCATGCGGCCACGCCAGCCAGTCGAGGAGGGCACCGTCGACCAGGACGGGACGTCCGTGCACTATGAGGTCTTCGGCGCCGGCGAGCACACGCTGGTGCTGCTCCCGCCGTGGATGGTCGTGCACAGCCGGATCTGGAAGGCTCAGATCGCCGGGCTCTCCGACCACTTCCGGATCGTCACCTACGACGCCCGCGGCTGCGGCCGCTCCGACCGGCCGACCGATCCCTCCGCCTACGTCCCCCACCAGCACGCGGCCGACGCCCTCGCCGTCATGAGCGCGACCCGGACCGATCAGGCGGTCCTCGTGGGCAACTCCTACGGCGGCCTGCTGGCCCTGCTGCTGGCGGCATCGGCGACCGACCTGGTCGAGGGCGCCGTGTTCATCGGCCCGTCGGTCGACCTGGCCGGGGACGTCGACGCACCCCTCACCCGGGCCCTCGCGACCTTCGACGAGGAACTCGAGGTCGAGGAGGGTTGGGGTCGCTACAACCGTCACGCCTGGGCCCGGGACTTTCCCGGGTTCGTGCGGTGGTTCACCGAGACCGCCCTGGCCGAGCCGCACGCCACCAAGCCCCGCGAGGAGGCGTTGGCGTGGGGGCTCGACACCACCCCCGAGGTGCTCACCGCGACCGTCGCCGCCCGGGCCGCCACCCCACCGCACCAGACCGCGGCCGCGCTGCGCTCGTTGGTGGCGTCGGTGACCTGCCCCTCCCTGGTCATCCAGGGCGGACTCGACGTGATCTGCCCACCCGAGTGGGGCCGCCGCCTCGCCACCGGCCTCGGTTCGGAGCTGGTCGAGATGCCTGAGGCCGCCCACTGCCCCCAGGTCCGCTACCCGATCGAGGTGAACCGGATCATCCGATCCTTCATGGACCGCCGGGTGTCGGCCGTCCCGGAGCCTCCGGGAGCCGGCCGGATGACCGATCCCGACCCCGGGACCCCGAGTGCGGTGGCCGCCATCCGGCGTCCGAGGCCACCGCGCGTGCTGTACCTGTCCTCCCCGATCGGTCTGGGCCACGCCCGCCGTGACCTGGCGATCGCCACGGAACTGCGGACGCTGGCGCCGGACGTGCGGATCGACTGGCTGGCCCAGGACCCGGTGACACGTGTGCTCGACGCGGCTGGTGAGACCGTGCACCCGGCCAGCCTTCGCCTCGCCAGCGAGTCTGCGCACCTCGAGAGCGAGATGGGGGAGCACGACCTCCACGTGTTCGAGGCCCTGCGCCGCATGGACGAGATCCTGGTCACGAACTTCAGCGTGTTCGCCGACCTCACCGAGAGCGCCGGCTACGACCTCGTCGTCGGCGACGAGTCGTGGGAGGTGGACCACTTCCTGCACGAGCATCCGGCACTGAAGCGAGCTCGCTTCGCCTGGCTGTCCGACTTCGTCGGCATCGTCCCCATGGCGTCCGGCGGCGAACGTGAAGCCTTCGTCGCCGCCGACTGGAACCGCGAGATGATCGGCCACGTCGAACGTCGACCCCACGTCCGGGATCTGTCGATCTTCGTCGGCGATCCCGACGACGTCGTCCCGCACACCTTCGGCGCCGGACTCCCGTCCATCGCCGAGTGGACGGCCGAGCACTACGAGTTCAGCGGCTACATCACCGGTTTCGACCCGGCCGAGCTCGACCACACCCGGCTTCGGGCCGAGCTGGGCTACCGCGACGACGAGGTCGTCGTCATCGCGTCGGTCGGCGGCTCCGCCGTCGGGCTGCCGTTGCTCCGGCGGATCGTCGCCGCCCATCCGTTGGCGGCTGAGGAGATCCCCGGGCTGCGTACTGTGATCGTCACCGGTCCGAGGATCGATCCGGGCGCCCTCCCCGACGTCGCCGGGGTCGAGAAGCGGGCGTTCGTGCCCGACCTGCACCGCCACCTGGCGGCGTGCGACCTCGCCGTCGTGCAAGGCGGGCTCACGACGACGATGGAGCTCACCGCGGCCCAGCGGCCGTTCGTGTACCTGCCCCTGCTCGACCACTTCGAACAGCAGATCCACGTCCGCCATCGCCTCGACCGCCATGGCGCCGGTCGGGCCCTCGAGTACGCCGCGGCTACGCCCGAGGCCCTCGCCGCGGCGATGGCCGATGAGCTGCGCCGTGATCGGCCGCCCTATCGCCCCGTGCCCCGGTGCGGCGCTCGCCGCGCCGCGTCGCTGCTCGTCGAGCTGCTGTGACCACGACGCCGCCCCGACTCCCCGACAACCATCCACCATCACCCAGGAGCACACCATGACCCTCATCGAAGATCCCAGCACCGACGCCACCAGGCGACTTCCGGACCACGACACGCTCGCCGGGTTCCGCGACCGGGCCCGCGTGGCCGACGAGCACAACGAGTACTTCCACGAGGACCTGGCCGTCCTGCGCGAGATCGGGTACCTCGGTGCCGCCGTCCCCGAGGAGCTCGGCGGTTGGGGATACGACCTGCGCCAGCTCGGACGCGCCCAACGTCGGTTGGCCACCTATGCCCCGGCGACCGCCCTCGCCATGACCATGCACCACTACTGGGTCGGCATCGCCGTGGAGTACGAGAGGGCGGGCGACCCGTCACTGCGCTGGATCCTCGAGCGGGCCGTCGCCGGCGACGTGTTCGCCGCCGGTCACGCCGAGACCGGCAACGACGCCCCGGTCGTGATGTCGACCGCGACGGCGGTGAAGGTCGACGGTGGCTACGTCGTCAACGGCCACAAGATGTTCGGGTCGAACGGACCGGCATGGGCCCACCTCGGGGTGCACGCGCTCGACACGAGCACCCCCGACCAGCCGGTCGTGGTGCACGGCTTCGTGCCCCGTGAGGCACCTGGCGTCACCGTCGTCCCCAACTGGGACACCCTCGGGATGCGGCCCTCGCAGAGCTACGACACGGTCCTCGACGACGTGTTCGTCCCCGATGACCGCATCGGAGCGATCACGCCGGCGGGCGACGAGAGCGACCTGTTCCTCTTCGCCATGAACCTGTGGTTCGTGGGCCAGGTCGGCAACGTGTACCTCGGCATCGCGGAGCGCGCCCTGGAACTGGCGGTCCACTCGGCCACCACCAAGAGCTCGGTGGCGATCCCCCGCGGGACCTACGCCCACAACCCGATGGTGCAGCACCAGGTCGCCGAGATGTACCTGGAGTTCGACGCCGCCGACGCGACGGTCCGGCGCTTCGTGGACGACTGCGTCGACGGGGTCGACCACGGCGACCGGTGGGGGGCCAAGATCGTCTCGGCCAAGTGGCGGGCCGTCGAGGCGGCCAAACGTGTGGTCGACGTCGCCCTGGATGTCGCCGGCGGTGCGGGCATGGTGCGAGGCCACGAGCTCGAACGCCTCTACCGCGACGTGCGGTGTGGCGGCTTCCATCCGACCAACGACGCGCTCACCCACGAGACCGCCGGCAAGGCGCTGCTGGGCATCGACCCCGCGGGTCCACGCTGGTGAGTCCGAGGGGCGATCAGGCCATCTGGTCGAACGCGGCCGTCGCCTCCTGGGCGGCGGCCGCGTCGTCGAGGGCGCGGCCCTCTTCGAGCCGGATCTCGAGCTGCGCCCGTCCCATCCTGCGCTCGAGCGTGGCCCTCACGGTCCGGAGCCGGACGTCGTCGTCGCCCACCACCTCGTGCCCGGCACCGGGTGCGGTGACCACGCCGAGGAGCCGGGCCGCGGCGTCGTCGAAGCCCTGCTGGCAGAGCAGCTCGGTGACGGTGCGCAACATCGTCCTCAACGGTGAGCGCACGCCGGCGCGCAGCCAGAGGGGCAGCAACCACCGGTAGTGCCCGACGGCGGCAGTCGTGTCCCCGGAACGGGCGTCCAGCGAGGCCAGCGATGCCCCGGCCACGCCCTCGACGAAGGTGGCCCCGCCGGCCCGGGCCAGCTCCACCGCCCGCTGCAGGTGACCACGAGCGACCATCGGTTCTGCGTCGAGCAGGCACTCGCCGGCGGCGTACCAGCACCACGAGGCGGGGACGGCACCCGCGCGAGGAGCCACGTCGGTGAGGAGGCGCTCGGCGTGGGTGCACGCCTCGGCCCGGTGGGCATAGGCCTCGCAGATGACGAGCGTGGCGCCGCCTTCGGCCTGGCGCAGCACGTCGTCCACGGCTTCCGGGCACTCGAGCGCGCGACGCAGGGGCGCCACGGCGTCGTCGAGCGCGCCGTGGGCCAGTGCCTCGGTGCCCAGGGCTCCTTGGTGTTCGTAGCGGTCGCGCTCCCCACCTCGCGCCAAGGTCTCTCCGGCCCGCTGGAGGAGCCGACGCATGGCGTCGAGGTCGCCGGCCTTCCACGCGGCGAGTGCGGCGATCGAGAAGGCGTCGGCGGCGAGTGGGTGCGCGACGGCGTCGCCGAGCTCTCCGGCCGGCTCTCCCCATGCCATGAGCTCCGGGAGCATGGCGTGCATGGCCGCATCGCGGACGGCCACGACCAACCGCACGGCGAGATCGGCGTCGCCCGACGAGAGAGCGGCGGTCATGGCCTGTCGCAGGTCGGGGACCAAGGCCCGCACGTCGGCGATGGGTGTGTCGTCCAGCGCCGTGCGCAGGACCCGGTTGGCCGTTTCGGCTCGCTCGGCCACCCTGTTCGCGTGCCGGAGCGACAGCCGGGTCAGGTCGGCCCGGTCCTCGGTGCGCTCGTTCACGAAGAGGCGGACCACCTGGAGCAGCGAGAAGCGGCCGCCGACCCGGTGGACGAGTGAGCGCTCGACCAGATCAGCCAGGACGTCGCGAACGTCGGCCGTGGGCCGTTCGGCCACGGCGGCCACGTCGGCGACGTCGAAGGGTTGGAGGAAGCTCGCCGCCGCGGCCAGCACGTCACGTTCGTCGTCGTCGAGCAGTCGATACGACCAGGTGAGGGCGGCGTCGAGGGAGCGGTGCCGAGGCACCGTGCGGCGGCCACCCCGGAGCACCGAGGTGCTGGACTCCAGACCCTCGGTGATCTCTTCGAGGGTGAGCGATCGCAGCCGTGACGCCGCCAGTTCGATGGCCAGCGGGAGCCCGTCCAGCCGCTCGCAGAGCCGGACGACCCGGATCCGGCTGGCCTCGTCGAGCTCGAACGTCGAGGAGGCGGCGCGCGCCCGGTCGACGAACAGCTCGAAGGCGGGGCTGGTCTCGCCACCCACCCCGAGTGGGTCCACGGCGAAGATCCGTTCGCCTTCCACGGCCAGGCGTTCCCGGCTGGTGGTGATCACGACGAGGTGTTCGGTGGACCGTACGAGGTCCTCGACGAGACCGGCGACCTCGTCGAGGACGTGTTCGCAGTTGTCGAGGACGAGCAGCGCGTGCTCCCGACGGACCACCTCGGCGATCCGCTCGGCCGGTGCCACGCCCGCCCGGGGCTCGATGCCGAAGGCCGACGCCACGGCCGCGGCGACGCCGGCACCGTCCACCGGGGTGAGGTCGCAGAAGGGGCGACCGTCGGGAAAGTCGTCGACGATCCGGTGCACCAACTCGGTGACCAGGCGTGTCTTGCCGACGCCGCCCGGCCCCACCAACGTGAGCAGGCGGTTGTGGGTCGCCTGGGCCGCCAGGGCGCCGAGCAACTCGTCGCGCCCGACGAACGACGAGACGGGCCGTGGCAGCGAGGCCTCTTCGAACCCGGTGGCCTCGTGCCGATCGGCCGGAGGGACATCCTCCCTTGGGGCCGGTCGCCGTGGTCCACCGTCGGCCGGCTCGACCGCGTCGAGGAGCTGCTCGTGACGACGACGCAGATGGGCCGACGGGTCCACCCCCAGCTCCTCGGCCAACTGCCGCCGGTACGAGTCGTAGACCCGCAGCGCATCGGCACGCCGGCCGGACGCGGTCAACGCGTCCATGAGGAGCTCCCGAGGCCGTTCCCGCAAGGGCTCACGGCGGACGAAGGCCTCGAGATCGGGGAGGGCCTCGTCGGCGAGGCCCAGGTGAAGAGCGGTCGTGAAGCGCTCCTCGGTCGCCAACAGCCGGAGCTCGCTGAGCCGGGTGGCCTCGATGCGTCCGGCATCGGTGTCGGCGAGGTCGGCGAAGGCCTCGCCGCGCCAGGACCCGAGGGCCTCGTCGAGGAGGACCAGGGCCCCGTCGGGGTCGTCGGGGCGGATCATGCACGCCCTCGACACGGCCTGCTCGAACCGCCACGCGTCGATCGCCGCGCCCGGCACGTCGAGCTGGTAGCCGTGTGGTCGAGCCTCGATGTCGAGCTCCGGGAGCTGCTGGCGCAGGCGGAACACGTGCGAGTGCAGCAGAGCCGGCGCCCGTTGCGGAAGGCGGTCCCCCCAGAGGACCTCGGCCAGCCGGTCGGTGGAGACGACTTTGCCGTGCTCGAGCAGGAGAGCACCGAGGAGCCGCCGCTGAAGGGGCCCCCGGGGGCTCAGGTCGTCCCCGGACGGGCCCGTGACACGGAGGGGCCCGAGCACCTCGAATGCATGTTGACCCATCGCGCACCGCCTCGGGACGTCCCCATGAGGCTAATGGATCAGCTGTTCGAGCCAGTCGGTGTGCAGACCCCTCCTTGTCGGGCCGTTGGGGCCGGTTCATACTCGGCGGATGCAACCCCTCGGTGTCCACCACGTCTCGATCAACGTCTCCGATCCCGCGCGGAGCCTGGTCTTCTACACCGGCGTGCTGGGCGCCCGGGTCCGAGACGATCGGCCCGACTTCTCCATCGGCGGGGCCTGGCTCGACATGGGATCCACCCAGGTCCACCTCATCGAGGCCTCCGTTCCTCCCGCACAGGGCCAGCACTTCGCCCTCCTCCTCGACGACCTCGATGCCGTGGTCGACGAGCTCCGGGCCAAGGGGATCGAGGTCGACGACCCGAAGGTCGTCGGGCCCGACCGCCAGACCTTCGTGCACGACCCCGACGGCAACGCCATCGAGCTGCACCAGATCGGCACCGCAGGTCGTAGCTGACCGGTGCCGATCCCGAGGAGAGCCGATCCTCCTCACCCGGGAGCGGAATCACCAGGGCTCGGCCCGGGTTCCGGTGGCATGCGACGGGGTGTGGACGACGGTGATGGACCCGCGGACGTGACCGGCCTCCGGCGCCTCACCGGCCGTTGAGCGCCACGGTCATCGTCGGTGCGGGTGCCGCGGGCCTGGCCGTAGCCCGGCAGCTCCAGCGTCGATCGATCGGAGCCGTGCTCCTGGAGCAAGGGGCGACCGGCCACGTGTGGGGTGAGCACTACGAGGGCCTCCGCCTCCACACCCTCAAGCAGGTCTCGGCGTTGCCCTGCCTCCGGATGCCGGCGGGCCTGCCCGACTTCCCCCCTGGTGAGGACGTGCGTGACTACCTGGCCGACTACCGCGCGCACTTCGGTCTCGACGTCCGCGAAGGGGTGCGGGTGCAGTCGGCGACCTGGGCCGCTGGCGAGTGGCAGATCCGCACGACGAGCGGCGACCTCACGGCGCGCACCCTCGTCGCCGCCACCGGCATCTGGAGCCGCCCCGTGCGCCCCGCCATCGAGGGCCTGTCCGCGTTCGCCGGGCCCGTGATCCACTCCGCCGAGTACCGCCGGGCCGGGCCCTTCGCCGGCCGACGGGTCCTGGTGGTCGGCGCCGGCAACTCCGGCAGCGAGATCGCCGTCGATCTGGCGGCGGCGGGTGCGGCGGTCGCCATCTCGGTGCGCAGCGGCGTGCTCTTCGTTCCCCGCCCCCGGTCGGCGTGGCGCTCTGCGCTCAGCGCGTTCGTGCTGCGCCACGTCCCCGACCGCCTCGCCAGCGCGCTGATCGACTCGGTGCGACCGGACTTCTCCGATCTCGGTCTCCCCCCGCCGGAAGGGCTCAGCGCCCGGGCCTATCCCGTGGTGGGCTACGAGCTTCCCGAGGCCGTGCGGACCGGTCGCGTCGACGTGGTCGGCGCCATCGACCGCTTCGAGACCGAGGCTGTGATCTTCAGTGACGGGTCCCGTCGTCCGATCGACGCGGTGGTGCTGGCCACCGGGTTCCGGCCGGCGCTCGACTGGTTGGACGACTCGGTGGTCCGGTACTCCGACGCCGGCACGCCGGTGGTGGACGACCGGTGGCGGTCCGTGGCGCAGCCCACCCTCTCGTGCGTCGGGTTCGACTACCCGAACACCGAGGGCTGGTTCCAGGCGCTCGGTCGGGTGTCGAAGCAGGCGGCGGCAGGTGTCGAGGAGAACCTCGACGCCGTCTGATCCCGTGCCGGCGGCGGCCGCCCATCGCGTCGGCGACTCCCGTGGGCGGTCGGGCCGGGTGCGGCGTGGCACCCGGCCCGAACGAGCAGGACGGCTACGGCTGGTCGGCGAAGCGCAGGTAGGGCTTGAACTCCTCGACGTTCTTGAACTTCTCCTTGGCGTCGTCGGTGGAGACCCCGAGGCCGACGATGACGCGGTCGCCGGGCTTCCAGTCCGCCGGGGTGGCGATGGGGTTGGCATCGGTGGCCTGGAGGGCGTCGACGACGCGGACGATCTCGTCGAAGTTGCGGCCCACCGACTTGGGATAGGTGAGCATGAGGCGGATCTTGCCGGCGGGGTCGATGATGAAGACGGACCGCACGGTGGACGTGTCACCCTCACCGGGGTGGATCATGTCGTAGAGCTCGGCGACCTTGTGGTCGGGGTCGGCCACGATCGGGAAGTTGAGCGGGGTGCCGGTGATCTCACCGATGTCCGGGGCCCACTTGTGGTGGTCCTCGATCGGGTCGATGGAGAGGGCCATGGCCTTGGTGTTGCGCGTGGCGAACTCCTCCTCGAGGGCGGCGGTGCGGCCCAACTCGGTGGTGCACACCGGGGTGAAGTCGGCCGGATGGCTGAAGAAGACGACCCACGAGTCGCCCTTCCAGTCGTGGAAGGAGACCTCGCCGTCGGTGGTCATGGCGGTGAAGTCGGGGGCGGTGTCGCCCAGGTGGAGGCCCATGCGGGTTCCCTTCGTCGTCGGATCGTGTCGTTCGATGCCGAGGCGACCGGTCTGGTCGACCCGCTCCGCCTCGTCCTCCCATGATGGTCGTCGGATCCTGGCCGGTCTAGGGGCGCCCGCCCCACCCGGTCGGGCAGAGCGGCCCCGGGTCCTCCGGGCCGGGGACGGTGGGACCTTCGGCCGTGGTCGGGCCGGCCGGGGGAGAGCAAGGTCGACGGATCGACCCCGACCCCACGAGAGGCAGACACCGATGAGCGACGCTGCAGCCATCACCCCGATCGGGCGGGTCACCGCCGTCTTCGAGCCGGACACGGACCCGAACCTGCGGTGCTCGCACTGCGATTCCGTGATGACCGACGACGATGCGCAGTGCCCCACGTGCGACTCGCCGATCGACTGGGGGGCGTCTCACGCCGCCCTGCGCGACTGGACGAAGAGCACCACCGGCTAGGCACCCGCGGCCCGGTCGGCGCTGATCCGTGCTGCCGCCCCGGATCATCGTGCCGCGCGGTCTCGTCGGAGCACGGGCCGGGTAGAAAGGGCGCACGAGAGGCATCGGTTTCGACACCCGTCGGGAAGCTGCCTCCCACGGGAAGTGCGTCGTCGTGTCAGAAACCATGGAACGGGTGGCTCCGTCCACCGTGAGCCCGGCTGTGACGGTCGAGAGCTCGCCGGGTCCGGACCATCGCCGGTTCGGCTCCGACCTGCGGACGGCCGTCGACCAGCGTCTCTCCGAAGGGGTCCTGCGGCGGGCCCACCGCCAGCTGCAGTCCAAGGCCGTGGTGATCGGCGCCTGGTACCTCGCCTCCTACGCGCTGTTGCTCGTGGCCGGCTCCTGGTGGCTGGGCATCCTGGCGTGCGCCTCCCTGGCCCTCGCCATGGCGGGCGTGGGCTTCAACGTCCAACACGACGCCAACCACAACGCCTTGTTCCGGACCAAGGGCTCCAAGCGGCTCACAGGCGCCAACCGGGCGGCCGGATGGTCGATGTACGCCCTCGGGGGCAGCTCGAAGCGCTGGATCGACGGCCACGTCTACGTCCACCACGCAGCGACCAACGTCGTCGGTCGTGACGACGACATCGAGCTGGCCCCGTTCGGCCGCTTCGCCCCCCAACAGGCCCGTCGTCCGTGGCACCGCTTCCAGCACCTCTACCTGTGGGCCGTCTACTGCTTCACGGCACTGGCGATCATGGTCGCCGACGTGGCGTCGACGGTGACGGAGTCCATCACCGGCGACCGTCACGGCCGACGCCCGACCGTGCTGGAGTACGTGGAGCTCCTGGCCACCAAGGCAGTCTTCGTGTTCCTCATGGTGGGCGTTCCGCTGCTCATGCACCCCTGGTGGATCGTCCTGCTCGGCATCGCCCTGACCCTGTCCGTCGCCGGGCTGCTGCTGGGCGTGGTGTTCCAGCTGGCGCACGTGGTCGAGGAGGCCGAGTTCCGCCAGGACGGCGCCGAGAACGCGATCCGGTGGCACGAGTGGCAGGTCCGCTCGACGGTGGACTTCTGCCAGGGCTCGGGCCCGGTGGATCGCCTCGTCACCTGGTACACGGGCGGCCTGAACCACCAGACCGAGCACCATCTCTTCCCCCAGGTCCCGCACACGGCCTACCCGGTGATCGCACCGGCGGTCCGCGAGGTCTGCGACGCCTTCGAGATCCCCTACCGGGTGCAGCCCACGCTCCGCCAGGCGATCGCCTCCCACTACCGCCACCTGCGCCACCTCGGCCGGGCCTAGGCCACTGGCGGAGCTGGTTGCCGTGAGGACCTGTCCTCGTTGACGTTCGGCCCTGGTGGCGGCGGCGCGGTGGTGTCTCGATGAAGCCATGCGCACTCGACTCGGGATCCTCACGGTGTTCGTCTTGGTGGTGGCGCTCGGCGCCTGCGGGGGCGACGACCAGGCCGACGAGTCGGCGTCGACGTCGACGACGGCGGGGGTCGGCACCACCGCCTCGACGACCACCACGACGTCCGACGAGGGCGACGGGCCCATGATCGACGTGCGGGTCTACTTCACCCGTGACGAGGCCGTGGCCACCGCCGGCCGGACGGTCGAAGGGCCGGAAGTGGGACGGGGTGCGATGGACGCGCTGCTCGACGGGCCCGAGGGCATCGAGACCGAGATCGGCTTCTTCACCGCCATCCCCGAGGGCACCGAGCTGCTCGACCTCGATATCGCCGACGGGGTGGCCACCGTCGATCTCAGCAGCGAGTTCGAGTCCGGTGGCGGGAGCCTGTCCATGCAGGCGCGGGTGGCCCAGGTCGTGTTCACCCTCACCCAGTTCGACACCGTCGACACCGTGCAGTTCCGTCTCGACGGCCAGCCCGTCGAGGCCATCGGCGGTGAGGGCGTGCTGGTCGACGGTGTCGACCGCTCGGACTTCGCCAACGTGACACCGATGGTGCTCGTCGAGTCACCCGTGCCGGGCGACGCGGTGGCGTCGCCGCTGGAGATCACCGGCATGGCCAACACGTTCGAAGGCACCGTCCAGTACGTCGTGACCGACGGTGACGGCCTGATCGTGGCCGAGGGGTTCACCACCGCCACCGCGGGGATGGGGACCTTCGGAACCTTCTCGGTCACCGCCACCTTCGAGGTCCCGACCCCCGGGATCGGCTCGGTGATCGGCTTCGAGACGTCGGCTCGGGACGGCTCGCAGATCAACGTCTACGAGGTTCCCGTCGAGATCGGGTGACGGACCTCAGGGGCTGGCCTCGAACTCGGGGACGGCCCGCTGCGCGGCTTCTTCCTCGGTCTCGGCGACCCCGTTCTCGCCGATGTCCTCGATGAGCCAGTCCATCTCGTCGATCTCGCGTCGCTGGGCCTCGATGATCTCGTCGGCCAGCTCCCGGACCCGTACGTCCCGGATGCCGGCGTTCTCGCTCGTCAGGATGGCGATGGAGTGGTGCGGGATCATGGCCCGCATGTACGAGCGGTCCTCTACCGTCGTCTGGCTGCGGACCAGCCAGAGCGACCCGGCGAACACGAGTGCGGCGCCGATGAGGATGGCCAGGTTCACCTTGGAGCTCTTGTACATGCCCAGCATGAAGCTGAGCATGATCACCGCCATGGCCGCGCCCATCACGAAGGTCATGTAGAAGCGGGTCTCGCTCCACCTGACGTGGGCCATCTCGTAGGTGTTCAGGTACATGATGACGAACATCACGACCATCGACGTGGCGATCATGGCGGCGAAGCGCAGATAGGTGCGCTGCTGGTCGGTGAGCGACGCGAGGGGTCCGGCTCGGCCCTCCTCCGACGGTCGTGTCGTCGTGTCGTCGGTGTGCTCCTCGGCCATCTCGGGGCTCCTTGTCGTCGTTGCCGGCGACGGGCCCCTACCCGATGTGCCTGCGGTCGTTCACCGGGCTGGGCGGCCCACGGCGCTGGTCACCCCACCACACGGCCGGCGTCGTCGGACAACTGGGCGACGATCGCAGCATGGTCGAGCCAGACGTTCTCGCGGGTGATGCGGCCGTCGTCGTCGAAGGCCATGACGTGCAGGATCCGGAACTGCAGGGGCCGGCCGTGCCCCGGCAAGCCGAACGGGTTGCCGACGGCGCGGCCGATCCAGAGGCTCTCGTCGGTCAGCGAGTTCACGCCGTAGTAGCGGTGCCGCGTCTCCACCCGCTCCCCGGCGAGGTCGCCGAAGAGCTGCTCGTAGGTGGGGCGGGTGGCGTCCGGGCCGATGGTGGCTCCGCCGGGCGCGCCGACGATGTCGTGCTCGGCTTCCGGGGCGAGGGTCGCCAGCACGCCGTCGACGTCGTCGTCCATCTCGAACGCGAAGTGGCCTTGCATGAGCTCGTCCATCTGGGCGGGGGTGAGGGTCATCGTGGGGTCCTTCCTGATCAGCCGGCGAAGGCGATCAGCTCGAGTTGGATGCCGTCGGGATCGGTGAAGCTCAACAGCGAGATCGGCATCCCTGGCATGGGGCGGACGCCGGAATGGGTCACTCCCTGGTCCTCCAGGTGCACGGCCCACTCCCCGAGCGCCTCGACGCTCACCACCTGGAAGCAGAGGTGGTCGAGCCCGGTGCGGGTGGGATCGAACGTCGAGCCGGCGTTGGTCGGATGGTGGTCGAGACCCACGTTGAGGGACATGGCCGGGGTGCCCAGCACGACGGCATGGCCCCCGGCGTCGCTCTCGTGGTGAGGCTCGTCGAACTGGCGCTGCAGGCCGAGCACCCGCCCGTACCACGCCTCGCTGGCCCGATGTCCCGCACCGTCAGGCCGACGTGTTGGATGCCGGTGAGCCCTGGTGTGGTCGGGCCCGCTGCCTTCGGTCGGGTGGATGTGTCGCTCACGGTCGGCTCCTCCTCGTCGGTGAGGCGGACGCTACGGAGCTGGCTCGTCGCCGTGAATCCCGCGATCGGGTGGATCCCTGTCGACCGTGGGGGGGCGGGACCCCTCGATCGGGGGATGGAGCACCTGATCGACACCCCGTACCCTCGTCGCATGGGGGTCGGAGATCTGACTGGGGCTCGGGACCGTCTGCGCGATCTGGCGGACCGGCCCCCCGACCTCACCGCGGCGTTGGAGGGCGTCCAGACCGCCCTTCACGACATCACCACGTTCACGTGGAGCGCGCTGATGACGGTCGACCCGGAGACGCTGCTCCCGACGGGCGGGCTGGTCGAGGGGTTCTCCGCCGATGCGTGTGCGCCGTTCTGGGACAGCGAGCTGCTCGGCCCCGGCTACAACAAGTTCACCGACCTGGCCCGACGTACCGACACCGTGGCCACCCTCCACGACGCGACCGACGGCGATCTCGACCGGGCTCCCGTTCACACGAGGCTGTACGCCGGGCTGGGAGTGGCGGACGAGCTCAGGGCCGCGTTCGTGGTGGGCTCGACCTGTTGGGGGGTCGTGAGCCTGCTGCGAGCCACCGTCGACGGTCCGTTCCCGGATGACGAGATCCGGGCCGTGTCGAGCCTCGTCCCGCTCGTCGGCAAGGTGCTGCGCAGGGGCGTGGTCGCCCTCGACATGGAAGCGCACTCCACCGCCGCGATGTGCGTCGTCGACGAGCGCGACGAGGTCCTGCACCAGACCGTCGAGGCGCAGCGCATGCTCGACGACCTGCGCACCGTCGGGGTGGAGGAGATGGGGATGCCCGCCATCGTGCGCAACGTGGTGACCAGGGCCCGGGCGAGCCGGTCCGCCAGCCACGTCGCCACACGGGTCCACGGGACCTCCGGGACGTGGCGGCGGGTCAGTGCCAGCCCCATGGAGGGGTCGGGGATGGTGGCGGTGATGATCGAACCGGCACGGGCGGCCGACCTCACCCCCATCTTGTTGGAGGGCTACGGGCTCACCGAGCGGGAGATCGAGATCGTGGTGCACCTGGCCCGGGGCCTGGCGACGAAGGAGATCGCGGCCGAGCTCAGCATCTCGGCGCACACCGTACGTGACCACGTGAAGGCCATCTTCACCAAGACCGGGTTCACCACGAGGGGCGAGCTGGTGGCCCGCGTCTTCTCCGAGCACCTCCTCGACGGGTTCCACGCTGCCGTCCACCGGGTCTGACGGCCGTCGTCTCGCTCAGGTCGGGCAGGTGCCGGCGGGGGAGCGGGCGGCGAGGACACGATCGGCGGCCTCGGTCAGCCGGGCCTCGGTGAGGCGTCCGTCGTCGACGGCGGCGCTGATGGCTGCGGCCACGGCGGGGAACGACGACGTCGGCACCAGCACCATGTCGGCCCCGGCCGCCAGCGCCAGCACGGCGGCGTCCTCGGTCGTGTAGCGGTCCTGGATGGCCCGCATCCCGGCCAGGTCGTCGGTGACGACCAGACCGTCGAACCCGAGATCGCCGCGCAGGAGCCCGTCGATCGCGGCCGGGGAGAGCGACGAGGGCACCCCGTTGGTGAGCCCGGGCACCTCCATGTGGCCGATCATGATCGCGACCGGCACCTCGGTCGGGATCGTCCTGAACGGCTCGAGGTCCGGGCCCATCTGGTCGATCGGTGGGGTGCTGACCGCCTCGTCGTGAGAGTCGCCGCTGGCCCGACCATGTCCCGGGAAGTGCTTGAGGGTGGGCAGGACGCCGGCCTCGTCGAGGCCGGCGGCGAAGGCCCCGGCGGCCGCGACGACCGACTCCGGGTCGGCACCGAAGCTGCGATCGCCGATCGGGCCATCGTCGGGTTCGTCGCTGACGTCGACGACCGGGGCGAAGTCGACGGTGATCCCGAGCTCGGCGAGCTGGGCGCCGTGGGTGGCCGCGGTGGTCCGGATCTCCGACGGGTCCATGGTGCGAGCCATGACCCGGCCGCTGGGCAGGCGGCCCACCACGTCGCGCAGACGTTGGACGCGCCCGCCCTCCTCGTCGATGGCCACGAGGGGCGGGAGCTCGGTGGCCGCGGTGCGCTCGGCGATGGTGCCGTCGGCCACCAGCGGGACCGCGGCGGTGCTCACGAAGATCCCGCCGGCGCCGGTTGCCAGGGCCTGGTCGAGGCCCTCGATGGAGCCATCGGCCAGCGAGGCGAACACCGTCGCCGCGACGCGCTCCTCCCGGCTCCACGACGCGGTGGAGCAGGGCGACGGCTCGGGCCGGGCCGTGGTGGTCGTCGTGGCCGTGCTGGAGGGGGAGGACTCGGAACCGGGGTCGGTGCTCGCCGGGCCGGGGTCGGCCGACCCGCCCCCGGCGCAGGCCCCGGCGATGAGCACGACACCCATCGCCACGGCGAGCAGGCCCCAGCCCCGTCGCCTCGGGACGGCGAGGCGGGTTCGGTGGGGGGACGTCGGGTCGTGTGCGGTCGTGCCCTGCATCGTCCGGGAGGGTAGATCCACCGTGACGGGGAACCCGAGCCGGCCGGCGACCGGGGCGGGCGCGGCGGTCAGCGGGCCTCGAAGGCCGTCTCGCAGAAGGCGTCGAAGTGCTCCACGTCGAAGCGCACCCGTAGGGAGCCCTCGGGCTTGGAGACGTCGAGGCTGGGGCAGAACACGTCGCGGCCTTCGACGAAGTAGTGCGGCGATCCGACCACCCCCCGGCGGCGACCCTCGGCCAGGTCGTCGTGCACGGGGCCGAACTGGCCGAGGACCTCGCGGGGGAGGCCGTGGCGGTCGGCCACCGAGGCCAGCACGGCGGGGTCGGCGACGTCGACCCCCTGCTCGAAGAGCAGCTCGCGCAGTTCGAAGGCGATGCGCTCACCCACGACGAGGTCGGCCGCGTACCCCGCGGCGGTGAGGGCGAGGGCCGGCATCGAGCTGGACGGGTACGCCGCCGGGTCGAACCCGGTGAAGAGGTCCGGGGCCACGCTGTCGCGCAGCACGTCGATCTCCTCGGCGATCTTGTCGGCCTCGAACGGCTCGCCGTTGACGATCTCGAGCGGCCAGGCCCGCACGACGATGCCGACGTCCTGTCGACCGTCGGTCTCGCGGCGGGTGGCCAGGCGGCAGAGGCTGACGTGGGCGAAGGGGCAGATGACGTCGGCGAAGAGTTCGATCATGGGGATTCTCCTACCCGACGGCGCGGGCTCGGGCAACGAGGGGGACGAGGACCTCCGCCAACTCGGGCGAGCCGACCTCGCGCAGCTCGTAGCTGGCTCGACGGACGGGCGCGTCGACCCGCACCACGCGGGTCAGGTCGATCGGGGTGCCCGAGACGACGACATCGCAGCGGGCGGCTGCGATCGTCGCCTCGAGGTCGGTCCGTTGGGCGACGTCGTAGCCCATGGCGGGCAGCACCGGTCCGATGTGGGGGAATCGGGCATAGGTGTCGACCAGGGAACCCACGGCGAAGGGGCGGGGCTCGACGACATCGGTCGCACCGGCGGCGCGGGCCGCCACCAGCCCGGCCCCCGACGGCATGCCGCCGTGGGTGATCGTGGGTCCGTCCTCGACGACGAGCACCCGGCGCCCGGCCAGCTCCGGTCCCTCACCGAGGGTGACCGGTGAGCCGGCCCGGATGACCGTGGCGGCAGGGTTGACGGCCTCCACGTGAGCCAGGACCGTCGTGACGTCGTCCGGGGTGGCCACGTCGATCTTGTTCACCACCACGACGTCGGCCATCACCAGGTTGGCCTCTCCGGGGTGGAAGGCGAGCTCGTCGCCGGCCCGCAAGGGATCGACGACCGTGACGAGCAGATCGGGTCGCACGAAGGGCAGGTCGTTGTTGCCGCCGTCCCACACGATGACGTCGGCCTCCTCCTCGGCGCCCCGCAGGATCGCCTCGTAGTCCACCCCCGCCCACATCACCAGACCCTCGCGGACCGGGGCCTCGTACTCCTCACGCTCCTCGATCGTCGGGTCGGCGGCGTCGATGTCGGCCAGGGTGGCGAAACGCTGCACGGCCATCTGTTCGAGAGCGCCGTAGGGCATGGGGTGGCGGACCAACACCGTCCGGAGGCCCGCGGCCTCGAGCAGGTGAGCCACCCGGCGGCTCACCGGGCTCTTGCCGCTCCCCGTGCGCACGGCACACACGGCGACGACCGGGACCCGAGCCTGCAGCATGGTGCGACGGGGCCCGTGCAGCCGGAATCCGGCGCCCGTGGCGAGGACGCGTGAGGCCAGGTGCATCACGTCGACGTGGGCCACGTCGGAGTAGCAGAAGGCCACCTCGTCGACCGCCTCGCGCTCGATGATGTCGCGCAGTTCGGCTTCCGGTCGGATGGGGATCCCGTGCGGGTAGCGGGGACCGGCCAGCGCAGCGGGATACCGGCGGTCGTCGATGCCCGGGATCTGGGTGGCGGTGAAGGCGACCACCTCCACATCGGGGTCGTCGCGGTAGAGGACGTTGAAGTCGTGGAAGTCCCGGCCTCCGGCACCCATGATCACCAGTCGCACGGGCTCACTCCACCATGCCCGAGGTGTGTGTCGACAGAGGCCGTCGGCCGACCGCGCCCGCCGATGGTCCCTGACGGGTGGCGGGCCGCAGCCGTCGGGCGTTCAGGCGCCGGCGCCGGCGCCGACGCCGGCCAGCCCCCACACCTCGGCCAGCAGGCGGACCGAGTGGAGCCGGGCGTCGAGCGTCGGGGCCTGGTGGACGACCATGAGCTCGTCGGCCCGGGCGTGCTCGGTGAAGGCCTCGAGCTGCTCCTTGACCTGGGCGGGGGTCCCCACCGCCGTGTAGCGCATCATCTCCTGCAGCTGGCGGCCCTGCGGGGAGGCCAGGATGGCGTCGGCTTCGTCGTCGGTGAAGGTGCGTCCGCGACCGAAGAACAGCGAGAGACGGCTGCGGGCGACCACCTGGCGCTGGGCCGCGGCCTCGGCCTCGCTGTCGGCGCAGAAGACGTTGATGCCGGCGATCACATGGGGCTCGGCCAGCTGGTCGGAGGGCCGGAAGTCGCGGCGGTAGACGGCGACCGCCTCCTCCAGGGCCGCAGGCGCGAAGTGCGACGCGAAGCCGTACGGCAGCCCGAGGGCGGCCGCCAGGGTGGCCCCGAACAGCGAGGACCCGAGGATGTAGATGGGGACCTTGGTGCCCTGGCCGGGGACGGCCTCGACGCCCGGCACCCGGCTCTCGTCGCCGAGGTACCCCTGCAGCTCCTGGACGTCGCGGGGGAAGGAGTCGGCCGACGTATGGTCGCGGCGTAGGGCCCGCATGGTCACCTGGTCGGTGCCGGGGGCCCGACCGAGCCCCAGGTCGATACGGCCGGGGTGCAGGGTCTCGAGGGTGCCGAACTGCTCGGCGATGGTGAGCGGTGAGTGGTTCGGCAGCATGATCCCGCCCGAACCCAGCCGGATCCGCTCGGTGTGGGCGGCCACGTGGGCGATCACCACGCTGGTGGCCGACGAGGCGATGGCCTTCATGTTGTGGTGCTCGGCGTACCAGACCCGCTCGTAGCCGCAGCGTTCGGCCTCCTGGGCCAGGGCCACGCTGCCGGCCAACCCGTCTCTCGGGGTCTGGCCCTTGCCGACGAAGGCCAGGTCGAGGAGGGAGAGGGGGACTGCCACGGGAAGGACCTCTGCGTAGTGGTGGTCGGGTTCGACGCGCGCTCGGGGGTGCGGATCCGAGGCTACCGGCGGCCGTTGCGGCATCCGCCGGTCGCCTCGATCGCCATGAGCCGGCGGCGGCGAGGGGCCAGCCGTCGGTGGGAGCTTGTGCTCCTCTCGCCTGACCCGGCCGGTCATCCGCACGGATGCAGCCTGCCAGGCCACGACCGGGGGCGGGTCCCTCGGACGGGGGGGTCAGAGGTCGCGTCCCAGCAAGCTGAAGGTCTGGCCGCTGGGGCCGTCGTCGGGGAGGCCGGCCAGGAAGAGGGCCAGGGGGACCACGTCGTCGGGCGTCTTGTGCCAGTCGAGGCGGACCCCGGCGGGGAGGCCGGGTGCATCGGTGATGCCGGCGGCCATGGTGGTGTGGACCGGCCCGGGCACGAGCTCGTTGACGGCGATGCGCGCCTCGCGCCACTCGACGGCGAGGCACCGCACGAGCATGGCGGCCGCCGCCTTGGACACCGAGTAGCCCGCCGCGCCCGGGAAGGGCTGGCGCCCGGCCCCCGATCCCATGACCACGAACTTCCCTCCCCGTTCGCCCAGGTGGGGTTCGGCGAGGCGGGCCAGGGCGTGCACGCTCACGAGGTTCACGGCGAGCACGTCGGCGAAGTCGTCGATGGGGGAGCCGGGCCGTCGGGCCGTGACGGTGCCGGCGTTGGCGACCACCAGATCGAGACGGGACCAGGTCTCGACGGTGGTGTCGACCAGGGCCGCCAGGGCCTCGGGGTCGGCGACGTCGGTCGGCACCGCCCGGGCCGTGCCCCCCGAGGCCTCGATCTCGGCCACGACGCCGTCGATCTCCGACCGGGTGCGGGCCGCCACGACCACGGAGGCCCCGGCGGCCGCGTAGGCCTGGGCGATGGCTCGGCCGATGCCGCGACCGGAGCCGGTCACGATGGCCACCTTGCCGCTGAGGTCCACGTCGATGCCGGGCTGGGCGAGGGTCATGGTCGCTCCTCCTCGACGGCGCCGGTCGCCGTCACCGGGGGCACGCTCCCACACACGGCGCGGTCACCGGCGGCCAGGCCCGGCCGGGCGGCTGCGCTGCTCAGCAGGTGGCGGTGGTGCCGGGTGCCGTGGCGGTCGCCGCCGACACGCCGTCGACGTAGAGATCGACCCGGTACTCCACCGGCGCGCAGGCACGTGGCGTGCTCAAGGTGATGCCCTGCCCGTCGGTGGGCAGGCCCACGTAGAAGAGCTCGGAGGGCTGGATCCACGATGCGCCGGGAGCGGGCCGCTCGTAGATGGCGATGATGACCTGGTCGTCGTCCCCGACGCCGGCGATGTCGAGCTCGACGGTGGTGCGGTCGTCGGCGAAGGCGAGGGTCTCGATCGTGACCGATGCGTCGGGCGGCGGTGTTCCGGCCGGCGCGAGGTCGACGCCGGGGGTCTGGTCGGCTCGGGCTTCGGCGACGAAGCGCATGCTGCGGGCCCGGAACTCCTCGACGAGGTCGGTCTGCTCGGGTGCGCGGTCCTCGACCCACTCGAGGGCGGTGAGGTACTGGGCCGCCAGAGCACGATCGACGTCGGAACCGGCGAGGGGTGCCATGAACTCGAGGGCTCGGCGGAGCCATTCTTCGGCCGTGGCCGCATCGCCCTCGGCGATGGCCACCGCCGAGCGGGTGAGGGCCAGGCCGGGTGTGCGCTGGTTCTCCCCGATGGCCAGCTCGAGCAGCTCCGCGGTGCGGGCCCAGTCGGCGCCGACGAGGGTGGCGAGGGCGGCGGTGGCCACGGTCGTGGGGTCCTCGTCGCCGCCTTCGCGAAGCGCCACCTCGAGCTGGGCGGCCGTGGTCCGCAGCAGGTCGGGGTCGTTGTCGGTGATGGCGAACGTGCGAAGGAGGTCCGGATTGGCCTCCACCAGCGTGGACAGGCCGAGGCCCCGGTGGGCGATCTGGTAGCCGTCGTCGGCGGTCACGGCGTCGGCGAACGCCGCCACGGCATCCGTCGCCCGGCCCTCGTCGAGCGCGACCTGGCCCGTGGCGCTGGAGGTGATGGCCTCGGGGGCGACGTCGGGGATGGGCTTGAGGTAGATCTGGATCGCCCAGCCGAAGCAGAACACCGCCAGGATCATGCCGGGCACCACGAACGGGGGTCGCAGGCCCCGCGACACCACCATGGTGAAGCCGACGAGGAAGATGGCCACCGCCAGCGTCGTCAGCACCGTCTCGTACTGCGAGGCCCGGTTGTTCCAGGTGATCCGTTCGGCGACCAGCTGCTTGTGCTCGAGGGCGAGAGCACGAGCCTCCTCGCTGATCTCGGTGGCGCGGACGGCGTCGCCGGTGAGCGCGCGCTCGACGACGGCGGTGGCCTCCTCGACCCGGCCTTGCTCGGCGTCGGGGTCGAGGGTGATGGCCCCCTCCTCGGCGGCGATCTCGGGCAGGCGGAAGCCGGGCCGGGACGCGAAGACCTTCATCTCGGCCTCTGTCTGATCGATGCCGGCCTTCACGCCCTGGTCGACGACGGCGGCCGTCTGGGACTCCGAGGCGAGGCGGGTGGCTTGGCGCGTCGTGCGCGACTCGTTGGTCCCCGCGTCGGTGGCCAGCACCGCGATCCACCCACCGAGCAGGGCGAGGACGGCGAGGGTGATGCCCACCCCGCGCCGGTAGCGCGCCTCGGTGCGGTCGTGGACCTCGGGCTCCTGGGCCGCCGAGTCGGTGGGGTCCGGTGGCGTCGCCATGTCAGAAGACCGTGACCACCGTGGTCACGACGACCGTCAGGGCCAGGGTGGAACCCAGGGCGGTGCCCACGCGGCGGGTGAGCACGCGATCGGTGAGCTGGGCCGCGGTGTAGAAGACCACCGCGACCAGCAGCAGCAGCGTGGCCCAGCGAAGGTTGCGAACCCGGTCGCGGGTGTCGTCGGCTCGCTCCGCCCAATCGTCGGGGTTGGGGACGCCCGGCGAGGCGAGCCCGGTGGTCACCTCGGCCTGGAGCACCTCGATCTGTGCGTCGAGGTCGAACGACAGGGGATCGTCCGGAGCGGCCACGAGTTGGGTCAACAACGTCTGCTCGCCGAACAGCCCGGACGCGTACGCCAGGTCCGAGGCGGCGACCCTCTGCTCGTCGGCCTGGGTGGCGAAGGTGTCGGCGAGATCGTCGGCGCCCTGGTCCCGGAGGGTCGGGAGCAGCGCGTCGATGGCGTCGGCCTCGGCGTAGGCGGCCACGTAGCGGACGTAGGCCACGGCATCGGTGATGGCCGCCAGGGCGACCTCGGTCGCCTGCTGTTGCTGGACGATCGTCTGGCCCACCGACTGACGATCCTCGTACGCAGCCGTCGAGCCGAGCTGGCCGGCCCGCCACGTGAAGATGCCGGCGATGATCGTGATGACCCCGATCAGCAGCGGTAGGAGCCAGATCGGGATGTACCGGCGCGGAGGATCCGCCGGGCGGTCCTGTCCTGGGTCGTCCGCGGTCATCTGGGGTGGGGGGAGCCTTCCTCGTGCCGACCGGGCGCGCGGCGCCGGCCGTCTCGGCGGGGAGCACCCAGCACGATACGTGGTGCACGCCCCGGGGTCCGGCCATCGGCTCGTCGTGGCGGTCGGGTGTGCCCCGACGGATTCGTCACGGCTGGGGCGGGCGCGGCGGTGCGCTGGCCGCGAGGCGGACCGGGACCCCCGACTGCAGCACCATGCCGGTGAGGGGGTCGACGGCCTCGTCGGCGCTGGTCAGCGAGCTCACGTTCGGATCGTCCCAGCCGTGGGCCACCGTCACCGCGTCGGGATGGAGACGACCGTCGGCTCGGAGGGTGCCGGTCAGCTGGCCCCATGGCGAGGTCACCGTCACGCCGGTGCCGTCGGGTCCGATCGGGGTGGCGGCGCTCGGGTGAGCCATGACGAGCACCACCTCGGTGCGACCACCCGGGGCCGCCACGTCACGCAGCTGCGAGTTCATGGTGCGCAGCTGGCGGTGGGGCACGAGGACGAGCCCGGGGGCGTGATGGGAGCGGGCCTCGGCCAGAGCCTCCTGGAGCTGGCCGAGCAGCACCTCGGGGGCCAGACGCCACCTCCCGTCGGGGAGGACCTTCTCGTGGACCCAACCGAACACGGCCCCCGAGGCGACGATGCCCGAGCGGGCACCCCGCATCGCCTCGGCCCCCACGGCGCTGCGGGCGAGCAACGGCTCGAGCAGGTCCTCGTCGGTCGCGTCCGCCACCGTCAGCCCCCGGGGGAGGGCGCTGAACCCGAGGTGTTCGGCCACCGTCCCCAGCGACCACCACACGGGCCGGCGCTCTGAGGTCGGTGCGACCACCGCCTCGGTGAACTGGCCGGCGACCGCGAGCTGGTAGGTGTCGAGCAGCCAGGTGGCGTCGGCCCGTTCGAGCTGGTCGACCGCAGGCAGGACGTGCGTGGCCAGCTCGGTGGTCTCCGTGGCCACCACGTCGAGCACGGCGAGGGTGGGCAGCGAGGCCAGCGCCCGGCGGGTGCGGGCGACGTCGGGGAAGGCCGTCACCGGGTTCCCGCCCACGACGATCAGTGCGCCCACGTGGCCCGCTTCGATCTCGCTCACCAGCCCGGCGCAGGGCCATTCGCCGAAGCGATGGGGGAGCTCGGGCCGTGACGGCGGGCCGGGGCCCGGCGCGCCGCTCGACGCCTCCCACTGCCGGGTGTCCAACCGGGAGAGCAGCCCGGGGTTGAACCACATGCCGCCGGGTCGGTCGTAGGAGTCGGTGACCACGTGGAGGGCCCAGAGGAGGTGCTCGGTCACGTTGGCCGTGGCCGCCATCGAGGTGCCGGTGCCCGTGAGCGCGCTCACCCGCCCCGCCTCTCGCACGGCGGCCAGGAGCCCGGCGAGATCCTCCGCGGCCAGGCCGGTGGCCCCGGAGACCAGCCCGTCCTCGAAGCCGACGAGCGCAGCGGCGAGCTCGGCGATGCCCGCGGCCCGGCGTTCCGCGTCCGCCCGCACCTCCGCGTCGTCCAGGAGCCTCCGCACCAGCCACCCCAGGACGAGCCAGTCGGTGCCGGGTCGCACCTGCAGGTGGTGGTCGGCCTGTGCCGCGGTCTCCGTGCGGCGGGGGTCCACCACCCACAGCCGGCCCCCGCGCGATCGGTGCTCCCGCAAGCGGTTCACCGGGTCGGGGATGGCGTTGGAGTGGCCGTGGGAGACGATCGGGTTGCTGCCGAAGAGCACCAGGAGCCGGCTGCGCTCGTGGTCCCACACGGGGGTCAGCCCGCTCCATCCACCGACCAGCTCGGCCACGAGGGGCTTGCATGGCGTGTCGATGGTGGTGGCGGTGTACTTCTGGCGCGAACCGAGGGCGCCGAGGAAGCGTTCGGCGGCCCGCCGCCCGGCGCTGTCGAAGGCCGACCCGCTGGCCAGGTACATGGCCACGCCGTCGGGGCCGTGCTCGTCCACGGTGGCGGTGATGCGGGCGGTCAGGTCGTCGAGGAGCGCGTCCCAGCCGACCGCCTGGCGGGCGGAGCCCCTGCCCACCTCGGGGCGGTCGAGCCGCTGCGGGCTGTGGTGCAGCGCCGGGAGGGCCCGGCCCTTGGGGCAGCTGTAGCCGCGTGAGAGGGCGTGCTCGGGGTCGCCTCGCACCTCGAGCACGCGGTCGCCCTCGGTGCGCACGACGACACCGCACATGGCGTTGCAGATCCGACAGAACGTGCGGTGTTCGTCGGGGGCCACGTCGCCGTCGCCATCGTCGACCGTCATCCGGGCAGTGTCGCGCGAGGCGGCTCCTGGGCCCGCTCGTGACGTGCGCTCAGGTGCTGTCGTTGACCTCGAGCGCCACGGGGTGCCGGACCACGAGGCGGAAGCGGCCGCGCCCGGTCTTCTCGATGCGCACCGGCGCCGAGCGCTCGTCGAGGCGGCGCTTCAACAAGATGAGCCGACTCTCGAGGTTGTCGCGGAGCTCGGGGAGCTCGAGCGACGGGTCGAGGCGCACCTCCTTGTTGGTGAACTCGGTGCGCCCGTCGCGTTCGTGGCTGCGCAGCAGAGAGCACAGGACGCGTCCGGCAACGCCCTTGATGAGGTACTCGCCGTCCACGAACACGCTGCCGTCGGCGGCGTAGGTCCGGACCACCGAGACGGGGGTGCCCGAGGCGCCCGGGGCCGGTCGGTTCGCGGCGGAGGGGCGACTCGGGGACTCCGGGTGGTCCCGGGCCTCCGCTCGGGCGGCCTCGATGCCGGCGGCGACCACGGCGGCAACGACCGCCAGGGCGGCCTCGTCGGCCGGACCGAACGCCACCTTGTCGCGGCTCTCGACGGCCAGCACCCCGACGAGCTGGCCGAGCACCTGCAGCGGGACGGCCAGCTGGCTCTCGGCGTCGTCGAGCACGGGCAGGGGCACGATCGGTCCGCTCAGGTCCTCACCCTTCGCCTCGAAGGAGCGTCGGACCGTGCGGGCGTACTTGCCCATCTGCCCCAGGTTCCCGATGCGGACCGGTGCGCATCGTTGACCGGCCAGGCCGATGGTGCCCTCCCCCAGGGCCAGCTCCGAACCCACGCCTTCGTCGGGGTAGCCGTGGCTGGCGATGGTGTAGAGCTGCTCGCCTTCTTCGTCGTGGAGGGCCAGGACGACGTGGTCGTAGCCGAGCACCGCCGACAGGCCTCCCACGGTGGCGTCGACCAGCGCATCGAGGTCGCCACACCGGGCCAGCCGCCCGGTGAGCTCGGCGACGGCGCCGAGCTCGACCTCGGCGAGCGGCGCGGGTTCGGGGCAGGCGCCCTCGACCAGGTGCACGGCGGCGGGCACGTGCTCCACGGCGACCACCCGGTAGATGTCGGCCGCACGGAGACGGAACACGTCCTGCATGCCGCTGAGCGCGGCGATGGTGTCGACGTCCTCCCGGAGCCGGTCGAACACCGGTCCCCGCCGGTCGGTTCGCTCGTAGACGAGGGCGAGGCGGTACTCGTCGTAGTTGCGGGGGTCGAGCACCAGCACGCTGGCATGGGGGTTCTCGGCCAGGTTGCGGGCGGTCTTGGAGAGGAACTGGTTGGACAGCGCCACCCGCTCGCCGTCGACCATCCGCACCCGCGACAGGTAGGTGACGTTCGGTGTCCCGTCGGCCGCGGCGGTAGCGATCACTGCGGGGACCCCGCCCTCGAAGCAGATCGCCAGATCGGCGAGGGAGACGTCTCTCGACGGGGTGCTCACGAGCGCACCGGGGACAGCGGCGAACCGGCGTCGGGACCCGGGGTCTGGTCGAAGCGATCCTCGACCGCGACCGTGCAGGCGACGATCGCTCGTGGGCGCCAACGCTCGAGGATCGGCCGAGCGGCTCCGTCGGCGGTCTCGATGTCGGCGAACAGCGCGTCGATGTAGGCCTCCGCCGTGGTGAAGTCGGCCGGCCCGGCGGGTTCGATGCCGAGCGAGCGACCCTTGAGCTGCACCGACCGGAGCGTGGGGACGTCGGCCGCGGTCACCGCGACGGCTCCACCATCGCCCAGCTGCCGGCACAACGCGTGGTCGTCGCCGCTCACCAGGAGCCGCAGGCGGTCGGGGTCGTCGTCGAGCACGACGAGGCCCCAGCCGCGGCCCGCGTGGGGAAGGCCGTCGGGGCCGACCGTGGCCACGATGAGCGCTGCGCCGCCCTCGAGCAACGCCCTGGTGTCGGGGTCGAACACGGCGCGTCGGGCCTTTCGTCGGTTGAGTGAGCGACCGAGTAGCGATCGTGGGCTTTTCTTAGCATTTCGCGCCGGATCTCTGAGCAACGCCGCACGCGCCGAACCCTCACGATGGCTCCGACGAACCCCGGCACCGGCCACCCCGGCGGTGTCGACACCTCGAAGGAGACCACCATGACCATCACCGCATCCCCGTCGGCGACCGCCGTCCCCGCCCCGTCGGACCTGGCGCCGATCGTCGTCGACCTGTACCGCGACATCCACAAGGGGATCCGTGCCGAGCTGTTCGCGGCCACCCTCGACGCCGGTCGGGCCGATCCCGCCGACGACGCCGGCCGGACCGCACTCGATGCCCAGGTGAACGACCTCGTGCGCTTCCTCGGGCAACACGCCGAGCACGAGGACGGCGCCATCCAGCCGGTGCTCGAGATCGAGCTCCCGGACCTGGCCGAGCGGGTGGCGCGAGAGCACGTCGGCCTCGAGGGCCGCATGGTTCGCCTGGCCGAGATCGCCCAGGTGGCCCGGGTGGCCCCCGACCACCACCAGCGCCTCCGGGTGCACCAGCTCCACGTGGAGCTGGCCGCCTTCACCTCCGAGTACCTGGCCCACCAGGACCTCGAGGAGCGGGTCGTCATGCCGGCCCTCGAGCAGGCCGTCGGGGCGGAGGCGGTGGTGGCCATCCACGCGGCCATCGTGGGCCCGATGCCCCCCGAGGAGCTCATGGCCAGCCTGGCGGTGATGGTCCCGGCGATGAACGTCGAGGACCGCGTGGAGCTGCTGACCGGCATGCGGGAGAGCGCACCCCCCGAGGCGTTCGAGGCGGTGCTCGGCCTCGTGCGCAGCGTCCTCGAACCGGCCGGGGCTCGTGCCGTCTCCCGCCGTCTCGGCGTCGCTTGATCCTCGCCGGCAGCGTCCGGTGACCCCCGGCCAGGCCGGACGGGAACTCCCCAGGGAACTGGGATGTCCCCGTGTCCGACCGCTTCGTACCGTCACTTCGACACCCCACCCTTCCCCCACCGAGGAGATCCTCATGTCCACGACCATCGCTCCCTCTCGTCGCCCCTCTCGCACCCTCTCGGCCCTGGCTGTCGTGGTCCTGCTCGGCCTCGGCGCCGTGGCGTGCGGTGACGACACGTCCGACGAGGTCGGGGCCGAACCCAGCGGCGAAGCTGCGACCTCGACGACCACCAGCACCGACGGGCGGACCGTCGAGGTCGTCGCCACCGACTTCGCCTTCGACGGGCTGCCCGAGGAGGTGCCCGTCGGCACCCAGGTCACGCTCGTCAACGACGCGGGCCGTGAGCTCCACGAGTTGGTGGCGTTCCGCCTCCCCGACGACGAGACCCGCACCGCCGAGGAGCTCATGGCCGATCCCTCGGCCCTGGGCGGTCTGCTCGCCGGGGCCGAGCCGACCATGGTGCTGCTGGCCGAGGCCGGCGCGCCCCAGATCGCTGCGGTCGGCGACGGGACCTTCACCGAGCCCGGTCGCTACCTCGTGATCTGCGCCATCCCCACCGGCGCCGACCCGGCCGAGTACCTGGCCGCCGCCGCCACCTCCGACGGGCCGCCCCAGGTGGAGGGTGGCGCTCCGCACTTCGCCCACGGGATGTGGGGCGAGGTCGAGGTCGTGGCCTGACGCTGCTCGTGCGCGGACGGCCGCCGCGCCGACGAGGAGGCCCGGGGCGACGCCCCGGGCCTCGTCGCGTGGACCGAGAGATCGACGACCGGGCATCGCCCTGGCGGTGAGGTACGGATGCATGTCGCGGCGCGCCGCGACATCGCGAGAAGAAAGCCGCGAGCGCGCGTAAGGACCTCGGCGTTCGACGGTCAGGAGGGGTGACGGGCCGGAGACGCCGGCCCTCACCCAGAGGAGAGATCCGATGACCAGCATCCGCACCCGCACCCTCCGCATCGTCGCCGCCACCGCCCTCACCGTGGGCCTCGCCGGCTCCAGCACGGCCGTCTACGCCCTCACCCCCGCGCCGGATCCCGGGCCGACCGACCTGGCCCCGGGCGGCAACGGGCCGGACGATCCCGGCTTCGGTGGTCCCGACGACCTCACCACCCCGACGACCGAGCCCGAGTGCCACCCGTTCCTCGCCACCTGCGACCTCGCCCCGAACCCGGAGGACCCCGGCGACCCCGGCGACCCCGAGGTCGACGACGGTGGCCCCGAGGTCGACGACGGTGCCGCCGTCCCGGTCGTGGTGCGTCCCACCTTCACCGGCTGAACGTGGACCCCCTCCCCCTGCTCGCCGGTCCGTGTGATGCTGGCTGACGATGGCTCGACGCTTCGACGACGACCCGGACTTGGTGCTCGCCGCTCGCTTCGGCGACGAGCAGGCCTTCACCACCCTCTTTCGACGGTGGTTCGCCCCCTGCGTCGACGTGGCTCGCCGGATCGTGCGCGACGACGACACGGCCGCCGAGGTCGCCCAGGAGACGTTCCTGGTGGCCTGGCGTCAGCTGGGCACGCTCCGCGACCCGTCGGCCTTCGGGGGGTGGGTGCTGCGCACCAGTCGCAACAAGGCGCTCAACCGCCTCGAACGGGAGCGGCGCAGCATCGCCGTCGACCAGGACGAGTCACCGGTGCTGGCCGAGCTCGAGGCGGGTGGCGACGTGGCCGCTGACGTCGCCGCCCGCGACCAGCAGCAGCTGGTGTGGGCGGCGGCGGCGGCCCTGGGCGAGCGAGATGCCAGCATCCTCGACCTCCACCTGCGCCACGAGCTCGATGCCGGTGAGATCGCCGAGGCCCTGGGCGTCACCCCCAACAACGCCCACCAGTTGCTCTTCCGCATGAAGGGTCGCCTGGCCTCGGGGATACGCGCCTGGGTGCTGTTCAAGGGCGGCGACCCCGCCTGCCCGGAGTTGGCGGCCGATCTGCGTCGGTCCGATGCCCTGCGCTTCTCGGCGGCCACCGTGAAGGTGGTCGGCCGGCACGTGCAGCGCTGCGACGACTGTGCCGACCGACAGGCCGCGGTGCTCGCCCCCGAGGCGCTGTTCGCCTCGGTGCCGCTGCTGCCGATCGGGGTCGGGCTGCGCGAGCAGGTGGCCGAGGGTCTGCGCCAGGCCGGTGTGCCTCTCGGCCCCGACGCCGCCGTCCCCGTGGAGCCGGCGGCCACGGAAGGCGCCGGCGCCCCCGACGCCGACCTCTCGGTCGACGGCGACCACGGCGCGGGCGAGGGGCACCCCGGTCCGGTCGCCGAGGCGCCGGCGCCGGACCGCGACAGCACCACCGCCCTCGCCTCTCCCGCCACCGTCGGGGTCGAGCCATCGGTCGGTGTCGGAGACCCGCCGTCGGGCGAACCGAGATCGTCCCGGGCCGCCATCGCCGTCGTGGCGCTGCTGTTGGTGCTGGCCGGCGGTGTGCTCTGGGCGCTGCGCTCCGGCGGCGACGACGAGGTCGAGGTGGTCGCGGCCTCCGAGCCCGGGTCCACGTCGACGGCTTCCCAGCCATCGAGCACCGCCCCACCCGCGCGGGAGCCCGAGCTGGTGATCGAGTTCGACCCGACGACGGACGTGTCGACCCCGGAGGCCCCCGTCGCACCCGTTCCGACCGACGCGCCACGGGTCCCGCCCTCACCGGCTCCGCCCGGCCCGGTGCCGCCCACCCCCGACACCACCGCTCCGCCCGCCCCACCCCCACCTCCTCCGCCGCCTCCGCCGGTGGTCGACGGCTTCGTGGCCACGCCGACGGCGCCACCCGGGTCGTGCGCCCCGGGCCAGTTCCCCTTCGCCGTGAGTTGGGCCACGACGGGGGCCACGGCGGTGACCGTCACCAGTCCCGACGCGGTCGGACCGGTCGCCGGCGGCCCCGATGGCACGGCGACGGCGTGCGCCCTGACACCGAGCGGCACATGGACCCTCACCGCGACCGGACCGGGTGGTTCGGCGGTCGCCACGGCCCCGTGACGCGGCCGGTCGCTCGGTAGGGTCACGTCCCACCGGGCCGAGTCGGCCGCCACTTCTGTGGTTCGGGATCCGGAGGCGCCGACGCCGGTCTTCTACGCCTACGCGTATCCCACCACGGTCCGGACTGGTGGGCCGACCGTTTCGCCTGATCGCCACGCCGGTTCGTCCCGGGTCCGGACCTCTGCGCGGGAGCTCGGCGCTCGGCACCCCCGTCCGGTGGCCGCTACGGTGCAACGCCGTGACAGGGGGAACTCGCAATCCACACGCCGGCCAGCCGTTCACGGACGACGACGACGCCATCGCCGCCGCCCTCGAGGACGTGAGCATCCCGGCGCTCATGTGCTCGCTGGTCCACATGACCGGCGACCCCTCGTGGATCAGGGGCGACCTGCGACCGCAGGGCGCCATGATCAACGAGCACCAGGGGTACATGAGCGAGGAGGACAAGGCGGAGGTCCGCCGCCGAGCGCTCCCCGCCATCGCCGCCTTCCGCGACGGCGGCTGCGAGCTGCCGCCCCCGCCCTCGCCGGAGCTCATCCACGAGATGATGGCGTTCCTGGCCGCGGCCCCGGTCGACGAGTCGGTCGTGCCCCTCTTCTCCGAGGACCTCCACCTCGACGGCGCCGACGCCGGGGCCATCACCTGGGGCGACGAGATCCCGGCCGAGGTGCGCGATGCCGCCCACACCGTGGTGATCGGCGCCGGCGAGGCGGGCATCCTCGCCGGCATCCGCCTGTCCCAGGCCGGCATCCCCTTCACCATCGTGGAGAAGGCCGACGGGCCGGGCGGTACCTGGTGGGACAACCGCTACCCGGGCGCCCGCGTCGACATCGGCAGCCACTTCTACTGCTACTCCTTCGAGCCGGCCGACCACTGGAGCGAGTACTACTGCCAGCAGCCCGAGCTGCGCGACTACTTCCGGCGGGTGGTCGACAAGTACGACCTCGAACCCCACATCCGGTACCGCACCGAGGTGGTGGCCGCCCGGTTCGACGAGTCGACCGACCGCTGGGACGTCGAGGTCCGCACCCCCGACGGGACCATCGAGCACCTCGACCCCCGCTTCGTGGTCAGCTGCGTCGGCGCCCTCAACCTGCCCCACCTGCCCGACATCCCCGGGCGCGACGACTTCGCCGGCCCCTCGTTCCACTCGGCCCGTTGGCCCGACGACCTCGACATCACCGGCACCCGCTTCGCCCTCGTCGGCGCCGGGGCCAGCGGCTTCCAGATCGCCCCCACCATCGCCGACGACGTCGAGCACCTCACCGTGTTCCAGCGCACGCCGCAGTGGATGTTCCCCAACATGAACTACCACCGCCAGGTGCCCGAGGGCGACGCCTGGGCCATGCGCCACCTGCCCTTCTACGGGCGGTGGTTCCGCTTCCTCATGTTCTATCCGGCGTCGGGTCTCACCAACGAGCACAACCGCGTGGATCCGGACTGGGACGACGGCGGGCGCAGCATCAGCGAGCGCAACGCCATGACCCGTGACCTGTTCGGGCAGTGGATCTCCTCGCAGCTCGAGGACCATCCTGACCTGCTCGAGACGTGCATCCCCGAGTACCCGCCCTCGGCCAAGCGGATGCTGCAGGACAACGGGTCGTGGCTCACGTGCCTCAAGAAGCCCAACGTGGAGCTGGTGCGCACCGGCATCGAGAAGATCGTGCCCGAGGGCATCGTGACCGCCGACGGTCGCCTCCACGAAGCCGACGTCATCTGCTACGCCACGGGCTTTCGCCACAACGACTTCCTGTCACCGATCCACCTGGTGGGGCGCCACGGGGTCGACCTCCACGAGCGGTGGGGTCACCGGCCCAAGGCCTACCTCGGCATCACCATCCCGGACTTCCCCAACCTCTTCTCGGTCTACGGGCCCGGCACCAACCTGGCCCACGGCGCCAGCCTCATCTTCCAGTCCGAGTGCCAGATCAACTACGTGATGAGCGCCATCCACGAGGTGCTGGCCTCCGGGGCCAGCACCATCGAGGTGCGCAAGGACGTCCACGACGCCTACGCCGAGCACTACCAGAGCGAGATCAGCCAGATGGTCTGGGCCCACCCCTCCGTGAAGCACAGCCACTTCAAGAACCCCGAGGGCGAGGTGTGGACGCTGTCGCCGTGGCCCATCCCCACCTACTGGGAGTGGACGCGGGCCGTCGACCCCGACGACTACGTGCTGGCCTGATCGTCGTCCGGTTCGACCCGGAGCCTCGACCAGCGCCACAACCGGTCGAGGTCGACCACCCAGCCCGATGCCGCGCCGAGGCGCCGGTCGACGTAGGCGTCGAGATCGCCCACGCGGACGTGCTCGAAGTCGGCGACATCCCCAGGCGTGCCGACCTCGGCGACGGGCACGTCCGAGGAGCCGCCGCAGCAACCGTTGCGGTGCGCCGCCCGCAGCACGAGCGCCCGGTCGCCGAGGTGGTGGCGCGCCCGAGCCGAGACGGTGAGCCTCATGACGTGCGGGTGGCCGGGAAGGCCGAACGGGTGGCGTTGGCGTAGCGCACCAACAAGAGCATGACCGGCACCTCCACCAGCACCCCGACGACGGTGGCGAGCGCGGCGCCCGACTGCAGCCCGAACAGGGCGATGGCGGCGGCCACGGCCAGCTCGAAGAAGTTACTGGCACCGATGAGCGCGCCGGGGGCGGCCACCGCGTGACGAGTGCGGAGCTTGAAGAAGACCCCGTACGTCAAGAAGAAGATGACGACGGTCTGGATGGTCAGCGGCACGGCGATGAGCGCGATGTGGAAGGGCTGGTCGAGGATGACGTCGCCCTGGAACGCGAAGAGCACGACGAGCGTCACGATGAGCCCGGCGGGGGTCACGGGGGCGATGCGGGTGAGGAAGACGTCGTCGAACCAGCGCTGGCCTCGTCGCTGGATCAGCAGCACGCGGGTGGCGTAGCCGGCGGCGAGCGGGATGACGATGTAGAGGGCGACCGAGAGCAGGACGGTGTCCCAGGGCACGGTGATGTCGGAGATGCCGAGCAGGAACACCACGATGGGGGCGAAGGCGACCAGCATCACCAGGTCGTTCACCGCCACCTGCACGAGCGTGTAGGCGGGGTCGCCCTTGGTGAGGTAGCTCCACACGAACACCATGGCCGTGCAGGGCGCCGCCCCGAGGAGGATGGCGCCGGCCAGGTACTCCCGGGCCAGGGCTTCGTCGATGAACGGCGAGAACACCACCAGCAGGAAGACCCAGGCGATGGCGTACATGGTGAAGGGCTTGACCAGCCAGTTCACGCCGGTCGTGACCACCAGCCCGACCGGTTCGCGACGGACGCCGACGACGGCCCCGAAGTCGACCTGGACCATCATCGGGAAGATCATCGCCCAGATGAGGACCGCCACCGGGAGCGAGACCGACGCGTACTCGTAGCGGGCGAGGGTCTCGGGGACGGCGGGCACCAACTGTCCGAGGGCGACGCCGGCGACGATGGCCAGCGCCACCCACAGGGTCAGGTACCGGCCGAAGACCCCGAGCCCGCCCCCGCCGGCGGCCTCGGCCGGCTCGGGGGCGGCCGGACCGGGGGGTGGGCTCGGCTCGAGGTCGTGGTCGGACACGTCAGCCGCAGCAGGCGCTGTCGGTCGAGCCCGCGGCGGCGACCGCGACCGGCTCGGGGGCCGACGACGGGGCGCAGCACGCGTCGCCTTCGCCGAGCGAGCGGTTGGTCATCTCCTCGGCGTCGCCCGTCTTCACGTACCACTCCCACTTGGCGCCGTCGGGGTCGGTGACCCAGGTCTCGGTCTTGGTGGCGTAGCAGCACATGGTGTCGTCGACGCCCGTCGTCTCGAGCCCGGTGTCGGAGAGGCGGGACTCGGCCGCGAGCACCTCGTCGGCGAGCTCGGTCTCGACGCCCAGGTGGTTGAGCGAGCCTCCTTCGGCCGCTTCGATGAGGACGAGCTTCAGCGGCGGGTCGGCGATCTCGAAGTTGGCGTAGCCGGGCTTGCGCTTGGCCACCTCGGTGCCGAAGAGCTTGGCGTAGAAGTCGACGGCGGCGTCGACGTCGGTCACGTTGAGGGCCAGCTGGACACGGGACATGTGTGGGCTCCTGGAGGTAGACTCATCGATGTTCATCGATTGGTCGTCACTCTCGCAAACATATCGACAAGTGTCAATACGTCGGCGCCGTCCGCGCCGAGTGCAGGAGTCCAGGGCGAGCGATGGTCGTGTCGCCGAGACGAGCGGCCCGACCGAGGAGGTCCAGCGTGGGGAACGAAGCGGTCGGCACCGAGGTCGCCCCGGCGGAGTGCTGCACCCCGGTGGTCGGCCGGGGCCTCGACGAAGCCGAGGCCGTCGAGTTGGCCGAGCTGTTCAAGGCCCTGGCTGATCCGGCCCGGCTCCGGGCCCTCTCGCTGGTGGCCAACGCCCCCGCCGGCGAGATGTGCGCCTGCGACCTGGTGGAGCCCCTCGAGCGGTCCCAGCCCACGGTCTCGCACCACCTCTCGCTCCTCGTCGAGTCGGGCTTCCTGACCCGCGAGAAGCGCGGTCGCTGGGCCTGGTACCAGCTGGTCCCCGAACGGCTCGACCTGGTGCGCCAGGCCCTGGGCGTCTCGGGTCCCTGACCCGCCGGCTCAGGAGAGGCGGTCGCCCAGCCGGGCGAAGTCCGCCAGCCAGTCGGGCATGCGGGCGGCCCGGCCGTCGGCGGTGACGCACCCGTGCACGGTCACCGCCGTGGCTCGCACGGCGTCGTCGACGGTGAGCAGGTAGCCGACCTGGAACGTGGCCCGGGTGAGCTTGCCGATGCCCAGGTGGACGGTGACCTCTTCGTCGAAGGCCAGCGGAGCCCGGTAGCGCACGTACGCCTCGAGCACGGCGAAGTCGATGCCGTCGTCGCGCACTGACTGGTAGTGGTGGCCGAGGCTGCGCAGCCATGCCACCCGGGCCTCCTCGAGGTAGAGCACGTACGAGGAGTGGTGCACCACGGCCATGGCGTCGGTCTCGGCGAACCGGGTCCGGAGGCGGTGGGCGAACGCGTACGCGCTCGGGTCGAGAGGAGGGTCCAGTGACAGGCGCACAGGGGCCGAACCTACCGCCCGTGCTCGGCTCCCCGACGCCTACCGTCGGGGGATGGACCTCATCGAGACGTTGCGCACCACGGGCGCCGTGCGCCAGTTCACCGACGAGGCCGTGCCCGACGCGGTGGTGGCCCGGGTCCTCGACACGGCCCGCTTCGCGCCCAACGGCGGCAACCGGCAGGCGTGGCAGGTGGTGGTCGTCAAAGATCCGCAACGGCGGCGACGGCTCCGCGACCTCTACCTCGAGCAGTGGTACGACTACCTCGCCATGGGCGCGGCCGGCCTCACCCCGTGGTCACCGCTCGGCGACCGCGACGCCGAACGGCGAGCCATCGACGACGGGGCCGAGATCTGGCGGGCGGCCGGAGCCGAGGGCCCCGGGTTCGCCGAGCACCTCGACCAGGTGCCGGTGCTCATGGCCGTCTTCGGTGACCTGTCCCGGCTGGTGGGCACCGATCGTGACCAGGGCCGCTACACGTTCGTGGCCGGCGCGTCGCTGTACCCGTTCGTGTGGAGCGTGCTGCTCGCCGCCCGCGCCGAGGGGCTCGGCGGGGTGATGACGACGATCCACGGGCGGGTCGAAGGGGAGGTCAAAGAGCTGCTGGGCGCACCCGAGCCGATGGCCCTGGCGGCGGTCGTGGCGCTCGGGCGCCCCGTGCACCAGCCCACCCGCCTGCGGCGCGAGCCGCTCGGCTCCTTCGCCACCGTCGACGACTTCGAGGGTCCCGTCCTGCAGTGACTCGCCGGTTCCGGCCGGCAGCCATGGCCATGAGCCGCTGCAGTACGCCGGCTCCGCGGGCCTCCGCTGCTCAACGCGGGTCGTGGGGCGGCAGCTGCCGGGCCAGCTCCGTCATCGCCGTGTGGTCGTAGGGCGGCGAGAGCTGCAGGATCAACCGGTCGACACCGACGGCCTGGAGCCGGTCGTGCTCCTCGTGGCCGGGCGTGGCCCAACGGGGGTCGAAGTTGGCGAACACGGTCACGAGGAAGGCCTCGGCATCGCCGCCGGCGTCGGCGTGGGCTCGGCGGGCCACGTCGACGAGCTCGGCCAGCCGGGGGTGGCGGGCCTGGGTGTTGAGGCCGTCGCCGATGCGACCGGCCAGCTCGAGCGTGCGGGGACCGAAGCCCCCGACGATCACCGGCGGCGGGGGATCGGGCCGCAGGAACCCGTGCGCCCGACCGAGGTGGAACTGCTCGCCCTCCCACGGCTCGACCGCACCCGTCCACACCTGTCGGATCACCTGCACGGTCTCCTCGAGCTGGCGACGCCGCACGGGGTTGGACGGGACCTCGCCCCCGAGAGCGGTCTGCTCGGGCGGGTAGGGCGTGCCCTCGCCGCCGCCGGCGCCGATGCCGAGTAGCAGACGCCCGTCGGACACCTCCTGCAGCGTGGCGGCCATGGTCGCGAGCAGGCCCGGGCGACGGTTGGCCACGTTGAGCACGAGCGGGCCGAGCATGACCCGCTCGGTGACCGCGGCGAGCGACGACAGGATCGTCCAGCACTCGAGCACCCCATCGGCGCCGTGAGCCTGGCCGGCCAGGTGGTCCCAGGTCCAGATCCCGCCGTAACCGAGCTCCTCGGCCAGCTGGGCGGCGGTGCGCATGTCGTTCCAACGGGCGCCGAACGGATCGAGCAGCAGGTCCACGTCCATGCCGCCGAACCTACCCAGGCCCTGCCCATGGCGCCCTCGTCGCTGAGGGTTCGGGTCCTCGGGGTCCCGGCGGGTCCTGTCCCGCACCAGAACCTGACGTGCTCGGTCGCTCAGAGCGGCGGCTACGTCGAGCTCGGGCGTGGGTCGACGAACCCTTCGTCGACCGCAGGCGGCGCCCGCCGAGCCGCACTCGCTCCCGTGCGCGCGTCAGAACCGGTGGTGCGGGCCACCCCCCGGAACCCACTCGGCCCCGAGTTGCTGGCGCAGGCCGTCAGCCGACTCGCAACAGGCGGAGGAGCGCCAGCGACGGAGCCTCAGCCAGGGCCCCGCGTTTCGGCGAAGCCGGCGGAGGGAGGCTTGCCGACCGGAGCAAGATGTCGCGGCTCAGGCGGCTACCCGGTCGCGCTGTTGGCGGCTGTAGCCACCGCTGCCGTACGAGCTGAGGTCGAGCAGCAGCCCGATGACCACGAAGACCCAGCCGATGCCGGTGACACCGCCATCGGCCTCGGAGTAGGCGAGGGCGAAGAACACCGTGGTGAACGGCAACAGCAAGAAGCCGATGAGCCCGAACCAGAACGACTCGAACGCCACGGTGAGGCGGTCGGTGAAGATGAGGAGGATGACGATGGCCAGGCGCGGAGCCCCGGCCAGCACGACGGCGCCTGCGCAACAGCCCATGGCGCGAACGCTACTGCCCGGGCGGCCAGGGGTCCCGGGATCCCCGAGCCGGAGCGACGCGGTGCCCGCGTGCCTCGTGTCACGCCCGGTCCCTCGGCACGGAGTACCTTCGCCGCTTCAGTCGATCGAACGGAGCCGCCACCGATGATCCCAACTCGTCCCCGTCGCCACTGGGTCAGGGTGGCCGCGCTGCTCCTGTCCGGCACCCTGATCGCCACGGCCTGCGGTTCCGACGACGACGACGCCGCCGGCTCGACGACGACGGACGCGTCGTCCGCCGAGGCCGGGTCCGCCGCCGAGACCGACCCGTGCGTGGCCGACGTCGCCACGGTCGTCGACACCCCGCCGAGCGAGGCGTCCACCACCGAGCCGCTCCCCGAGGACCTCGTCGCCGAGCTCGACGCGGCCGCCGCCGCCTCCTTCGCCGAGGCCGCCGCCCCCGGTGCCATCGTGGGGGTGCGCACCCCCGACGGCACGTGGATCGAGACCTACGGCGATGCCGATCCCGACGCCGGCGTGCCGATGTCTCCCGACATGCACCAGCGGGTGGGGTCGGTCACCAAGACCTTCACCGGCACGGCGCTCATGCAGCTGGCCGAGGAGGGGCTCCTCTCCCTGGACGACCCGATCTCGGACTACGTCGACGGTGTGCCCAACGGCGACGAGATCACGTTGCGCATCCTGGCCGACATGACGAGCGGGGTGGCCAGCTACACGACCGACGAGACCTTCGTCGACGCGTACTTCGCGGCCCCCGAGACCGTCTACGCCCCCGAGGAGCTGGTCGAGATCGGGTTGGCGGCCTCGCCGATCTTCGATCCGGGCGAGCAGTTCAACTACTCCAACACCAACACCGTGCTGTTGGGCCTGGTCGTCGAGCAGGTGACCGGTCAGGACATCGGAGAGGTGTTCGAGCAGCGCATCTTCGAGCCGCTCGGCCTGGAGGGGACGTCGTGGCCCGGCGAGTCACCGGAGCTGCCCAGCCCTCATCCCCGGGGCTTCACCCTGCAGGGGGTCGACACCGACCCGCCGGAACCGGTCGACGCGACCAACTGGAACCCGTCGTGGACCTTCACCGCCGGGGGCATCATCTCCACCGTCGAGGACCTGTTGACGTACGGACGGGCCCTCGTCACCGGCCAGGGCCTGCTCTCGCCGGAGTCACAGACGGAGCGCCTGGAGAGCTTCCCCGCCCCCGCGGGCTACGGCATCGCCCTGGGCTGCATCGGCGGGTGGGTCGGCCACACCGGCGAGCTGCCGGGCTTCAACACGTCGGTGTTCCACGACACGACCCACGACACCACCGTCATCGTCGCCGTGAACAGCGACATCGCCTCGGGTGACTGCGAGGAGTCCCCCGTCCTGCAGGGCGACCCACGGGCGCTGCCGTGCTCGAACCCCGCCACCCGCGTGTTCGTGGGCGTGTCGGAGGCGCTGGGCAACCCCTTCCACCCGCAACCGGCCCGCTGATCCAGCCGCCGGTGCGCCCCACGGGTCGGTGAGGAGAAGGGGTGGGCACGGGGCCCACCCCGAGGATCAGTGGGATCCGGCTCCTACGCAGTGGGGTCCTTCGGCTTCCTGGCCGGTGGTGTTGACCCCGATCGGGGCACCCTGGATGATCATGCCGGTGTTCACGGTG
>NZ_JAJQXW010000006.1 GCF_021246445.1 Rhabdothermincola salaria
CGAGATCGCCGCCGTCAGCGTCGTCTTCCCATGATCGATGTGACCCATCGTGCCCACATTCGCATGGGGCTTGGTCCGCTCGAACTTCTCACGCGCCATGGGGGATCTCCTGGGTGCCTTTCGGGGGTGGGATGGGGACTCGCCCGCAGATCGGACGAGGGTGCTTCGATGGTGTCGGCGGTCGGACTCGAACCGACGACCACTCGATTATGAGCCGAGTGCTCTAACCGTCTGAGCTACGCCGACAGGCCGCCGACCCGGGAGACCCGGGCCGGAGAGAGCCCCCTGACAGAATCGAACTGTCGACCTTTTCCTTACCATGGAAACGCTCTGCCGACTGAGCTAAGGGGGCGCGCTCGGCACGAGGTGCCGCGCACAAGGTCGCCACTATGCCATGCCCCGTCCCGGGTTCCCAACTCGGCTCCGCTCAAGGCGGCGGCGTGCCGTGTCGATGCTGCCCGGGTGAGGCTGACCCGGGTCGTCATCGAAGCAGACGGGCGCCGCTTCCACCTGGACATGCACCCCGGGCTGACCGTGGTGAGCGGACTCGACCGGGTGGCCCGGCGCAGCCTCGGCCGCGCCATCGTCTCGACGCTGGGCACCGGGCGGCCGGGCCTGCACGCCGAGGTGCTCACCGACGACGGGCACCACCTGGCGGTCTTCCGACCGCCCTCGTCACCGGTCCGGGTCGTCGACGTGGACTCGGCGCGTGACATCACCGGCGACGTCGCACCCGACGGCGGGCCGCCCGACCTGCTCGCCCACTTCGGTGTCGGCCCCACCGAGGCCCCCGCCGTGGTGCTGATGGGACCGCGCGACCTGGAGACCCGATCGGTGGTCGAGCAGCGGATCCTCGAGCTGGCCCACGTCGACCAGCACCGGCTCTGGGACGTGGCCGACAAGGTCGCCGAACGGGCCGCGCAACTCAGCCAGCTCGGGGGTGAGCCCGAGGAGCTCGACAGCGTCCTCGTGGAGGAGATCGACCGCCGCCACCGGGCCTTCGAGGCGGCCCAGGCCGAGCACGAGCGGGCCCAGAGGGTGTGGCTGCTGTTCGGTGCCAACGCCGGGCTGATGGCTGCGCCCGTGGCCGTCGCCGCCGGATGGGCGGCGGCGATCCCCTTCCTCGGCGCGGCAGCGGCCATGACCGCCTGGTCGGCCCACGAGTGGCGTGTCGTCGAGGCCGCCCGGCGCGAGGAGTCAGCTGCCCTCGAGGAGGCCGGGGCCACGTCCTACCTCGCCTTCCAGCTGGCCCGGGTCGACCGGGCCCTCGGCACCGAGGCCCACCGACGCCGGCTCGGCCAACTCGTCGGCGCCCACCGGGCCGCCCTCCAGGAATGGCGCCTGCTCGCCGGCGACACCGACGTCGAGTGGGCCGACCAGCACCGCCGAGAGATCCTGGGGACCGCCCAGCGCCTGCGGGACGCGGCCCGCGCCGGGGCTCCCTCTCCCGCGGTCATGCCCGGCGACGAGACCGCGCGCGACCGGCTCGACCGGCTACGAGTGCGCCTCGCCGTCCGCCCCAGCGGCGGGGAGTCCGTTCCCCTCGTCTGCGACGATCCCTTCATCGAGGTGGATCCCGGCGCCAAGCCACCGCTGCTCGAGGCGCTGGTGGAGTGCGCCCGACAGCGTCAGGTGATCCTGCTGACCGACGACGCCGAGGTCACCACCTGGGCCCGGGTCGAGCGCCTCACGGGAGATGTCGAGCTGGTGGAGCACGCGCCGGTACGGTGAACGCCGTGCTGTTGCGCCTCGCCCGCCCCGCCGACGCCGAGGCCATCCGGACCATCTACAACGCGGAGGTCACCGGCTCCACGGTCACCTTCGACCTGCGCCCCCGGTCCCTGGAGGAGCAACGGGCGTGGCTCGACGCCCGCTCCGGAGCGTTCGCCGTGCTGGTGGCCGAGGACGAGGGCGAGGTGGTGGGCTTCGCCTCCCTGTCGCCCTACCGGGACCGGCCCGCCTACAGCACCACCGTCGAGGAGTCGATCTACATCCGCCACGACCAACGGGGCAAGGGCCTCGGCAAGGCGTTGCTCGGCGAGATCGTGGAGGTGGCCTCCCGCCAGGGGTTCCACACGATCATGGCCCGCGTGGTGGGCCACCACCAGGCCTCGATCGGGCTGCACCGATCGGTCGGGTTCGGCGTCGTCGGCGTGGAGCGCGAGGTCGGACGCAAGTTCGGCAAGTGGCTCGACGTCGTCGTCATGCAACGCATGCTGTGAGCACGCGCTGGCCGGGCGACCGGCCCGGCCCCGCTGCTCGTTTTCCGTGGCCGGTGGTGGTGTCGCTACAGTGAGTCTCCCCTGGGTCGGTGCCCGAGTGGCCAAAGGGAACGGGCTGTAAACCCGTCGGTTCTGCCTACGGTGGTTCGAATCCACCCCGGCCCACCGCAGCGCGACGCCTCGGCGTCGGGCCGCACCGCAGCATCCGAGCTCGGCCGCCCTCCGGGGCGGCCGAGCCGCGTGCGGTCGATCGCGGCGGCGCCATCGCGGTAGACATCACCCATGCCCAGCTTCGACATCGTCTCCGAGGTCGACACCCAGGAGGTCCGCAACGCGGTCGATCAGGCCGCCCGCGAGATCGCCAACCGGTTCGACTTCAAGAACACCGACTCCAGCATCGTCCTCGATGACTCCGGGATCGAGATGCGCTCGGTCACCGAGGACCGGCTCAACGCCATCCGCCAAGTGCTCGAGGAGAAGCTCGTGAAGCGCAAGGTCTCCCTGAAGGGGATCGAGCACGGCAAGGTCGAGGATGCCGCCGGCGGCACCGTCCGCCAGGTGTCCACGCTGAGCGCCGGCATCTCCTCGGAGAAGGCCAAGGAGCTGAACAAGGCCATCAAGGGCCTCGGCCTCAAGGGCGTCCAGTCCCAGACCCAGGGCGACCAGGTGCGCGTCACCGGCAAGAAGCGCGACGACCTCCAGGCCGTGATCGCTGCGCTCAAGGAGAAGGACCTCGGCATCCCCCTCCAGTTCGAGAACTTCCGCGACTGACCCAACCCTGGCGCCCGGACCGGTCGGGCGTCGGGACCCGACTTCGGGACTCGGGGTCCCGGCGGGTCCTGTCCCGGCCCAGAACCTGACGTGCTCAGTCGCTCAGAGCGGCAGCTTCGTGGAGCTCTGGCGTAGGTCGACGAGCTCCTCGTCGATCTCATGTGGCGGCCACCGAGCCGCACTCGCTCCTGTGCGCGCGTCAGAACCGTGGCCCGGGCCACCCCCCGGGACCCGCTCGGACCCGGGTCCATGGAGCCTTCCTCGCGAACTCGTCGGGACGCGATGTGGGCGCCTCGCTGGCCGGGACCATGGCGGCGCGGAGCGCCGCGGTGTGGCGGCGACGCTGCGCTTGCCCGCCGCCACCTGACCGCGACCGTCAGCCGACTCGCAACAGCCGACGCCGCGCAGCAAGGAGGCTCAGCCACGGCACGCGTTTCGGCGAAGCCGGCGAGGGGAGCCTGCGACCCGAGCTGAGTGTCAGAGGCGGTGAGGGGAGGCTTGCCGACCCGAACGAAGTGTCACGGCTTGCCGACCCGAAGCAGATGTCACAGGCGACGCCGCGCAGCAAGGAGCCTCAGCCTGCGTGAACGGTCGCCGCAGGCGGCGGAGGGGAGGCTTGCCGACCCGGAGCTAGTCGTAGTAGCCGGAGTGGATGTAGACGCAGGGGATGCCCTCGGTGTGGAACATGTGGACGTTGCGGCGGTCGTCCTCGAAGGCCAGGCGCAGGTCGAGGCCGTAGTCGCGGAGCTCCCCGACGGTGCGCTGCTTGTAGCCGCGGCTCGAGCCGTGGTCGTGCCAGTCGCGCATCACCAGCAGGTCCCAGCGCAGCCCGTAGCGGTCGAGCCAGCCGAGGGTCTGGGGGCGCACCCGGGCCGGCCGGGCGGTGAGCAAGACGATGTGCAGGTCATCGTCGAGCACGTCGAGGAGGCGGGCGACCTCGGCGATGAGCTCGTCGTCGCCGCAGGCCGCGAAGAAGGCCTCCCAGTCCCGGTAGGGATGGTCGAGGTAGTGCTGGCGGCGGGAGGCGTCGGAGAGCACCCCGTCCATGTCGAACACCACGGCGGGGCCCGGCTCGACCGGCCCGTCGCGCCACTGCCAGTTGTCGGGGAGAGGCATCGTCACCCCGCCATGATGCCCCGCTGGCGGGTCACCCGGCGGCGGTGCGGATGGCGTCGACCACGGAGGCGTCGGCGAGGGTGGTGACGTCGCCCAGGTCACGGCCCTCGGCCACGTCGCGCAGGAGCCGGCGCATGATCTTGCCGCTGCGGGTCTTGGGCAGGTCGGGCACCACGATGACCCGCTTGGGTCGGGCGGTGGGTCCGATCTTGACGGCCACGTGCTGGCGGATGTCCTCGACCATCTCGGGGTTCTCCTCGGCCCAGCCCCGCAGGATGACGTAGGCCACGATGGCCTGGCCGGTGACGTCGTCGGTGGCCCCCACGACCGCGGCCTCGGCCACGGCGTCGTGGTCGACGAGGGCGCTCTCGACCTCGGTGGTGGAGACCCGGTGCCCGGACACGTTCATGACGTCGTCGACGCGGCCGAGCAGCCAGAAGTAGCCGTCGTCGTCGATCTTGCAGCCGTCGCCGGCGAAGTAGCGGCCCGGGAACCGCGACCAGTAGGTGTCACGGTAGCGCTGCGGGTCGCCCCAGATGCCGCGCAGCATGCCCGGCCAGGGCTTGTCGATGGTGAGGTAGCCGCCGCCCCGTTCGATGGGCTCGCCGACGTCGTCGACGACCTGGAGGCTCACCCCGGGCAGGGGGCGGGTGGCCGAGCCCGGCTTGAGGGTGGTGACGCCCGGGAGCGGGGTGATCATGTGGCCGCCGGTCTCGGTCTGCCACCAGGTGTCGACGATGGGGCACCGGCCCCCTCCGATGTTGGCGTGATACCACATCCAGGCTTCGGGGTTGATGGGTTCGCCCACGGTGCCGAGCACCCGCAGCGAGCTCAGGTCGTGCTGGGCGGGCTCCTGCTCGCCCCACTTCATGAACATGCGGATGGCGGTGGGCGCCGTGTAGAGCTGGGTGACCCCGTACTTGGCGACGATGGCCCAGAGCCGGTCGCGGCCCGGCGTGTCGGGGGTGCCCTCGTAGAGCACGGACGTGGCCGCGTTGGCCAGCGGGCCGTAGACGATGTAGCTGTGCCCGGTGACCCATCCGATGTCGGCCGAGCACCAGTAGACGTCGTCCTCGGGCTTCAGGTCGAAGACGACCTTGTGGGTGAAGGCGGCCTGGGTGAGGTAGCCGCCGGTGGTGTGCATGATGCCCTTGGGCTTGGCGGTGGTGCCCGAGGTGTAGAGCAGGTAGAGCAGGTCCTCGCTGCCCACCGGCACCGGTGCGCAGGTGGGTTCGGCGGCGGGCACGACCTCGTGCCACCAGTGGTCGCGACCGGCGACCATGTCGACGTCGGTGCCCGTGCGGCGCACGACCACGACGTCGGTGACCGTGGGGCAGTGCTCGAGCGCGGCGTCGACGTTGGGCTTGAGCGGGGAGGCGGCCCCTCGTCGGTAGCCCCCGTCGGCGGTGATCACGACCTTGCAGCCGCCGTCGTTGACCCGGTCGACGATGGAGTCGGGTGAGAAGCCCCCGAAGATCACCGAGTGGGCGGCGCCGATGCGGGTGCAGGCCAGCATCGCCGCCGGCAGCTCCGGGATCATGGGCATGTAGATGGCGACCCGGTCGCCCTTGTCGACCCCCAGGTCGCGCAGCACGTTGGCGACGCGCTGGACCTCGTCGAGCAGGTCGGCGTAGGTGATCGTGCGGGTGTCGCCCGGTTCACCCTCCCAGTGGTAGGCGACTCTCTGCCCCAGCCCGGCGTCGACGTGGCGGTCGAGGCAGTTGGCCGAGACGTTGAGCTCGCCGCCGACGAACCACTTGGCGTCGGGGAGGTCCCATTCGAGCACGGTGTGGAAGTCGGTGGACCAGGTGAGCAGCTCGCGGGCCTGGCGGGCCCAGAAGGCCTCGGGGTCGGCGTCGGCCTCGCGGTACAGCGAGTCGTCGGTCACCAGCGCGTCGGCCACGAAGGCCGGGGGCGGCGGGAAGGTCCGGTCTTCGACGAAGTAGTCCTCGATCGTCGGCTCGCTCATCGGCGTTGCCCCTTCCCCGTGGTCGCGGTCCCCAGGGGGCCGACACTACCGATCGGGCGACGCCGCCATCACCGCTCGGGCGCGCCGGCTCCGACGTCCCATCGCACGACCACGAAGCCGCCGAGCCCGGAGGGGTCGAGCAACGCCTCGGCCTCGCTCACCCGGCTGCGGCCTCGCAGGGCCTCGAGGTCGCCCAGGTGGGCGCGCTCGCGCCAGATCCGTCGCCCTTCTTCGACGAGGTCGTCGATGCCGTTGGCGAGCAGGAAGTCGGCCTGCGTGCTCACCGTCCCTCCCGGGCACCCCCGCAGGAGCTGGTCGACCGCGACGTCGGCGGTGATGTCCTGGGTGCCGGGGTCGTCGAGGGGGTGCCCGCCCCGTTCGTGGCCTCGGAAGGTGCGCAACCAGGCCAAGGGGGGCCGCTCGGCCAGGTCGGCATCGGAGGCGCCGTAGTCGACCACGAGCACCTGCCCCTCCGCCAGGCGGTCCCGGGCCCGGCCCACCCATGCCGCGGCCGCCGCCTGGTGGGGCACCCACACCCCCGCCGGCAACGCCCCGAGCACCACGTCGTCGGCGGAGGTGGGCCCGCGGGGCACGATCACCGGCGCGAACGCGGCGTCGCCGCCGCGGACCACGCGCAGCTCCTCGACGCCACCGCCGGTCGCCCGGGCCACCGGATCGAACGGGAGGTTGTCGAGCAGCTCGTTGGCCACCACCACCCCTCGGACGGTGGCATCGGGGAGGTCCGCGGCCGACACGACAGCCGGCCCGCGCCCGGCCCGGGGGGCGGTGACCACGGCCGTGAGGTCGCCACCGGCGCGCTCCCCCACCCAGGCTGGCTGGTGCGCGCCATGAGCGGCGCGCTGCGCGGCCGATGTCTCGACCAGGACGTGGACCAGTGCCTCGGCGCAGCGAGGACCGGCGGCCAGCACGGTGCGGGCCAGCGTGCCGGGTCCGGCGCCACCCTCGATGACGACGAAGGGGTCGGGACGCCCGAGCTCGTCCCAGGAGGCGTCGAGCACCCGGGCCAGCACGGCACCGAACAGCGGGCCGACCTCGGGGCTGGTGAGGAAGTCGCCCCGGCGGCCGGCCCGGCCACCCCCGGCGTAGAACCCTTCGCGGGGGTCGTACAGGGCGGCCTCCATGAACGACGAGAAGGCCAGAGGGCCGTCGGCGTCGATGCGAGCCAGCAGACGGTCGTGGAGGGACTCGTCCCCCGGGCCGGGCGGGGATGCCATGGCGGCCTCCCCCGGCGGTCAGCCGCCGAGGCCGAGGAGGGTGACGGACTCGGTGAAGTGGGTGAAGGCCCGGGGGAAGACGCCCACGGCCAGGGTGAGCACCGCGGTGATGCTGACGGCGGCCACCAACGACGGCGGCACCCGGATGGGCGTGACGTCGCCGTCGGGCGCGTCGTCCATCCACATGACCCGCATGAGGCGGCCGTAGTAGGCGAAGGCGACCACGGAGTTCACGGCCACGAGCACGGCGAGCGAGTAGCCCGAGAAGTTGCCCGCGCTGGCCAGGGCCCGGAAGATCTCGAGCTTGCCGAACCACCCCGCCGCCGGCGGGATGCCGGCCAGGGCGAAGAGGAAGAGCGTCATGCACACCGTGAGAGCGGGGGCGTAGGAGAACAGCCCGCCGAAGCTGCTCAGCTCCGCCGAACGGGTCTTGCGGGCCACCGCGATGACCACGGCGAAGGCACCGAGGTTCATAGCCGCGTAGATGAGCAGGTAGACCACGATCGCCTGCAGCGAGGTGAGGCCCACGTCGCCACCCGTGCCGGCGATGGCCAGCGGGGCGAGGATGTAGCCGGCCTGGGCGATGCCCGAGTAGGCGAGCATGCGCACCACGTTGGTCTGGCGCAGGGCGATGAGGTTGCCCACGGTCATGGTGACGGCGGCGAGCACCCAGATGAGGGGCCCGTAGACGTCCTCACGGCCGTAGAGGGCGATGAAGACCAGCTGCAACAGGGCGACGAAGCCGGCGGCTTTGGAGGCCACCGCCAAGAAGGCGGTGATGGGCGTGGGCGCACCCTCGTAGGTGTCGGGGGCCCACGTGTGGAACGGCACGGCGGACACCTTGAAGGCGAAGCCGATGATCACGAACACGATGGCCAGGGTGACGATCGGCTGGGTGTCGGCGGCCCCTCCGACCACTTCTCCGATCTCGGCGAGGACGGTGGTGCCGGTGAGCCCGAACAGCAACGACATGCCGTAGAGCAAGATGGCCGAGGCGAAGACGCCCATCAGGTAGTACTTGAGACCCGCCTCGTTGCCCTTGCTGTCGCGCTTGCGCCAGGCGGCCAGCGTGTAGGCGGGGATGGACAGCATCTCGAGGGCCACGAACATGGTCACGAGGTCGCGGGACGAGGCCATGACGAGCATGCCCACCACCGAGCCGAGCAGCACCTGGTAGTACTCGCCCTCCCAGTAGTCGCCCTCGGCGATGTAGTTGGTGGACAACAGCACGACCACGTAGGCCGAGGCGAGGAACAGGGCCTTGAGCACCAAGGCGAAGTCGTCGACGACGTAGGCGCCGCCGAACATCACCCGGTCGGTGCCGTCCATGGCCAGGGTGACCAGCGGGATGGCCGCCACGAGCAGGCCGATGCCGGCGATCGTCGACGACAGCCACCGACCGCTCTCGTCGGTGAAGGCATCGACGATGAGGACCAGCGACAGCACGCCGACCACGATCAGCTCGGGCGCGAGGGCGTGGAGGTCGAGCTGGGGGGTCTCCCAGGCGAAGGCGGCCAACTGGGCGAGCACCGATCAGCTCCCTGCGTTGCCGAAGGCGGCGACGGTGTTGACGACGGCGGGGTCGGTGACCTTGAACAGCAGGTTCGGGTAGATGCCGAGCACGACGATCAGGGCCAGCATCGGCGTCCAGGCCACCCACTCGGCGGGCTGCACGTCGGTGATGTGGGGGTCGTCGGCGAATTCCTCGGTGGGTTCGCCGAACGCCACCCGCTGGTAGAGCCAGAGCAGGTAGGCGGCGGCGAGCACCGTGCCGAGGGCGGCGACGACCATGTAGACCCGGAACAGCGCCTCGTTCAGGTCGCCGCCGGGGTTGTAGGCCGAGAGGATCGCCGGGAACTCGCCCCAGAAGCCGGCCAGGCCGGGCAGACCGAGCGAGGCCATGGCGGAGAAGCCCAGGATCCAGCCCATGCGGGGAGCCTGCTTGAGCATCCCGCCGAGACGCCCGATCTCGAGGGTGTGGTAGCGCTCCTTGGTGGAGCCGGCCACGAAGAAGAGCATCCCGGTGATGAGGCCGTGGGCGACCATGCCGAAGATGGCCGCGTTGATGCCGAAGTCGGTGAGGGTGGCGATGCCGAGCATCACGAAGCCCATGTGGGCCACGGACGAGAAGGCGATGAGGCGCTTCATGTCGGTCTGGGCCAGACAGCACAGCGCCCCGTAGATGATGCCGATGACGGCCAGCAACCCGATGAAGGGCGCCCACCGTTCGGCCGCTTCGGGCAGGATCGGCAGCGAGATGCGCACGAACCCGTACGTGCCGAGCTTCAGCAGCACCGCGGCCAGGATCACCGAGCCCACCGTGGGGGCCTGGGTGTGGGCGTCGGGCAGCCACGAGTGGAACGGGAACATGGGCACCTTGATGCCGAAGCCCATGAACATGCCACCGAAGATCCACAGGGCCGCACCGATGGAGATGCCCTCGGCGGCGGCCGGCAGCTGGGTCATGTCGAAGGTGTGGCGCATGACGCCGTCGACCATGATCTCGTCGGAGAGGAAGTACAGCGCCATGAAGCTGACGATCATGAGCGCCGAGCCGAACAGCGTGTAGAGGAAGAACTTCATCGACGCGTAGCGGCGCTTCTCGCCGCCCCACACGCCGATCATGAAGTACATCGGCAGCAGCACGACCTCGAAGAACACGAAGAACAAGATGAGGTCCTGGGCGGCGAACGTGCCGATCATGCCCGTCTCGAGGATGAGGATCAGTGCCAGGAACGCCTTGGGGTTGTGCGGCTCCGGGAAGTGGTTCCACGAGTACACGATGCACAACGGCACCACCAGCATCGTGAGGGCGATGAGCGGCAGCGAGATGCCGTCCATGCCGACGATGTAGCGGCTGTTGATCACCGGGATCCACGCCTTGTCGACGAAGAACTGCAGCGCTCCCGCGTCGTCGTAGTCGAAGTTGGTGAACAGCAGCACACCGACCAACGCCACCGCGAGGGAGGTGACGAGGGCGGTGACCTTGATGAGGTACTCGTCCTTCTTGGGGATGAGCATCACCACGGCCGCACCGACCAGCGGCAAGAACACCGCCAGGCTGAGGCCCCAACCGTTCAGGAAGTCTTTCATCAGTGGCTTTCCTGGGTTCCTAGAGGACGAAGACGAAGACGCCGGCCAAGACCGTGGCAGCGGCGAAGAGGATGGCGCCGTACTGCTGGACCTTGCCGGTCTGCAGACGACGCAGGAGCTGGCCGGAGGCCTCGGAGGCCGTACCCGAACCGTTCACGAGGCCATCGACCACGAACTGGTCGACGCCGCGGTAGACGACGCCGGAGGCCTTCCGGAAGACCGTCGCGGTGCCATCGACGATGCCGTCGATGACGTTCTGGTTGAACCAGTTCGCGGCCCGGGCCAGGGGGCCCTTGGTGTTGGCCGCGATGATGTCGGTGTAGAGGTGGTCGAGGTAGTACTTGTTCTCGAGGATGGTGTAGCCGCCCCGGGCCAGGCGACTGCGGGCCATGAGGCCGTGCGGGCCCAGGTTCTTCTCGTAGTACGCGTAGGCCGCGAAGAGCCCGGCGACCGCCAGCACGGTGGACAGCAGCGCCACCCAGGGCACGAAGCCCGAGTGCGCCACCGCGGGGAAGACGAAGTTCGGCTCGACGTAGTCCTCGAAGGGGTGGACGAACGCGCTGGGGAGCTCGAGGCCGAAGAAGTTCGCCGGGAAGTTGAAGAACCCGAAGGTCACCGAGGCGATGGCCAGGATGACGAGCGGCACGGTCATGACCCTCGGCGACTCGTGAGGCGTGCCGTGGCCCCGGTACTCGCCCCAGAAGGTCATCCAGTAGGCCCGGCCCATGTAGGCCGCCGTCATGAAGGCCGTGATGAAGCCCATGACGAGCATGAAGGTGTAGGCCTGCTCCTGCCCGACCGCGGCGCCGGCGAGGATCTCGTCCTTGGACCAGAACCCGGCGAAGGGGATGATGCCGGCGAGGGCCAGCGTGGCCAACAAGAACGTGATGTGAGTGGTCTTCATGTACTTGCGCAGGCCACCCATCTCACGCATGTCGAACGTGTGGTGGGCCGCATGGCTGACCGAGCCGGCACCGAGGAAGAGGCAGGCCTTGAAGAAGGCGTGGGTGAAGAGGTGGAACACGCCGGCCGTCCACGCCCCCACCCCGAGGGCCATGACCATGTAGCCCAGCTGGGAGATGGTCGAGTAGGCCAGGACCTTCTTGATGTCGTACTGCACGAAGGCGAGGACGCCGCCGATGATGGTGGTGAGCCCACCGATGAGGGCCACGTAGTGGAACGAGCTCGATCCGATGGCCAGACCCGACCAGAACACCGGGTACAGGCGGGCGATGAGGTAGACGCCGGCGACCACCATGGTGGCGGCGTGGATGAGCGCAGACACCGGGGTGGGCCCGGCCATGGCATCGGGCAGCCAGGTGTGCAGCGGGAACTGGCCCGACTTCGAGGTGACACCGGCGAACAGGCACAGCGCACCCACGAGCAGCAGGGTGGTGTTGGCCCCCGGCGAGAGGGCGTACTCGTTGATGTGCAGCACCCCGAAGCTGGTGGCCCCGGCGGCGAAGAAGGTGATGGTGACGCCGATGATGAGGCCCATGTCGCCGACACGGTTGGTGAGGAAGGCCTTGAGGGCGGCGTCGGAGTTCTTCTTCTCCTCCCACCAGTGCCCGATGAGGGCGAACGAGCAGAGACCGACGAGCTCCCAGCCCACCAGCATCTGCAGCGTGTTCGAGCTGATGACGTAGAGCAGCATCGACGCGGTGAACAGCGACAGGAAGGCGTAGTAGTGGGTGAAGCGCCGATCGCCGCGCAGGTACTCGGTGGAGTAGATGTGCACCAGCAACGAGATGATGGTCACCGTCACCAGCATCATGGCGGTGAGCCCGTCGACCAGGGTGCCGGCCTTGAACTCGATGCCTCCGATCTGGAACCACGTGACCTCGGCGACCACCGGAGTGACGGCGGCCTCGGCCTTGCCCTCCCCGGCGGCGGCGGCGAGCTCGCCGGCGGCGCTCTCACCGGTGCCGGGGCCGATGGGCGTGACGACCGCGGCGGAGTGGCCCTCGGCGCCGGCCTCCGCTGGCGGAGGCAGCTCCACGCCCTGCAGCTCCGAGGAGGGCACCGAGGTCGGCGGGTCGTCGACCCGCTGGATCCACTGGCCGGCCACGACGAGCGACAGCAGCAGGCAGACGGAGACCGAGGCGATGCCGATGCCGGCAGTGGCCCTGGTGCCCAGACGCTTGCCGAAGAACAAGATGGCCACGAACGACACCGCCATGAGGGCGGGGAGGATCCAGACCTGGTCGAGGAGATGGGGGATCACGGTCAGCTCAGCCCTTCAACAGATCGAGCTCGGTGACGTCGATGCTCTGTCGGTTGCGGTAGATCATCATCACCATGGCCAGGCCGACGCCGACCTCGGCGGCGGCGATGGCGATCACGAACAGGGCGAAGACCTGGCCCGTCATGTTGGTGATGTCACCGGCGTGCCACATGGCCCCGAAGGCGACGAGGTTGATGTTGACGGCGTTGAGGATGAGCTCGATCGACATCAGGATCATCACGCCGTTGCGGCGGGCGAGCACCCCGTAGACGCCGATGCAGAACAAGATCGCGCCGAGGAAGAGGAACTGGTTGACGAGCATGGGTCAGTCCCGCCTTGCCAGGACGATGGCCCCGACCAGGGCCACGAGCAGGAGCACCGAGATCACCCAGAAGGGGATCAAGAAGGTGGAGAAGATGGAGTCGCTGACCTCGGCGGTGCGCTGGACGGCGATGTCGCCGAACTCTCGGTCCTCGAAGCCGTCCCAGAGGGCGAAGCCGAGCAGGCCGGCGAGGATGACCCCGATGCCGGCGGCGACGGCCTTGGCCGGGCCCGGGTTGTCGAGGTCGTCGGTGCGGCCGATCTTGGAGCGGGTGAGCATGATGCCGAACAGGAACAGCACCATGATGGCGCCGAGGTAGACCAGCACCTGAGTGATGGCCACGAACTCGGCGGCCAACAAGATGTACTGGGCGGCCACGCCGGCGAGGACCAGCACCAGCCAGAGGGCGGCGTGCATGATGTTCTTGCTGGTGACCACGCGGATGGCCCCGAAGACCATCAGGGCGGCGATCACGTAGAACGCGATGTTCTGGGCGACGAGCAGGGCGAGCATCAGTCTCGAGGCACCTTCTTGACCTTGGCCTCGGAGCCGGCCTCGTAGGCGGGGAAGTCCGGGACGGTCTGCATCCACTGGCCCAAGCGGGTCTTGTCGTGGAGCAGGTCGGCGATGCGGACCTCGGAGTACTCGTACTCGGGGCTCCAGAAGAGGGCCTCGAAGGGGCAGACCTCGACGCAGATGCCGCAGTACATGCACAGGGCGAAGTCGATGTCGAAGCGGTCGAGGGCGTTCTTCTGGCGGGGCTTGCCGCCCTCACGGCGCGGAGGCGCGAGGTACTTGTGGGCCTCGATGAAGATGCACCAGTCGGGGCACTCGCGAGCGCACAGCATGCACGCGGTGCAGTTCTCCTCCTTGAGCGAGATCACACCCCGCGCACGCGGCGCGGGGAGCTCCTTCTCGTGGGGGTAGAGCGTGGTCTGGGGGCCCGAGGTGAGGGTCTTGACCATCTCACCGAACGTGACACCGAGGCCCTTGATCAGACCTGGGACCTGAGGCATCTAGAGCACCACCTTGAGCACGCCGGTCACGAGGATGTTCACGAGTGAGATGGGGATCAGCACCTTCCAGGCGAAGGACTGCAGCTGGTCCTCACGGAAGCGGGGGTAGGTGAAGCGGACCCAGAAGATGATGAACGACACGAGCATCACCTTGGCGAACAGCACGATGGGCCCGAGGACGTAGTACCAGTCGCTCGAGGTCGAGAGCCACGGGACCGCCCAGCCACCGAGGAAGAGCACCGATGCGATCGCCGCGAAGGCGAAGGCGGTGGCGAACTCGGCGAGGAAGAACAACAGGAACCGGAAGCCCGAGTACTCGACCTGGTAGCCGCCGACGATCTCGGACTCGGCCACCGGCATGTCGAAGGGGGGCTGGGTGAGCTCGGCCTGCACGGCGGCGAGGAAGATCACGAACCCGACGAACTGGGTGAGGATGAACGGGTTGCCGATGCCGCCCCAGCCGAAGATCTCGCCGTCGGCCTGGGCGAACACGATGCCGTTGAGGCTGAGGGTGCCGGCCTGGATGACCACACCGACGACCGCCAGCACGAGCGGGAGCTCGTAGGCGATGAGCTGCCCGGCGGCACGGAGCGCACCGATGAGGGAGTACTTGTTGGCCGAGGCCCAACCGGCCATCAGCACGCCGATGACCGACAGCGACGAGACCGCCAGCACGAAGAAGATGCCGGTGTCGAGGTCTTCGACGACGAGGTTCGGTGAGGCGGGGATGGCCACGTAGACGAGCAGCGTCGAGACGAGAACGACGATCGGTGCGGCCCGGAAGACGAACTTGTCGGCCCCGTTGGGCATGAGGTCCTCCTTCTGGAGGAACTTCACGCCGTCGGCGAGCAGCTGCAGGGTGCCACGAGGGCCGGCTTCCTGAGGCCCGAGGCGGCTCTGCATCCAACTCATGACCTTGAAGAGGAAGACCATGCCGAGGATGAGGGCGGTGGTGGGGACCACCGCGCTGACCACGAGGACCTTGATGACGGTCGACAGCCAGTAGGGCGGGTCGAACGCGGCGAGGAGGAGGGTCATCGGTCGATGTCACCCAGGATGAAGTAGAGGCTGCCGAGGATCGAGATGAGGTCGGGGACGTAGACGCCCCGGGCCACCCACGGCACGATGGAGATGTTGTTGAACGAAGGCGTGCGGATCTTGACCCGGAACGGGACCAGGTCACCCTTGGAGACGACGTAGTAGCCCATGGCGCCGAGGGGGTTCTCGGTCTCGACGTACGCTTCGCCCTCGGGCACCTTGATGATGCGCGGCACCTTGGCCATGACCGGACCGCCGGGCAGCGAGTCGAGCAGCTGGTCGACGATGAGGGTGGCTTCGCGGGTCTCCTGCAGACGCACCCACGTGCGGGCGTAGCAGTCGCCGTCGGGGTGGGTCCAGACCTTCCAGTCGGCCTGGTCGTAGGCCAGCCCGGGCGGGCACGCGTCGCGCCGCAGGTCCCAGTCGACCCCCGAGCCGCGCAGGTTGGCGCCGGAGAGCCCGTAGCTGAGGGCGATGTCGGCGGGGATGATGCCGATGCCGCGGGTACGAGCCTGGAAGATCTCGTTGCCCATCATCAGGGTCTCGGTCTCGTCGCAGAAGGCTCGGAGGCGCGCCATGGCGGCCTTGGTCTCGGCGATCCAGCCCTTGGGCAGGTCGTCCTTGAGGCCGCCGATGCGGTCGAAGTTGGGATGGAAGCGACCGCCGGTGGCCGCCTCGATCTGGTTGAGCACGTGCTCGCGGTCACGGAAGGCGTAGAAGCCCATCGTCATGGCCCCGAGCTGCAGGCCGAAGTCGCCGAGGAACAGCGAGATGTTGGCGATGCGGGCCAGCTCGAAGAGGATGGTGCGGATGTGCTGGGCCTGCGGCGGGGCCTCGACCTCCATCAGCTTTTCGGCGGCGAGGATGAATGGCACCTCGTTGGCGAAGCTGCCGAGCCAGTCGATGCGGTTGATGAGGGCCGTGACCTGCGGGTAGGTGCGGACCTCGGTGAGCTTCTCGTAGCCGCGGTGCATGTAGCCCGGGATCGGTTCGGCGGTGATGATCTCCTCGCCGTCGAGCTTGGCGACGATGCGCAGGGTGCCGTGGGTGGCCGGGTGCTGCGGGCCCAGGTTGAGGGTCATGCCCTCGGTCTCGAGCTCGACGTTGACGCGGGCGTCGGCGGCCTGCGACGCGATGTAGGCGAGCTGGTCGCGCTCGCTGATGGCGGTCATTCGCCCTCTCCCTCGTCGTCGCCCTCACCGGGCAGCGGCTCCACGTCGACGATGCCCGGCCACGGACGCACCCGGCGGCTCAGCAGCGGGAAGTCCTTGCGCAGGGGGTGCCCCTGGAAGTCGGCCGGGAGGTACAGCTTGATCAGGTTGGGGTGCCCGTCGAAGGTGATGCCGAACATCTCGAAGCACTCGCGCTCGTGCCAGTTGGCCCCCCGGAAGTGCGGGGTCCAGCTGCCGATGCGCAGGTCGTCGTCGGCGATGTCGGCCTTGAGGTGCACGCCCATGCCGGCGGCGATGGAGTAGAGCCGGCCGATGACCTGGAAGCGGGTGTCGCCGCCGGCGTAGCCCTGCTGCAGGGGCCCGGGATCCTTGGGCTCGCCGCCGTGGACCGCCAGGTCCTCCTGGGCGTCCATGTCGCGCCCGTAGGGCGAGGGCAGCCAGTCGATGGCGGAGAGGTAGTCGAAGAAGTCGTAGCCCAGGGCCTTGAGCTCGGCCGCGGCCTGGGGCCAGGCGTCGCGGTCGACGCGAACCCAGAGGTCGTCGAGAGGACGGATGTGGGAGCCGACGACGGCGTCGCCGAGGGCCGCGGTGATCTGGCCCAGGAGGGCCTCACGGGGCTCGTCGACGAGCGGCGCCTCTTCCTCGGGCGCCTCGGTCTCGGTGGACGTGTCAGCCGACGACAATCGGATCACCCTTCCAACGAGCGGACATGTCCTCGTTCAAGATGCGCTCCTGGAGCAGGACCACACCCTCGAGCAGGGCCTCGGGCCGAGGCGGGCAACCGGGGACGTAGACGTCGACGGGGATGATCTGGTCGACGCCCTTGGTCACCGAGTAGCTGTCCCAGTAGGGGCCCCCGCAGTTGGCGCACGATCCCATGGAGATGACGTACTTGGGGTCGGGCATCTGCTCGTAGAGGCGCAGCACGGCCGGCGAGAGCTTGTCGGTGACGGTGCCGGCGATGACGACGAGGTCGGCCTGCCGGGGCGTGGCCGGGAACGGGATGACGCCGAGGCGCATCACGTCGTAGCGGGGAGAGGCGAAGGCGGCCCCCATCTCGATGGCGCAGCACGCCAGACCCCACTGGTACGCCCAGATGGAGTACTTGCGGCTCATGTTCAGGAGCTTGCCGATGGACTTCGGCATGCGTCCGCTCTCGACTAGGCCCATCGGATGACCCCCTTGCGCCAGGCGTGGAGCAGGCCCAGGGCGAGCAGCACGATGACCGAGCCCATGGCCACCAGGCCGAACCAGCCGTAGACCTCGAGACGGGTGGCCCACGGGAAGATGAACACCGCTTCGACGTCGAAGATGACGAACATGAGGGCGAAGACGTAGTAGCGGATCTGGCTCTGCGACCAGGCGGTGCCCACGGCGTCGACGCCCGACTCGTAGGTCAGGTACTTCTGCTCCTGGGGGCGGGTCGGTCGCAGGATGCGACCGAGGCCCAGGAGCCCCGCGGCCAGACCGACGCCGACACCTGCGAAGATGGCGACCGTCAGGTACTGCCGCACGAAATCGGAGTACTCAGACATCGGCGGCTGAGCCTAGTGAACGGCTGCACATGGCAGGAAATCCTCTGGTCAGGCGGGACGGGGAGCCACGAAGGCACCCCGCCGAGGGCGGATCGGGCGGGTTCGACACAGGGGGTGGGACGGCTCCGTCGCGCCCGGTGAAGGGGCGCGACGGGGCCTCACGGGCCGGTGGGAGCGACGACGCCCTGGTCGGTGTCGTCGACCTGCACCAGTGCCGGTTGTCCTTCGCGTGCGGGCTGGACGAGGGCGTCGGGCAGGATCCCGTAGAGCACCGTGACGACGACGCAGAGGCCGATGGCCAGACCGGCGCCGGCTGGGATCGGGAGGCGCTGGGCTCGCGTGGGCACGGTGCCGTCGTCGCCGTCGTCGGCGCCGGACATGAACATCGCCACCACGATGCGCAGGTACAAGAAGGCGGCGATGACCGCTGACACCATGGCCACGAGGGCCAAGGGGATCGACGAGGCGTCGACCGCCGCGGTGACGGCGTAGAACTTGGCGAAGAACCCGGCGGTGAACGGCACACCGGCCTGGGCGAACAGCAACAACGTGAACGCCGCCGCCAGCAGCGGGTTGGTGCGGGCCAGGCCCCGGTAGTCGGCGAGCTCGTGGCGTCCGTCGCCTCGACGGCCGACGACCGTGATGACGCCGAACGAGCCGGCCACCATGAAGGTGTAGGTGGCCAGGTAGAAGAGCACGGCGGCGGTGCCGTCGGCCGAGCCGGCCTCGACCGCCATGAGGATGAAGCCGGCGTGGCTGATGGACGAGTACGCCATCATGCGCTTGACGTTGCTCTGCACGATGGCGAGGGCGGCGCCCAGCACCATCGACAGGATCGCCAGCGCGTAGACGATCGGCTTCCAGGTGGTGCCGTAGTTCTCGAAGGTGAGGACGAACACCCGCACCAGCCCGGCGAAGGCCGCCGCCTTGACGCCCGAGGCCATGAAGGCCACGACCGGCGACGGGGCGCCGTCGTAGACGTCGGGGCTCCAGGCGTGGAACGGCACGGCGGAGACCTTGAAGGCCAGACCGACGAGCATCAGGGCCAGGCCGAGCAGGAGCAACCCGTTCTCGGCGGGCACCACCTGGGCCATGAAGTCCTTGATGGCGATGAGGTTGGTGGACCCGGTGGCCCCGTAGACCAGGGCGACGCCGTAGAGGAAGAACGCCGAGGAGAACGAGCCCAGCACGAAGTACTTGAGGCCCGACTCCTGGGACTGGGCCCGGCGCAGGTGCATGGCGGCCAGCACGTACACGGCGATGGAGAGCGTCTCGAGGCCGAGGAACACGACCAACAGGTCGTTGGCCGTGGCCATCATGACGCCGCCGCTGGCCGAGAGCAGCATGAGCACGTAGAGCGCGGGGCCCTCGTCGAGGCCTTCGCGGCGCAGGTAGTCGTCGGCCAGCAGGGCCGTCAGGATGACCGCCATGCACACGACGACGGTGACGAAGAGCCCGAAGCCGTCGATGCCCACCATGCCACCGACCGTGCTGAACGGCCCCATGACCTCGGCGCCGTTGTCCCACCACAGCACCTTCTCCCAGCCCTGGACGCGAGCCCATAGGGGGATGGTGGCGATGGCCGCCACGGACGCCACGACGACGGTGGCGATGGCGTAGAAGGAGCGGGGGGTCCGGCTGCGCAGCACCGAGGAGAGAGTGAGCATCAACAGGGCGCCCACCATGAGCACGATGAGGGGCAACAGGCCCCGCCAGTCGACGGATGGTCCCTGCACCTCGACGATCTGGTCCCCCGGGACCGACGAGGCCTGGGCGAAGAAGGTGGCGAGTGCGCTCATCGGTCCGACTCCTCGGCGAGGGCGGAGTGGTCGTCGGCGGCGCCGTCGCCCTCGACGACGATCTCGAGCTCACGGCCGTCCTGGGTCACCGGCTGGGTGAAGCCCGGGACCTCGGCCTCCATGCGGGCCACGACCCGCTTCACCGATGGTTCGATGCGGTCGAGGACGGGCTTGGGGTACACGCCGAGGAACACGATCAGGAACAGCAGCGGGACCATGACCAGGCGTTCGCTGAGGTCGAGGTCCGGGAAGAGCTTGTTGTCCTCGTCGGGTTCGCCGTGGAAGACCCGCTGGTAGGCCCACAGCAGGTAGAGGGCGGCGACGATGACGCCGGCGGCGGCCACCACGGCCCACCAGCGGTGGGAGATGAAGGTGCCGAGCAGGATCAGGTACTCGCCCACGAAGCCGTTGAGGCCCGGTACACCGATGGAGGACATCATCACGACGGTGAAGATGCCCGCGTAGACGGGGGCCACCTTGGCGATGCCCTTGAGCTTGGCGATCTCGTAGGTGTGGCGGCGCTTGTAGAGGAAGCCGAGCAGGATGAACAGCGCACCGGTGCTGATGCCGTGGTTGACCATCTGCAGCACCGAGCCCTCGATGCCCTCCACGTTGAGGGCGAACAGCCCCATGACGGCGAAGCCCATGTGGGCCACCGACGAGTAGGCGACGAGGCGCTTGAGGTTCTTCTGCATGGCGGCGACGATGCCGCCGTAGATGATGCCGATGGCGCCCAGGGTGAGCATGACCGGCGCGAACCACACGGTGGCCTCGGGGAAGAGCTCGAGGCCGAAGCGCAGGAAGCCGTACGTGCCGAGCTTGAGCAGGATGCCGGCCAGGTCGATGGAGCCGGCGGTGGGGGCCTCGGTGTGGGCGTCGGGGAGCCAGGTGTGGAAGGGGAACGACGGGACCTTGACGGCGAAGGCCACTGCCATGCCGAGGAACAGCCACCGTCCGGTGTTGGTGGCCAGCGAGTCGCTGGCGATGATCTTGGTGAAGTCGAAGCTCACCCCACCGTCGTCGCCGGCCCCGGCCAGCACGGCGAGGGCCACGATGGACACCAGCATGAAGGCCGAGCCCAGCATGGTGAACAAGAAGAACTTGGTGGCGGCGTACACCCGGCGGCCGTGGCCCCACTTGCCGATGAGCATGTAGAGCGGGATCAGGGTGATCTCGAACATCAAGAAGAACAGGAACAGGTCGAGGGCGAGGAACGCCCCCATGCACCCGCCCATGAGCACGGTGAGCCAGCCGTAGTAGCCCTTGACGTCGTGGTCGGGCTTGGCCGCGAACAGCGCGATGGGGAACAGCACGCCGGTGAGGGCCACGAGGAACAGCGAGATGCCGTCGACGCCGAGGAAGAACTTGATGTCGAGGGACTCGACCCAGGTCTGGCTCACGGTGAACTGGAAGCCGGGGTCGGCGGTGTCGAACTGGACGACGACGACGGCGGCCAGGATGCCGGTGAGCAGCGAGGCCAGCACGGCCACCTGGCGGTGCAGCTCCGGCCGGGATCGGGGGATGAGCGCGATCGCCAGCGCCCCGACGAACGGCACCAGGATGAGGGCCGGGAGGATCGGGAAGCTCGGCGATTCCGCCGCGAAGAGAGAGGCGCTCAGCACTAGAAGGTCACCTGCGTGAGGACGAAGGCCACGACCACCACGGCGCCGACGGCGATCATGAGGGCGTAGGCGCGGACGTAGCCGTTCTGGACCGTGCGCAGGCGGGCGGCACCGCCGCGGGTGGCCCGCCCGACGCCATTGACGGCGCCGTCGATCACCACCCGGTCGAAGAGGGCGGCCAGCTCGAAGAGTCGCTGGCCGGGCCCGCCCATGAAGCGCGAGATCGAGCTGTCGATGTACCAGCCGTGCAGGAACAGCTTCTGCTCGATGAAGGTCGCCGGGAACCGGTGGCGGATGTAGGTGAAGTAACCGATGGCGATGCCGGTGGCCGACAGGAACGCCGAGATGCCGAGCTCGAAGGCCAGCTTCACTCCGGAGGTCTCGAACTGGGCCTGGTTCTCACCGATGACCGGCTCGAGCCAGTGGTCGAGGAACTTCAGCGAGTCGTTGAACGGCAGGTTGAGCAAGCCGGCGAAGGCGGCGCACACCGCCAGCACCATCAGCGGCACGGTCATGACCCAGGGCGACTCGTGGGGAGTGACCCCGTGGGCCGGGACCGGCTCGGGCGCGGCGTGGGCGTGGTCGGGGCCCGAGGCCGTCTCGGTGGCCACGGTGGCCTCCCCCACGGCGTTGGCCTCGCCCTGCTCGCCGACGACGACCTCGCCGTCGGCACCGTCGGCACCGGGGCCGGTGTGGGCGGCCTGGGCGGCCAGCTCGTCGTCGACGCTCTTGCCCCACCGGGCCTCCCCGAAGAAGACCATCATGGTCTCGCGGGTGATGTAGAGGGCGGTGAGCAGGGCGGCGAGCAGGCCGAGCACGTAGAGGACCGGGCTCTTGTGCAGGGCGAAGGCGAGGACGTCGTCCTTGGCCCAGAAGCCCGACAGGGGCGGGAAGGCGGCGAGGGAGAGCCAGCCGACGAGGAACATCCCGCCGGTGATGGGCATCACCTTGCGCAGGGCGCCCATCCGGCGGATGTCCTGCTCCTCGTGCATGCCGTGGATGACCGAGCCGGCGGCGAGGAAGAGCAGGCCCTTGTAGAACGCGTGGGCGATCATCATGAAGATGGCCGCCGAGTACCCACCCGAGCCCACGGCCAGGAACATGTAGCCGAGCTGGCTGACGGTGGAGTAGGCCAGCACCTTCTTGATGTCGGTCTGGGCCAGGGCGATGGTGGCGGCCAACAAGGCGGTGAGCACACCGACCCAGGCGATGAGGGTGGGGAGCCAGTCGGCCGCGGCGGCGAGGATGGGGTTGACCCGCACCAGCAGGTAGACACCGGCGGTGACCATGGTGGCGGCGTGGATGAGCGCCGAGACGGGGGTGGGACCCGCCATGGCGTCGGGGAGCCACACGAAGAGCGGGAACTGGGCCGACTTGCCGATGGCCCCGATGAACAGCATCACCCCGATGAAGGTGGCCGTGCTGACGGCCAGTCCGGCGGCATCGGGGAGCATCTCGGTGTACTTGACGGTGCCGAAGGCGAAGAAGGCGGCGAACGTGGCCACCATGAAGCCCCAGTCGCCGATGCGGTTGGTGATGAAGGCCTTCTTGCCGGCGCTGGCGTTGGCGTCCTTCTCGAACCAGAACGAGATGAGCAGGTACGAACAGGCGCCCACGCCCTCCCAGCCCAGGAAGGTGAGGATCAGGTTGTCGCCCAGCACCAGCATCAGCATGGAGAAGACGAACAGGTTCAGGTAGGTGAAGAAGCGGGGGAACCGGCTGTCACCGTGCATGTAGCCGATGGAGTAGAGGTGGATCAGCGAGGCCACCCCGGTGACGAACAGCACCATCGTCATGGAGAGCGGGTCGAGCAGGAAGCCCACGTCGACCTGGAAGGTGCCCGCCGGGATCCACTCGAAGAGAGTCAGCTCGTAGAGGTCGCCGGGCTGGTCGCGCAGGCCGAGGAACACGACCACGGCCGTGACGAACGAACCGGCCACGGCGGCCGTGGCCAGCCAGCCGGCGACGGGCTCACCGATGCGCGAGCCGAAGAACAGCAGGACCAGGAAGCCGGCGAGCGGCAGGGCAGGGATCAGCCAGAGCAGTTCGACCATCGGTGCCTCAGCCCCTCAGCAGTCTGATGTCGTCGGCGGTGGCACCGGGCTTGCGCCGGACGACGGCCACGACCAGCCCCAGCCCGACGACGACCTCGGCGGCGGCGACCACCAACACGAAGAAGACGATCACCTGCCCGGTGATGTCGTCGAGCATGACGCCGAACGTGACGAAGGACAGGTTGACGGCGTTGAGCATGAGCTCGACGCACATGATCATGACGAGCGGGTTGCGGCGCACCAGCAGTCCGACCGCACCGAGCCCGAACAGCACGGCCGACAGCACCAGGTAGGCCATGTCGAGGTTGCGCATCAGTGCTCGTCTCCCTCGGCGGGGGCGGTGAGCGGCTCGTCGCCCTGGTCGGTCATGGAGGCCGGCTCACCGATGGGCTCGACGTCCTTGGGTCGACGGGAGAGCACGACCGCGCCGACCACGGCAATGGTGAGCAGCCCGGCGGTGATCTCGAGCGGGAAGACGTAGGTGGTGAACAGCTGGCGCCCGATCTGGGCGATGTTGCCGGCACCCTCCTCGAGGGCCCCGGTGACCGACCGGGCCCCGGTGACGGCGTCGGAGCCGCTGATGACCAGCACCGCGAGCACCGCCCCGACGAGGACCACCCCGACCAGGCCCGCCAGCGCCCGCTGGCCCACCAGGGGTTCGGTGGTGAGGTCCTCTTCCTGGTCGACGCCGAGGAGCATGAGCACGAACAGGATCAGCACCACGATGGCGCCGGTGTAGACGATGACCTGCACGGCGGCCAGGAGCTGAGCGTCCTGGTTGAGGAACAGCACGGCGATGCCGAACAGGCAGGCCACCAGGCTGAGCGCCGAGTGCACGGGGTTGCGCGAGACGATGACCCCGAGGCCACCGGCCAACACGACGACCGCGCAGATGACGAAGACGGCGGTTTCCAAGAGTCAGTGCCCCCCGTGATCGTCGTGACCGGGTGCGTCGTGGCCGTGGTCGTCGTGACCGTCCTCGTCCACGAAGTCCGCCGGTGTGGTCACCCGGTCCTTGAGCTCCTGGCCGTCCTCGGGGGCGCGGACGCCGTAGCCCAGCTCACCCGACCAGCCGACCGACCCCTCGAAGCGGGCGTCGCCGGACGGCGCGGTGGCGCGCATCCAGGCCGAGGTGTGCTCGTCCTCGCCGGGTCGCCAGTCCTCCCAGGGCAGGTGCTGAGGACGCCCGTCGTCGTCGACCACCAGCTCTTCCTTGGTGTAGATGGCGTCGGCCCGGTTGGTGAACGAGAACTCGAACATCTTCGACTCGGTGATGGCCTCGGTGGGGCAGGCCTCGACGCACAGGTCGCAGTGGATGCAGCGCAGGTAGTTGATCTCGTAGACGTAGCCGTAGCGCTCGCCCGGCGACACGGGATCGTCGGGCGGGTTGTCGGCCCCGCGGACGTAGATGCAGCGCGCCGGGCACACGCCGGCACAGAGCTCGCACCCGATGCACTTCTCCATGCCGTCCTCGTAGCGGTTGAGGACGTGGCGACCGTGCACCCGGATCGGCTTGGGGGCCTTCTCCTTGGGGTACTCGGTGGTGACGCGCTGCTTGCGCCCCATCTGGCGCAGGCTGACGAGGAATCCGCCCAGATAGCCCATGGCTAGTCCACCACCCCTTCGAGTCGGCGGGCCTTGGATGTGGACAACGCCAGCTTCAGCAGGCCGAAGCCGATGCCGAACAGCGCCAGCGTGCCGCCGACGACGAGGCCGGCGTTCCAGTCCTGGTCGAGGGCCACCTGGATGACGGCCAGCACCAGCACCCAGCCGAGCGAGAGCGGGATGAGGACCTTCCAGCCCAGGTCCATCAGCTGGTCGTAGCGCACGCGGGGAAGGGTGGCGCGCACCCACACGAAGCCGAACAGGAAGATGACGACCTTCACGAAGAACCAGATGATGCCCCAGAGCCAACCCGGGCCGATGAGGGCGGGGCCGGCGGGACCGCCGAGGAAGAGCGTGACGATGATGGCGGCCATCGTGATGCTGTTCATGAACTCGGCCAGGAAGAACAGGGCGAAGCGGATCGAGGAGTACTCGGTGTGGAAGCCACCGACGAGCTCCTGCTCGGCCTCGACGAGATCGAAGGGCGGCCGGTTCAGCTCGGCCTGGCTGGCGACGAGGAACACCACGAACGGCACGAGCCCCGTGAGCAGGATGTTCCAGTTGGGCAGGAAGCCCCATCCGCTGCCGGCCTGGTTGAGCACGATGTCGTGCGTGCTGAGCGAGCCGCTCAGCAACACCACGGCCACGACCGACAACCCGAGCGCAGCCTCGTAGGAGACCATCTGGGCCGAGGCCCGCACCGAACCGAGCAACGGGTACTTGGAGCCCGAGGACCAGCCGGCGAGCATCACGCCGTAGACGGCGACCGACGACATGGCCAGCGCGAAGAGGACGCCGATGGGCGGGTCGGCGAGCTGGAGATAGGTCTCCTTGCCGAACAGCTCGACGGTGCCGTTGTTGCCTCCCGTGAAGTCGCCCCCGATGGGGACGATGGCGAACAACAGGAACGCCGGGATCACCGACAGCATGGGGGCGAGGATGAAGACCCGTCGCTCGGCCTTGTCGGGGATCAGGTCTTCCTTGAAGAAGAACTTGGTGCCGTCGGCGAGGGTCTGGAGGATGCCGAAGGGTCCGGCCAGGTTGGGGCCGATGCGGTTCTGGAGGTCGCCGACCACCTTGCGCTCGAACCACACCATCAGCATCGTCGAGACCAGCAACAGCACGAAGACGACGACGACCTTCAACACCACGATGAGGACGACGGCGAGGTCGATGTTGCCGGCGAGGAGGGGATCACCGCCCAGCATCGAAACTGCCTCCGTCGTCGGTCTCGGGGTGGACGCGGGGGGCCGGGGTCAGGCCACGCCCGCAAGGGGACGGCCTAGCCCATCGCACGGAGGTGGGGTCGCGCAACTCTGCTCGTCGGCCGGCTGCCACCGGTGCCCACGGACCCGTCACCGGGCGGTCTCGATGCGCAGGTCGGTGACCGGCACCGTGGCGTCGATGAGGTCGGTGACCCGGACCTCGGGCTGGTTCACGACCAGCGCTGCGGCCCCGCGGGGCACGCCGGGATCGGCGGCGACGGGCACGGTGACGGTGTGGCGCGCCGAACGCACGACGACCCGGTCGTGGTCGGCCACACCGAGGCGTTCGAAGTCGTAGGGGTTGATCCGCAGCTCGGTGCCCGGGGCGAGGCCGGACAAGGACGACGCGGCCTGGACCTGCGTCCCGAGGTCGTAGAGCTTGCGGGTGGCCACCAGCCGCAGGCTGTAGGCGTCGAGCGGCGGGGCGGGGCTGGCGGCCACGTGGACGTGGCACAGCAGCTCCGGACGAGGGAGGGCGGCGGGCTCGGCCGACACGGTCTGGTCGGCGAGCTCGCCGTCGTGGTCGGCGAGGTCGGTGGCAGTGGCCTCGGCCTCGGCGGCGGTGGCCTCGGCCTCGAGGGCCTGGGTCTCGGCCTGGTCCTCGGACGCCGCCGCCTGGGTGGCCAGGGCGTCGGCCTCGGCGCTGGAGGGTCCGCCGGCGGCGTCGGCAGGCTCCTCGGCGAGCGACTCGGCGTGGGCGGCGAGCGGGACGAGGATGCCTTCGGCTCCGCCCTCGGAGACCACGAGCTCACGGGTCACGCCGGCGTGGGCGGGGGCGAGCCGCTCGATCTCGGCCCAGACCGACTCGACCGAGGCGAACCCGAGGTCGGAGCCGAGGCGCGACGCCAGCTCGGCGGCGATCATCCAGTCGGGACGGGCCGTCCCCGGCGGGGTCACCCGCTGGGAGAGGGTGGACACGCGACCCTCGATGTTGGTGGTGGTGCCGGCCTTCTCGGCGAAGCCCGCGGCCGCCAGGACGATGTCGGCCCGGCGGGACGACTCGGTGAGGAAGGTGTCGACGGCGATCACGGTGCGAGCACCGGTGAGGCCGCGCTCGGCCAGGTCGTGGTCCGGGAAGTCGACGGCCGGGTCGGCGCCGAGGAGCACGAGGACATCGATGCGACCGTCAGCGGCGGCGGCGAGGATGCCGGCGGTGTCGAGGCCCCGGGCTTCGGGCACCGAGGACCAGCCGTTGCGGTACCAGTCGGCCCCGTCGTCGAGCGTGACCCGGCCGGGCAGCAGCCCGGGGGCCAGGCCCATGTCGAGGGCCCCGTGCACGTTGCCTCGCCGCAGGGCGGAGAGGAAGCGGGTGTCGGGACGAGCCTGGAGCAGGACGGCGGCGGCCTCGACCACGCCGTCGGCGGACTCGGCCACCGACGGACGCCCGAGGACCACCGAGACGGGCCCGTCGGCCGCGGCCAGCAGGGCCCGCACCTCGTTGACGGCCGCCGGTGAGAGCCCGGCGACCTCCTTGGTGGCGTCAACGGGGGCGACGAGCGCACGCGCCAGCTCGGCGGCGTCGCCCGGGCGGTACAGCAGCGACGACGACGCCAGCTCGCTGAGACCGCTGCTGCGCGCCCCCAGCTCGACGAGGGTGACGCGATCCTCGACCACGGCGTGGCGCAGGCGCAGGAAGAGCACCGGGAGCTCTTCTTTGAGGTCGGGCGCCAGCAGCACGACCGTGCCGCCCGGGGTGCAGACCTGGTCGATGGAGGCCTTGGGCAGGCCGAGCGCGGCCTCGGCCGGCAAGCCGTCGCCCAGCTGAGCGTCGACGTTGTCGGTGCCGAGCACGCCCTTGGCCAACTTGGCCCAGGCGTAGGCGTCTTCGTTGGTGAGCTGGGACCCGCCGATGACGGCGATGGAGGCGGGGCTGGAGGCCCGACCCAGGGCATCGGCGGCGCGGCCGAGAGCGTCGCCCCAACGAGCCGGGCGCAGCGCATCGCCCTCGCGGACGAGCGGATCGGTGAGACGGCCCTCGGCCTCGATGGACTCGAAGCCGAACCGGCCCTTGTCGCACAGCCAACCCCAGTTGACGGGGTCGACGTCGACGCCGTTGAAGCGCAGCACCTGGTCGCGGGAGGAGTCGATGGCGATGCGGCAGCCGACCGCGCAGCCCTGGCAGGTGGACTCGGTGACCTCGAGGTCCCACGGGCGGGCCTTGAAGCGGTAGCTCGAGGCGGTGAGGGCCCCGACCGGGCAGATCTGCACGGTGTTGCCGCTGAAGTACGACGAGAAGGGCTCGTCGGGGAAGGTGTTGACCTCGGTCTGGTTGCCTCGGTCGATGAAGTGGATCAGCGGGTCGCCGGCCACCTCCTTGGCGAAGCGGGTGCAGCGGTCGCACAGGATGCAACGCTCGCGGTCGAGCAGCACCAGGTCGCTGATCGGGATGGGCTTCTCCTTGTGGCGCTTCTCCTCGACGAAGCGGCTCTCCCCCGGGCCGTAGGCCATGGTCTGGTCCTGCAACGGGCACTCGCCGCCCTTGTCGCAGACCGGGCAGTCGAGGGGGTGGTTGATCAGGAGGAACTCGAGGATGCCGTCCTGGACCTTCTTGACGGTGTCGGACTCGGTGTCGACCTTCATGCCGGGGGTGCACTCGAGCATGCAGCTGGGCTGCAGGGCCGGCCCTCGGCCGGTGTCGACCTCGACGATGCACATGCGGCACATGCCCACCGGCCGCATGCGCTCGTGGTAGCAGAAGCGGGGGATGTAGACGCCGCTGCGCTCGGCGGCTTCGATCAACAGCTCGCCCTTGTGGGCCACGAACTCGGCGCCGTTGATCTCGACGGCCACACCGTCGGTGGGAGGAGCTTCGGGATCAGGCATGGGCGGCGGCCTTGGGGAAGTCGACGGGCACCGACATCCGGGCTTCCTCGGCCCGGGCGATGGCGGCTTCGAACTCGGGACGGAAGCGCTGCAGCGCGGAGGCGATGGGCGAGACCGCGGACGGGCCGAGCGGGCAGATGGTGGTCTGCTTGGGCGGCCAGGCGATGCCCGGTGAGATGTTGTCGCAGACGTCCATGAGCAGGTCGAGGTCGCTGGTGCGGCCGTACCCGTCGTGGATGCGCTGGAGGATGTTCTCGAGCCAGGTGGTGCCCTCGCGGCACGGTGTGCACTTGCCGCAGGACTCGCGGGCGAAGAAGCGCACGACGCGCAGGCAGGCCTTCACGGCGTCGGTGGTCTCGTCCATGACGACGATGGCCCCCGAGCCAAGCATCGAGCCGGCGCGGTCGACGGTGCCCTTCTCGAGCGGGAGGTCGAGGTGCTCCTCGTAGAACCACGGCGCCGAGGCCCCACCGGGGATGAACGCCTTGAGCTGGTGGTCGCCCTGGATGCCCCCGGCGTAGACCGGGGCGTAGATCAGGTCGCGGAAGGTGGTGACGCCGAACTCGACCTCGAACACGCCGGGGTTGCGGACATGGCCCGAGACGGCGAAGACGCGGGTGCCGCGGGAGTTCTCGGCCCCGAGGTCGGCGAAGGCCTGGCCACCGTTGGTCACGATCCACGGCAGGTTCGACAGCGTCTCGACGTTGTTGACGATGGTGGGCTGCATGTACAGGCCCTTGGCCGCCGGGAAGAACGGGGGCTTGAGCCGGGGCATGCCCCGGTTGCCCTCGAGGCTCTCGATGAGGGCGGTCTCCTCGCCGACGATGTAGGCACCGGCACCCCAGGTGAGCACGACGTCGAGGGAGAAGTCCGAGCCCAGGATGTTGCGGCCCACGTAGCCGGCCGTGTACGCCTCGTTGAGGGCGGCGGCGATGCGCTCCTGGGCCAGGGCCATCTCGCCGCGCACGTAGAGGAACGCTTGGCTGCAGCCGACGGCGTAGCAGGCCAGCAGGACGCCCTCGATGAGCTGGTGGGGATCGCGCTCCATGAGGAGGCGGTCCTTGTAGGTGCCGGGCTCGCTCTCGTCGCCGTTGACCACGAGGTAGCGGGGCCACACGTCGGCGGGGGTCAGGCCCCACTTGACGCCGGCGGGGAACCCGGCCCCACCGCGGCCGAGCAGGCTGGCCGTCTTGACCTCTTCGTGCACCTCGGCCGGGCTCATGGTGAGGGCCTTGCGCAGGGCGGCGTAGCCGCCGGTGGCCACGTAGCGGGCCAGGGTGTGGCTCTCGGGGTCGGAGAACCGTCCGGTGATGATCTTGGGGGCGTCGGTGATCGCCATCAGGCTTCGCGCTCCTCGGTGGCGGACATCCACACCGGGATGGCGGTGTCCTCGGGGGTGACGTTGCCGGCCCGGCGTTCGACGGGGATGTGCTGGCGGACCCGGGCCAGGGTGCCGTGGGGCGGGATGTCGTCGCGCCGGCCGCCGCGGAGGTCGTCGACGAGCTGGTCGAACTCGTCGTGGGTGATCTTGTGGAAGTACCGGTAGTTGACCTGCAGGCACGGGGCCTCGGTGCAGGCCGCGATGCACTCGACATCCTCGATGGTGAACACGCCGTCGGAGGTGGTCTGGCCGGGCACGATGCCCAGGCGCTGCTCGGCGTGGTGGAGGAGCTCCTCGCCACCGAGGAGCTGACAGGAGATGTTGGTGCAGATGTTCACCATGTAGCGCCCGACCGGCTCGAACTTGAACATCTCGTAGAAGCTGGCCGTGCCCAGCACCTCGGCTGATGTGACGCCGACCAGCTCGGCGATGTGGGCCATGGCCTCGTCGGTGACGTGGCCGTCCTGCTCCTGGGCCAGGTGCAGCAGCGGGATCAGCGCCGACTTGGGCCGGGGATAGCGACCCACGATCTCGCGGGCGACGGTGAGGTTCTCAGGGGTGAAGCGCGGCATCAGCGATCGACCTCGCCGAGGATCGGGTCGACCGACGAGATGATGGCCACCCCGTCGGCGATCAGGCCCTCGTGCATCATGTGGGGGAGGGCCTGGAGGTTCACGAAGCTCGGGGCCCGGACGTGCATGCGGTAGGGGTTCGGGGAGCCGTCGCTCACGATGTAGCAGCCGAGCTCGCCACGCGGGCTCTCCACGGAGACGTAGGCCTCGCCCTCGGGCACCTTGAAGCCCTCGGTGAAGATCTTGAAGTGGTGGATGAGCGCCTCCATCGATTCGTCGATGCGGGCGCGGGGCGGCGGCGTGACCTTCTTGTCCTGGATCCGGTAGTCGCCCTTGGGCATGCGCTCGAGGCACTGGCGCACGATCTTCATCGACTCGCGGATCTCGGCCAGGCGGATGGCGTAGCGGTCGAAGCAGTCGCCGTAGCTGCCGACGACGACGTCGAAGTCGACCTGGTCGTAGGCCAGGTAGGGCAGGTCGCGGCGCAGGTCCCAGGCGTAGCCGGTGGAGCGCAGGATCGGGCCGGTGACCCCGAGGGTGAGGCACTCCTCCGCACTGATCACGCCGATGCCCTGGAGGCGCTCCTGCCAGATCGGCTGGTTCGACATGAGCGTCTCGTACTCGTCGAGGCGCTCGGGGAGCAGGTCGAGCAGGCGCTCCACGCCGCCGTGCCACCCGTCGGGCAGGTCGGCGGCCACGCCGCCGGGGCGGATGTAGTTGTGGTTCATCCGCAGGCCGGTGACCTCCTGGAGGAACCGCAGCGCCTCTTCGCGCTCGCGCCAGCCGTACAGCATCATCGACACCGCACCGAGGTCCATGCCGTTGGTCGCCATGAACAGCAGGTGCGAGGACATCCGGTTCAGCTCGGTCATGAGCATTCGGATCCACACCGCCCGCTCGGGGACCTCGATGTCGAGGAGCTTCTCGACGGTGAGCGAGAACGCCAGCTCGGTGAACAACGGCGCGGCGTAGTCCATGCGGGTGACGTTGGTGGGGCCCTGGAGGTAGGTGAGCTCCTCGCCGGTGCGCTCCATGCCCGTGTGCAGGTAGCCGATGATCGGCTTGCAGCGCAGGACGGTCTCGCCGCGCAGCTCGAGCATGAGGCGCAGCACCCCATGGGTGCTGGGGTGCTGGGGCCCCATGTTGATGAGCATGGTCTCGCCGTCGGGGGACGGCTGGGACTGGAGGTCGGCGGCCTCGGTCTCGGACAGACGCAGGACGGCGCCGAGCTCGCGCAGCCGTTCGGCGGCGTCGAGCACGTCGCGAGGTTGCATCTCCTGACCTCCCTCGGAGGTCTGGGCGACGTTGGCCGCGGGGGCGTCGTGGGTGGTGCTCATCGGGCAGATACCGCCTGGTTCACCGGTTGGCCGGTGCAGCTTTGAACTGCACGGGGATGCGGCCGGCGTCGTAGTCCTTGCGCAACGGGTGACCGACCCAGTCCTCCGGCATGAGGATGCGGGTGAGGTCGGGGTGGTCGGTGAAGGCGACGCCGAACATGTCGTAGGCCTCTCGCTCCATGGCCTCGGTGCCGGCGTAGAGGTCGAAGAGCGACGGGGCGACCGGTTCGGATTCGGGCACCTGGACCCGGACCCGGACCCGCTCTCGCCGGGCGTGGCTCAAGAGGTTGACCACGACCTCGAAGCGCTCGGGGTCGATGCCGGGCGCAAGGGCACGACCCGGGTGGGCGAGGTAGTCGACGACGGTGAGGTCGATGCAGACCAGGAAGCCCTCGTCGTGGAGCGCCTCGATCAGGGGCCGGTACTGCTCGAGACCGGTGTGGAGCACGGCCTGGCCGTGCGACCAGATGAGCGGTGCGCCGTGGCGCGTCTCGGGTTCGTCGACCGCGGTCGCCTCGTCGGCGCCCTCGGGACCTTCGGTGGTCTCGTCGTCCGCCACGATCAGCTCCGTCCGAGCGCGACGGGCGTGGGGGCGGGGCCCTGGTGCTGCTCGATCACGATGCCGGCACCTTCACCCGGCCGTCGGGTGAGCTCACCGCCACGGATCTTGGAGTGCAAGGTGAGGATGGCGTGCATGAGGGTCTCGGGCGTGGGGGGGCAGCCCGGGGCGTAGACGTCGACCGGGACGACCTGGTCGACGCCCTGGACGATGGCGTAGTTGTTGAACATGCCACCGCTCGAGGCGCACACGCCCATGGAGATGACCCACTTGGGCTCGGCCATCTGGTCGTAGATCTGACGCAGCACCGGGGCCATCTTCTGCGAGACCCGCCCGGCCACGATCATGAGGTCGGCCTGGCGGGGGGAGGCCCGGAAGACCTCCATGCCGTAGCGGGCCATGTCGTAGTGCGGACCGCCGGCGGCCATCATCTCGATGGCGCAGCAGGCCAGCCCGAAGGTGGCCGGCATCACGCTGCGGGAGCGGGCCCACTTGACGAACTCCTCGAGTGGGCCGGTGAGGAAGTTGTGCTCGAGGCCTTCGAGGCCGGCATCGAGCAGGCCCCCTACGGGGCGGGACTCGTTGGACATCTACGCGGCCTCCCCACTGGTGACGGGCTCGCGGCCCTCGGTGCCCACTCGCCGGATGGTGCTGGTGATCGACCGGGCCGGCGAGACGAGCGGTGACGTGCGCACCCGCTGGATGGGACCCCAGTCGAGGGCGCCGTTGCCGATGAGGTAGACGAACGACTCGAAGACGGCGGCCACGAAGATGACGATCGCAACGATGCCGTAGCCGCCGAGCTCGCGGTACACGACGGCGTACGGGAACAAGAACACGATCTCGATGTCGAAGACGATGAAGATCATGGCCACGAGGAAGAACTTCACCGGGAAGCGCTCCGGCGGGTCGACGCTGGGGACGATGCCGCACTCGTAGGGCGCCGACTTGGGCACCGACGGGCTACGGGGAGCCAGCAGCCTCGACGCCACTCGGCTGAGCCCGGCGAACAGCAGGGCCAGCACCAGCATGGCGAAGATGGGGAGGTACTGGCCCATGGCTCAGGCGTCCTTCGAGGCGGCCTCGGCGGCGGCCTTGTTCTTCATCAGGGTCTTGTCACGGCTGTGCAGGACCCAGGCGAACAGGACGAACAACGACGTCGAGATCACGAAGTAGAGGAAGGGCAGGAGCCGCACGCTGCCGAGATCACGGACCATGACGACCGAGACGACCGGCGCGTCGGGGTCGACCTCGGGCAGGGGCGGGGCCTCACCCTCGACCGGCGTCTGCTCGATGACGGCCTGCACCTGCACGATGGCGTAGTGGGTGGGGTGGGTGAACTGGAAGCTCTTGCGCACCCGGTACCAGGCCCGGCACAGCGCACCGTCGTCGGGGCAGGCCTCGGCCCGGGTCTGCTTGCCGCCGAAGGAGAACGTGTCGAGGCGCTCGAACTCCGTGGGGCCACCGAAGTAGCCGGCGTCGACGAGGGCCACCTCGGCGGCCGCCTGGGCCTCACCGGCGGCGCTCGGGGAGATGATGCGCCAGCCGTTGAGGGCCTCTTCGTCGAGGTACTGCTCGAGGAGCTCGGGATGCGACGTGGTCAACTCCGAGATGAGGAACCCGTTGGGGTACTCCTCGGAGAGCTCGGGGTTCTCGGCCAGGATCCGGTCGGCCTGGGGCAGGTCTTCGGGCTGGGGCAGCTGCTCGGCCGCGTCGGTGCGTGGTGTCTCCGGGCCGTCGACGTAGATCTCGACGGCTTGCCACGACGGGTTCTCGCCTCGCGGCCCGATGGCCGGGGGCATCAGCCACCAGATGAAGGTGAGGATGACCATCCAGCCGGCCAAGCCGGCGAGCGACAGCAGCAGGCCCAGGCGGGCGCCCACGTTGGTGCCGAGCAGCAGGTAGACCGACCCGCACAGCACGCCTACGCCGACGACCACGATGAGGATGCCACGGATGCCCGGGTCCCAGGCGAGGCCGGCGAAGAGGTTGACGGTGGCAAGCATCGGGGTCACAGGCTCCGCTCGTATTCGACGACGGCCGCGATCTGCTCCTGGGTGAGCATCACCTGGTCGGGGCTCAGCCGGGCCGTCTCGGGATCGATGGCGTTGGGGTTGGCCCCGAAGCCGGGCATGGCCCCCTCGGAGAGGCCGAACTGGCCGTAGGCCGTACCAAACGGCTGGTAGTTGGTGACGAAGTCGATCTGGCTCTGCGCCGTGGGGAACTGGCGCAGGGTGGAACCGCCGGTGAGGTTGGGGCCCATGGCTCCGCCACCGGGAACCTGGGGCTCGCCGTAGGACCAGCCCTTGGTGTGGCAACGCCCACAGGAGTAGGAGCCGCCGGCGAAGCCGTCGTAGAGGCCGAGGTTGAAGATGGCCTCACCGAGGGTCTCGTAACGCACGCTGCCACCGGGACTGGCGGGGTCGTTCGTCGTGCAATTGCCGTCGGCGTCGGGGGCGCAGACCGTCTCGATCTGCTCGTCGACGGCGGCGCGGGCCTCCTCGGCGCTGAGCTGGATGCTGAAGAGGTAGTCGACGATGTTGTCGAGCTGTTGGTCGGTGAGCGGACCTCCGCCCTCGGCTCCCCACGCCGGCATGGGCGAGAACGCACGGCCGTAGATCAGGATCGACTTGACCTCTTCGGCGGTGTAGCGGAACAGCACGTCGTCGAGCGACGGCGCCTTCCAGCTGACGCTGGCGATGAAGTCGCCGTTGTCGCCCGTGAGCGTGAAGTTGGCCACGCCCCCCACACCTTCGGGGCCGTGGCACGAGGCGCACTGCGCGCCGTTGACGTAGAGGTCTTCACCGCGGGAGACGAAGACCTCCTCGAAGTTGGCCACCGCGTCCTCCTGGCGACCGGGTTCGGCCAGCCAGTACAGCGGCAGGGTGACACCGATGACGGCGAGGGTGGCCAGACCCAGCCCGAGGGTGCGATCGAGCTTCTTGGTCTCGAGCTCCTCGTCGTCCATGTAGGGACGGCGGTTGGCGGCGAGCTCGAGCTCCGAGCCGACCTCGGCCCGGCCCTTGCGCATGTTGACGATGACTCCGATGCCGAAGCCGACGATGAGGACGATGGCGACGATGATGCCGATCGTGCGCTGGGTGTTGGCCAGCACGACGGTCGCGAGAAGGTTCGACATCAATGGGATCCGGCTCCTACGCAGTGGGGTCCTTCGGCTTCCTGGCCGGTGGTGTTGACCCCGATCGGGGCACCCTGGATGATCATGCCGGTGTTCACGGTG
>NZ_JAJQXW010000007.1 GCF_021246445.1 Rhabdothermincola salaria
CGAGATCGCCGCCGTCAGCGTCGTCTTCCCATGATCGATGTGACCCATCGTGCCCACATTCGCATGGGGCTTGGTCCGCTCGAACTTCTCACGCGCCATCGCGGTTTCTCCTGTTTGTTGTCCGTGCCTGAGCGACTTGGTCTGGTAGGGGGTGAGGCCTGCGAGCAGGCCTTGCTGTCACTGGCCGCGGACGCGGGTGACGATCTCTTCCTGCACGTTCGACGGCATCTGCTGGTAGGAGTCGAACTGCATGGTGTAGGTGGCCCGACCCTGGGTGCGCGAACGGAGGTCGGTAGCGTAACCGAACATCTCCGACAACGGCACCTGGGCCCGGATGATCTGGCTGTTCCCGCGCTGCTCCATGCCGCCGAGCTTGCCTCGGCGGGAGGACAGGTCGCCCATGACGTCGCCCATGTAGTCCTCCGGGGTGGAGACCTCGACGTTCATGATGGGCTCGAGCAGGATGGGCTTGGCCCGACGGGCGGCCTCCTTGAAGGCCATGGTCCCGGCGATCTTGAACGCCATCTCCGAGGAGTCGACGTCGTGGTACTTGCCGTCGGTGAGGATCGCCCGCACGTCGACGGTCGGGTAGCCGGCGAGCACACCGGAGGTCATGGCCTGCTGGATGCCGGCGTCGACCGAGGGGATGTACTCACGGGGGATGCGCCCGCCGCTGATCTTGTCGACGAACTCGTACCCGCCACCCGGGCCGGTGTTCTCGAGCGTGATCGTGACCTCGGCGTACTGACCGGAACCACCCGTCTGCTTCTTGTGGGTGTAGGTCTCGTTCTCGATGGTCTTGCCGATGGTCTCGCGGTAGGCCACCTGGGGCTTGCCGACGGTGGCATCGACCTTGAACTCACGCAGCATGCGGTCGACGAGGACCTCGAGGTGCAGCTCGCCCATGCCGGAGATGACCGTCTGGCCCGTCTCGTCGTCGGTGCGCACCTGGAAGGTGGGGTCCTCTTCGGAGAGGGCGTAGAGGGCCTTGGACATCTTGTCCTGGTCGGCCTTGGTGGTGGGCTCGACGGCCACGTGGATGACGGGCTCGGGGAACTCGAGCGCCTCGAGCACGATCGGGTTGGCCGGGTCGCACAGCGTGTCACCGGTGCGGGTGTTCTTGAAGCCGATGCCCGCCACGATGTCGCCGGCGAAGACCTGATCGAGGTCCTGGCGGTCGTTGGCGTGCATCTCGAGGAGACGACCGATGCGCTCCTTGTTCTGGGTGCGGGCGTTGAGGACCTGGCCGCCCTTGTCGAGGTTCCCGCTGTAGACCCGGAAGTAGGTGAGGCGGCCGACGTGGGGGTCGGTCATGATCTTGAACGCCAGCGCGGAGAACGGTGCATCGTCGCTGCAGGGGCGCTCCATGTCGGTGTCGCCCTTGAGGTTGGTGCCGAACACCGGGGGCAGGTCGAGCGGCGAGGGCAGGTAGGCGACGATGGCGTCGAGGAGCGGCTGCACGCCCTTGTTCTTGAAGGCGGTGCCGTTGAGGATGGGCACGATCTCGCCGGCGAGCGTGGCCTTGCGGATGGCGGCGCGCAGCTCGTCGAGACCGATCTCCTCGTCGCCGAGGAACTTCTCCATGAGGCCCTCGTCGACCGTGGCGACGGTCTCGAGCAGCTCGGCCCGGTACTGCTCGGCCTGGTCCTTCAGGTCGGAAGGGATCTCCTGGACCTCCCACTTGGCCCCGAGCTCCTCGTCGAGCCACACGATGGCGTCCATGGTGACCAGGTCGATGACGCCCTTGTAGTGCCCCTCGGCCCCGATGGGGAGCTGCAGCACGGCGGTGTTGCAGTCGAGGCGGTCCTTGATGGTGTCGAGGACGTGGAAGAAGTCGGCGCCCAGCCGGTCCATCTTGTTGACGAAGCACAGGCGGGGGACGTTGTACTTGTTGGCCTGGCGCCACACCGTTTCGGTCTGGGGCTCCACGCCGGCCACCCCGTCGAAGACGGCCACGGCACCGTCGAGCACGCGCAGCGAGCGCTCCACCTCGACGGTGAAGTCGACGTGACCAGGGGTGTCGATGATGTTGATGCGGTGGTCGTCCCAGAAGCAGGTCGTGGCCGCGGAGGTGATGGTGATGCCGCGCTCTTGCTCCTGGACCATCCAGTCCATGGTGGCGCCACCGTCGTGGACCTCACCGATCTTGTAGTTCTTGCCGGTGTAGTACAGGATCCGCTCGGTCGTGGTGGTCTTGCCGGCATCGATGTGGGCCATGATGCCGATGTTGCGGGTTCGCTCGAGTGAGTGCGGGCGGGCGGCCATCGTCGTGTTCGTTCCTGTGTCGTTGGTGTGGCGGGCGGCAGAGAGGCGGATGAGCGGGAGTGGAGTGGCGGTGCCTCCGCGCCGTCACCCCGCCGGGGGCGGGGCGACGGATGGGAGAGGCACCAGCGAGGAGCCGGTGCCTACCAGCGGTAGTGGGCGAAGGCCTTGTTGGACTCGGCCATCTTGAGCAGGTCGTCGCGTCGCTTCACCGACGCGCCGACACCGTTGCTGGCATCGAGCAGCTCGTTGGCGAGGCGTTCGGCCATGGTGTGCTCACGACGCTGGCGGGCGTAGCCCACGATCCAGCGGATGGCCAGGGTGTTCGAGCGACGGGGACGGACCTCGACGGGGACCTGGTAGGTGGCGCCACCGACACGGCGGCTGCGCACCTCGAGCTGCGGCTTCACGCCGTCGACCGCCCGCTTGAGCGTGGCGATGGGCTCGGCGCCGGTCTTGGTCTCGATGATCTCGAGGGCCTCGTAGACGATCTTCTCGGCCGTGGAGCGCTTGCCCCGCTGGAGGACCTTGTTCACCAGCTGGGTGACGACGACCGACCGGTAGATCGGGTCGGGCATGAGTTCGCGGCGGGGGGCAGGACCCTTGCGAGGCACGTCAGCTCTCCTTCTTGGCGCCGTAGCGACTACGGGCCTGCTTGCGGTCCCGCACACCGGAGGTGTCGAGGGTGCCGCGGATGATCTTGTAGCGAACGCCGGGGAGGTCCTTCACACGACCGCCACGCACGAGCACGATGGAGTGCTCCTGGAGGTTGTGGCCCTCACCGGGGATGTAGGCCGTGACCTCCATGCCGCTGCTGAGGCGCACACGGGCCACCTTGCGCAGCGCCGAGTTCGGCTTCTTGGGAGTGGTGGTGTAGACGCGCGTGCACACGCCGCGCCGCTGGGGGGCACCCTTCAGCGCCGGGGTCTTGCCCTTGGCGGGCTTCGACTGGCGACCCTTGCGGACCAGCTGTTGGATGGTGGGCACGACGGACCTTTCTTACGTTCGCAACGTCAGCTTCGGGGGCCTCGACGGCGACGACGCAGCGTCGAGGTGGGGAGAGATCGGAGATCGGCGGCCGCGGTATCCGCGACAGAGCCGAGGGGCAATGCTAGGGGGATGTCGACGAGATCGGCAAGACGCGGCCGGTCCCGGGCGGGTGAAGGCCCACGAGGGCCCTCACCCGCACCGGTTCAACCGGCCGATTCTTCGTTGCGGGGCAGCTCGATGACCTTGGCGTCGGGGACGTCGTCGCCGACGGCGGCCATGTCGCCCTGCCCGGCCACCATGTCGGCGTTCTCGACGCCGCTGCGGTTGGCCAGCCACTCGGCGATGTCGCCCTCGTCGTCGGGAGCCGACGAGTAGAACTCCATCGGTTCGTAGTCCGGCGCCGAGGCCTCGATGTTGCGGTAGGCGGGCATCCCCGTGCCGGCGGGGATGAGCTTGCCGATGATGATGTTCTCCTTGAGGCCGACGAGGGAATCGCTGCGCGACTCGATGGCGGCTTCGGTGAGCACCCGGGTGGTCTCCTGGAAGGAGGCGGCCGAGAGCCAGGAGTCGGTGGACAGCGACGCCTTGGTGATGCCCATGATCTCGGGACGACCCTCGGCAGGGGTCTTGCCCTCGAGCACGAGCGCCCGGTTGACGTCGCGGTACACCTTCTGGTCGACCCGCTCGCCCGGGAGGAACTCGGAGTCGCCCGGTTCCTGCACGGCGATCTTGCGGGTCATCTGGCGCACGATGAGCTCCACGTGCTTGTCGTGGATGGGCACGCCCTGGTCCTGGTACACCTTCTGCACCTCGCGGACGAGGTACTGCTGGGTCTCCTGGACGCCCTTGATCTCGATGAGCTCCTTGGGATCGCGGGGGCCTTCGATGATGGCATCGCCGGCCCGGATCTCCTGGCCGTCGGTGATCTCGAGTCGGGACAGCCCGGGCACGGTGTAGGTGTCCTCGGTGCCGTCGTCGGCGACGATGGTGATGACCCGTCCCTTGCCCTCGTCGTCGGCGATGCGCACCACGCCCGACGAGCGGGCCAGGGTGGCCTTGCCCTTGGGCGTACGAGCTTCGAAGAGCTCGACGACACGGGGCAGACCACCGGCGATGTCGCCGCCGGCGGAGGCGATGCCGCCGGTGTGGAAGGTCCGCATGGTGAGCTGCGTGCCGGGCTCGCCGATGGACTGGGCGGCGATCACGCCGACCGCCTCACCCAGCTCGATGAGCTTGCCGCTGGCCAGCGACAGGCCGTAGGAAGCGGCCGAGATGCCCAGCTCGGAGTCGTCGGTCAGCGGCGAGAGCACCCGCACCCGGTTCACCTGAGGGTCGTCGCGGAGCATGACGAGCTCCTCGTCGGCCACGACGGTGCCCCGATGCAGCGTGGTGCCGTCGGCGAGCTCGACGTCGTCGGCGAGGGTGCGGCTGAACAGACGGGTCTCGAGCCACGAGCGCTTGCCCGGACGATCGGGGACCACGTCCTCGATCCAGAGGCCACGGACGGCCGCCCCGGAGGCGAAGGGATCCTCGTCGTTGATGATGAGCTCCTGGGCCACGTCGACCAGACGCCGGGTGAGGTAGCCCGAGTCGGCGGTACGCAGGGCGGTGTCGACCAGGCCCTTGCGGGCGCCGGGCGTGGCGATGAAGTACTCCAGCATGGAGAGGCCTTCACGGAAGTTCGCCTTGATGGGCCGCGGGATCATGTCACCACGAGGGTTGGCCACCAACCCGCGCATGCCGGCGATCTGGCGGACCTGCATCATGTTCCCGCGTGCGCCGGAGCCCACCATCATCTCGATGGGGTTGAACTTGGCTTCCTTGAGCACCGTCTCCATGGCCACCTTCACCTCGTCGGTGGCGGTGGTCCAGATCTCGACCTCCTTCTGACGACGCTCACCATCGGTGATGATGCCCCGTCGGAACTGGGTCTCGACCTTGTCGGCTTCCTTCTCGTGCAGGTCGAGGATGTCCTGCTTGTTCGTCGGCGTCTTGACGTCGTCGATGGAGATGGTGAGGCCGGACTTGGTGGCGTAGCGGTAGCAGAGGTCCTTCATGCGGTCGAGGGCGATGGCGACCTCGGCCTTGGCGTAGTTGTGCGCCAACTCGTCGACGATGGCCCCCATGGCCTTCTTGTCGATGCGCCGGTTCTGGAAGGGGAACCCCTCCGGCAGCACGGTGTCGAAGAACACCCGGCCGGCGGTGGTGCGCACGTACTGCGGGCGGCCGTCGTCGTCGGTGCCCTCGACGTGCTCGGGGGAGCGCAGTTCGATGAGGGCGTGCAGGGCGAGGTCGCCGGCCTCGTAGGCCCGCTCGATCTCCTCGAGGCGGCGGAAGACCCGGCCCTCGCCGGCGGCCCCCTCGACCTGCTCGGTGAGGTAGTAGGCCCCGATGATCATGTCCTGGGTGGGTGTGACCAACGAGCGGCCGTCGGCCGGCGACAAGATGTTGTTGGCGCTCAGCATGAGCACCCGGGCCTCGGCCTGGGCCTCGGCCGACAGCGGGAGGTGCACGGCCATCTGGTCGCCGTCGAAGTCGGCGTTGAAGGCGTGGCACACCAGCGGGTGGATCTGGATGGCCTTGCCCTCGACGAGGACCGGCTCGAAGGCCTGGATGCCGAGGCGGTGCAAGGTGGGGGCCCGGTTCAGCATCACCGGGTGCTCCTTGATGACCTCCTCGAGCACGTCCCACACCTGCGGGCGACGGCGCTCGACCATGCGCTTGGCCGACTTGATGTTCTGGGCCAGCTCTTCGTCGACGAGCTTCTTCATGACGAAGGGCTTGAACAGCTCGAGGGCCATCAGCTTGGGCAGGCCGCACTGGTGCAACTTGAGCGTGGGGCCGGCGACGATGACCGAGCGCCCGGAGTAGTCGACGCGCTTGCCGAGCAGGTTCTGGCGGAACCGTCCCTGCTTGCCCTTGAGCATGTCGGACAGCGACTTGAGCGGCCGGTTGCCGGGGCCCGTGACCGGGCGACCACGACGACCGTTGTCGAACAGCGCGTCGACAGCCTCCTGGAGCATGCGCTTTTCGTTGTTCACGATGATCTCGGGGGCACCGAGGTCGAGGAGGCGCTTGAGGCGGTTGTTGCGGTTGATGACCCGGCGGTACAGGTCGTTGAGGTCCGAGGTGGCGAACCGGCCGCCGTCGAGCTGCACCATCGGACGCAGCTCCGGCGGGATCACCGGGACGACGTCGAGGATCATGGCCCGGGGGTCGTTGACGCGCCGGCCGTGATCGTCACGGCGGTTGAAGGCCGAGACGATCTTGAGGCGCTTGATGGCCTTCTGCTTGCGCTGGGCCGACAGCGGCTTCTGGCCCTCGGGCGGATCGATCTGCGTGCGCAGGATCTGCTCGTCGGACTCGAGGTCGATGCGGTCGACGAGGCGGGCGATGGCATCGGCGCCCATCCCACCCTCGAAGTACTCGCCGTAGCGATCCTGCAGCTCGCGCCACAGCATCTCGTCCTCGATGATCTTGCGGGCGAAGATGTCCTTGAACTCTTCGAAGGCCCGGGTCACGAGGTCGAGCTCGACCTCGTAGCGCTCGCGGATGGACTGCAGGTCCTTCTCGGCGGCGCGCTGGCGGGCCTTGATGTCGGAGTCCTTGGCGCCTTCGGCCTCCATGGTGGCCAGCTCGGTCTCGAGGGCCTCGAAGCGCTTGGCCAGCTCGACCTCGCGCTCCTTTTCGATGACGTCGCGCTCGGCGAGCATCTCGGCTTCGAGGTTGGGCAGCTCCTCGGTGCGACGCTCGTCGTCGACCCAGGTGACCAGGTTGGCCGCGAAGTAGATGACCTTCTCGAGCTGCTTGGCCTTGAGCTCCTCACGGGCCTCGGTGCCCATGAGCAGGTAGGCCAGCCACGAACGGGTGCCGCGCAGGTACCAGATGTGCACCACGGGCGCGGCCAGCTCGATGTGGCCCATGCGCTCGCGCCGGACCTTGGAGCGGGTGACCTCCACGCCGCAGCGCTCGCAGATGATGCCCTTGAAGCGCACCCGCTTGTACTTGCCGCAGTAGCACTCCCAGTCCTTGGTCGGACCGAAGATCTTCTCGCAGAAGAGCCCGTCCTTCTCCGGCTTGAGGGTGCGGTAGTTGATGGTCTCGGGCTTCTTGACCTCGCCGTTGGACCACGTACGGATCGAATCGGCGGTGGCCAGGCCGATGCGCAGCTGATCGAAGTTGTTGACGTCGAGCATGGGCATTCCCTCTAGCTCCTCTCGGCCTGGCGGCGGGCATCTTCTTCGTCGCTGCCACGTTCGGGGCGCGAGATGTCGATGCCGAGCTCCTCGGCGGTGCGGAAGATGTCTTCGTCGAGCTCACGCATCTCGATCTCCTCACCGGTGGTGGAGAGGACCTCGACGTTGAGGCACAGGGCCTGCATCTCCTTGATGAGCACCTTGAAGGACTCGGGGATGCCGGGCTCGGGGATGTTCTCGCCCTTGACGATGGCCTCGTAGACCTTCACGCGGCCGAGGACGTCGTCGGACTTGATGGTGAGCAGCTCCTGCAGGCAGTAGGCGGCGCCGTAGGCCTCGAGGGCCCACACCTCCATCTCGCCGAAGCGCTGGCCACCGAACTGGGCCTTACCGCCCAGGGGCTGCTGGGTGATCATGGAGTACGGCCCGGTGGAGCGGGCGTGGATCTTGTCGTCCACGAGGTGGGCCAGCTTCAAGATGTAGACGACGCCCACGGTGACCGGGTTGTCGTAGGGCTCGCCGGTGCGACCGTTGTACAGGGTGGTCTTGCCGTCGTCCTGCATCAGCCGGCCGTTGTCGCCGTAGCGGACGTCGGTGGCCTCGGGCTGCAGGTTCTGGAAGATCTTCTGGATGGTCGGGTGCTTGCCGGCCTGGGCCTCTTCGTCCCAGTGGGCGCCGTCGAAGACGGGCGTGGCCACCAGCGTGGACGGCGGGGTGGTGGGCCGGGTCTTGGTCTCGGTGCCCCGGGTGGGGTCGATCCCGGTGGTCTCGCCCCCGATGGCCCAGCCGTAGCGGGCGGCGTAGCCGAGGTGGGCCTCGAGGACCTGGCCCACGTTCATGCGGGACGGCACACCGAGGGGGTTGAGGATGATGTCGACGGGGGTGCCGTCGGCCATGAAGGGCATGTCCTCGATCGGGAGGATCTTGGAGATGACGCCCTTGTTGCCGTGGCGGCCGGCGAGCTTGTCGCCCACGCTGATCTTGCGCTTCTGGCCGACGTAGACCCGCACCAGCTGGTTGACGCCGGGGGGCAGCTCGTGGCTCTCGTCGCGGCTGAACACCTTGACGTCGATGACCTTGCCGGTCTCGCCGTGGGGCACCTTGAGCGAGGTGTCGCGCACCTCGCGGGCCTTCTCGCCGAAGATGGCCCGCAGGAGGCGCTCCTCGGGGGTGAGCTCGGTCTCGCCCTTGGGGGTGACCTTGCCCACCAGCACGTCGCCGGGACCGACCTCGGCCCCCACGCGGATGATGCCGCGCTCGTCGAGGTCGGCGAGGATCTCCTCGGAGAGGTTCGGGATGTCCCGGGTGATCTCCTCGGGGCCCAGCTTGGTGTCGCGGGCATCGATCTCGTGCTCGTGGATGTGGATCGACGTCATGACGTCGTCCTTCACGAGACGCTCCGAGAGGATGATGGCGTCCTCGAAGTTGTAGCCCTCCCACGGCATGAAGGCCACGACGAGGTTCTTGCCGAGGGCCAGCTCGCCGTTGTCGGTGGAGGGGCCGTGGGCGAGCACGTCGCCCTTGGTGACCTTCTGGCCCTCGCGCACGATGGGCTTCTGGTTGATGCAGGTGTCCTGGTTGGAGCGCTCGAACTTGAGCAGCCGGTAGACCTTGCGGCCCTTCGCCTTGTACTCCACCTCGATGAGGTTGCCGTCGACCTCGCCGACCACGCCGTCGTCCTCGGCGAGGATCATGTCGGCGGCGTCGCGAGCGGCCCGTGACTCGATGCCGGTGCCGATGTAGGGGGCCTCGGCCCGCAGCAACGGCACGGCCTGGCGCTGCATGTTGGCGCCCATGAGGGCCCGGTTGGCGTCGTCGTGCTCGAGGAACGGGATGAGCGCGGTGGCGACCGAGACGATCTGCTTGGGCGAGACGTCCATGAGCTGGACCTCGGCGGGCGGCACCGAGGAGATCTCGGTGGTGGCGCCGAAGAAGACGTCGCGCTCGAGCTGGAGCTTGAGGTCGCCCAGCGTGGCGGCCTGGGGCGAACGACGCACCAGGACGCGATCGGCCTTGAACGTGCCGTCGGGGTTCAGCGGAGCGTTCGCCTGGGCGACGACGTACTCCTCCTCCTCGTCGGCCGCCAGGTACAGGATGTCGTCGGTGACCCGGCCGTCGATGACCCTGCGGTACGGGGACTCGATGAAGCCGAACTCGTTGACCCGGGCGAAGGTGGCCAGGCCACCGATGAGGCCGATGTTCGGCCCCTCCGGAGTCTCGATGGGGCACATGCGCCCGTAGTGGCTGAAGTGCACGTCGCGGACCTCGAAGCCCGCCCGCTCGCGGGACAGACCACCCGGGCCGAGCGCGGAGAGGCGCCGGCGGTGGGTCAGACCCGACAGGGGGTTGACCTGGTCCATGAACTGCGACAGCTGGGAGGTCCCGAAGAACTCCTTGATGGCGGCGACCACCGGCCGGATGTTGATGAGCGTCTGGGGCGTGATGGCCTCGACGTCCTGGGTGGTCATGCGCTCGCGGACGACCCGCTCCATGCGCGACAGGCCGATGCGGACCTGGTTCTGGATGAGCTCGCCCACCGAGCGGATGCGCCGGTTGGCGAAGTGGTCCTGGTCGTCGAGGCGGTAGCCCGGCTCGGCGTTGACCAGGTTCAACAGGTAGGTGGTGGCCGCCAGCACCTCGGACGGGGTGAGCACGGGCTGGTCGTCCTCGGGCTTCTCGAGCTCGATGCCGAACAGCTCCTCGAGGCGGTCGAGCTCGGGGCCCAGCTTGCGGTTGAGCTTGTAGCGCCCCACCCGCGACAGGTCGTAGCGACGGTTCTCGAAGAACGCGTTGCGGAAGTAGGCACGGGCGGACTCGACCGACGGCGGCTCACCCGGACGGGCCCGCTTGTAGATCTCGACCAGCGCCTCTTCCTGGGTGGGCGCCAGCTCGCGGTCCTTCTCCCACTGCCCCTCGAGGAAGTCGAAGTGGCGCACGAAGCGATCGAGGAAGCCCGGGTAGTTCTCCTCGTCGTAGCCCAGCGCCCGCAGCAGCACGAAGAGGCTGAGGCGACGCTTGCGGGCCACGCGGGCACCGGCGGTGACGTCCTTGCCCGGCTTCTGCTCGACGTCGAACTCGATCCACTCGCCGCGGTAGGGGTGGATGGTGCCGGTGACGAGCTGGTGCTTGCTCAGGTTGCGCAGGCGGTAGCGCTCACCCGGCTGGAAGATGACACCCGGCGAGCGGACCAGCTGGGACACCACGACCCGCTCGGTGCCGTTGACGACGAACGTGCCCTTGTCGGTCATCATGGGGAAGTCCCCCATGAAGACGGTCTGCTCCTTGATCTCGCCGGTGGTGGCGTTCATGAAGCGGGCCCGCACGAAGATCGGGGCGGAGAAGGTCATGTCCTTCTCCTTGCACTCCTCCACCGAGAACTTCGGCGGCGGACGCAGGTCCTCGTCCTCGGGATCGAACTCCAGCTCGAGCTGCAGGGTCTCGGTGAAGTCCTTGATCGGGCTGATGTCGCGGAAGGTCTCCGCCAGGCCCTGGTGCAGGAACCACTCGAAGGATTCCCGCTGGATGGCGATCAGGTCTGGCAGTTCGAGCGGGTCGTCGAGGTTGGCGAACGAGTACCGTTCCCGGACGGTCGGGCGAGCAGGCAAGGACGGCTCCTCGGTAGGCGGAGGGAAGCGACGGCGAGCCGGGCGCGACGGGACGTGGGGACCGAAGGGTCGACACGAACAGCGCGGCGGGCGAGCACGGCAACGCGTCAGCCTAGGACAGGAGCGCGTGGAAGAGCAACCCTGGAATCTCGTGCGAACGAGTTCGGGCGCTCACTCGGGGGATCATCCACTTCTACCCCGGTCAAGTTGGCCCGCACCATAAGCCCCCGAGCCCGAACCGGTCAAGGATCGCGGAGCGCCGAGTCCATGGCGACGCGGAGCGCCGCGGTGCGGCTCGGTCGCCGCGCTTGCCCTCGCCGCCGGGCACCACCCCTCGGAGACCACGGCCCCGCCCGAACGCGGAAGGGCCCGGCTGGGAGGCCGGGCCCTTCGTTCTGATCGAGATCGCTGGCCTCTCCCCCACCGGACTGACGTCAGGTGGGACGGGGTCGCGCCAGCGACCGTCTCACACAGAGCCGCTCCGCGGCTCCATGAACACGTCCCTACTTCAACTCGACGGAACCGCCGGCGCCCTCGAGGGCCTCCTTGGCCTTGGCGGCCTCTTCCTTGGAGACCTTCTCGAGCACGGGCTTGGGGGCGCCGTCCACCAGGTCCTTGGCCTCCTTGAGACCGAGGTTGGTGAGGGAGCGCACCTCCTTGATGACCTGGATCTTCTTGTCGCCGGCCGCGGTGAGGACGACGTCGAACTCGTCCTGCTCGGCGGCGGCCTCGCCACCACCGGCACCGCCGGCGGGGGCGGCCGCGGCAGCAGCCACGGGGGCCGCGGCGGTCACACCGAACTTCTCCTCGAACTCGCTGAGCAGCTCGCTCAGCTCGAGGACGGTCATGTTGGCGATGGCGTCGAGGATCTCTTCCTTGGTGGCCATGTGTCAGCTCTCCTGGGGGTCGTCGCCGGCGTCGGCCGGTTCGGGGGTGTCGGCCGCGGCGGTCGCCTCGGCGGTGTCGTCGGAAGCCGCCGCAGGGGCGTCGGCCTCGGTCTCGGCCTCGGCAGGTGCCTCGGCAGGGGTCTCGGGGGCGGCGTCGGAGGCAGGGGCCTCGTCGGCGGGGGCGTCATCGGCGGGGGCCGGTGCCGGAGCACCGGGGGCGCCACCCTGTTCGATGAGGGCGGCCAGGCCATAGGCGAAGTTCCGCGGAACGGCCTGGAGCAACCCGGCGAAGCTCTGCATGGGCGCAGCCATGAGACCCGCGAGGGTGGCCAGCAGCTCCTCACGGGGAGCCACCTCGGCCAGCGCCTTCACCTCGTCGGCGCTCAGCAGCTTCTCGCCGAGGAGACCGCCCTTGACCACCAGGGCAGGGTTGCCCTTGGCGAACTCGCGCAGGGCCTTGGCCACGGCGACGGGGTCGCCCCCACCCCCGGTGGGAACGAAGGCGATGGCGGTCGGTCCGGTGAGCAGGTCGTCGACCTCGAGGCCCAACTCCCGGGTGGCGATGCGCACGAGGGTGTTCTTGTAGACCCGGTACTCGCCGCCGGCTTCGCGCAGTGCGCGACGCAGGGTGGCCAGGTCACCGACGTTGATGCCGCGGTACTCGGTGAGCAGCGCGGCGTCGGCCCCTTGGATCTGGGCCTTCACGTCGTCGACCACGGCGACCTTTTCCGGTCTGGGGTTCTCCATCGCACCTCCTTTCGTGTCGTCGTGGGCCCGAGGGCCCGTTCGGTTGCCGCAGCGGGATCGCCACGTGCGGGTCGGCACCGAGGTGCCGCTCCCGCCGCCAGAACGACGACGGGGTGCTCGCCCATGAGCGAACACCCCGAAAGAGACCGAGAGGAGTTCGCCTCGTCAGGTGGGCCGGGGCCCCTTGGCGCCCCGAGGGGCGACCGGATGTCTGCGGCGAGCAGGATCAGTTGTGGCCCGGAGCAACCGGGCACGAGGCGCCGAGGCTAGCCGGGCGGTCGGGCGACGACCAACCCGGCTCCGGCGACAGGTCAGGCCGAGACGGCGGCGTCGGGCGTCGGGTGCATGCGCAGCGGGTCGACCTTGACGCCCGGGCCCATGGTCGACGCCAGCGTGATCTTCTTGAAGTAGCGGCCCTTGGCCGACGCCGGCTTGACCTTCTCGAGCTCCTCGAGCACGGCCGAGAGGTTGGCGGTGAGAGCGGAGGCCTCGAAGCTGACCTTGCCGATGGGCACGTGCACGTTGCCGTTGCGGTCGGTGCGGTACTCGACCTTGCCGCCCTTGAAGTCGGCGACGGCCTTGCCCACCTCGGGGGTGACGGTGCCGGTCTTGGGGTTCGGCATCAGGCCACGCGGGCCGAGCACCCGGCCGAGCTTGCCGACCTGGGGCATGAGGTCGGGGGTGGAGATGGCGACGTCGAAGTCGAGCATGCCGCCCTCCACCTGGGCGACGAGGTCGTCGGCGCCCACGAACTCCGCGCCCGCCTCGCGGGCTTCGGCCGCGGCATCGCCGGTGGCGAAGACGGCGATGCGGACGTCGGTGCCGGTGCCCGACGGCAACGCGACGGTGCCGCGCAACATCTGGTCGGCCTTGCGGGGGTCGACGCCCAGGCGGGCGGCCAACTCGACGGTCTCGTCGAAGGAGGCCGAGGCCAGGCTCTTCACCAGGTCGACGGCCTCAGCACCGGAGTGCAGGTGGTCGTGGTCGTAGCGGCGGGCCGCGTCGGAGTACTTCTTGCCATGCTTCGCCATGTCGGCTCCCTCGGGGTAGGGCCCACCGAAGGTGGGCGTCGGCCGCCCGGGCGAGGTGGTCCCGGTGCGGTGGTGGAAACGGGTCGGCGGCACGGAGCCGCCACCCGGGTCAGGCGATGTCGATGCCCATCGACCGGGCGGTGCCGGCGACCTGGAGCTTGGCGGCGTCGAGGTCGTTGGCGTTGAGGTCGGGCATCTTGATCTGCGCGATCTCGGCGACCTGGGCATCGGTGATCGACCCGGCGGTGGCCTTGGACGGGGTCTGGGAACCCTTGTCGAGGCCGGCAGCCTGCTTGATGAGCACCGACGTCGGCGGGGTCTTCAGCACGAACGTGAACGAGCGGTCCTCGTACACGGTGATCTCGACCGGCACGATGGTGCCCTTCTGCGCCTCGGTCTTGGCGTTGTACTCCTTGCAGAAGTCCATGATCGCCACACCGTGCGGACCCAGAGCGGTACCCACCGGGGGCGCCGGGTTGGCGCCGCCTGCGGGGATCTGGATCTTCACGACGGCCGCAACCTTCTTCTTGGCCATGATGTCCTTGCCTCGTCGTTCGTGGGCGCCCGGCGGGATGCCGCCAGGCGCGATCTACCATCGTGGCGGTTCGTACCGCCGATGACAACTCCGCCACCCGGGCGGAGCAGTGGGTCAGAGCTTGGCGACCTGGGAGAACTCGAGCTCCACGGGCGTCTCGCGCCCGAAGATGTTGACGAGCACCTTGACCTTGAGCTGGTCCTCGTTGATCTCGACGATCTCGCCGCTGAAGTCGGCGAAGGGCCCTTCCTTGACCCGCACCGTCTCGCCCATCTCGTACTCGAGGCGGGGCTTGCTGCGCGCCGGAGCTGCTTCTTCGCCCTCGACCTTCACGGGCAGGAAGGTCTCGACGTCGCGACGCTTGAGCGGCGACGGCTTGGGACCCTGCCCCACGAACCCGGTGACCCCGGGGGTGTTGCGCACGACGTACCAGGAGTCGTCCTCGAGCTCGCAACGCACCAGCAGGTAGCCGGGGAAGACCTTCTTCTGGACGACCTGCTTCTTGCCGTTCTTGAACTCGACGACGTCTTCCATGGGGATGACGACCTCGTGGATGCGCTCCTCCATGTTCATCGAGGAGATGCGGGCTTCGAGGTTCTGCTTGACCTTCTTCTCGTAGCCCGACTGGGTGTGGACCACGAACCACTGCCCGGGGCGGTCGTAGGCGCTCTGGGGAGCCGGGCGCTCTTCTTCGAGCAGCCCATCGGGGTCGACGACCTCGACCTCGTCGGCGGTGTCCTCCCCGGTCGCGGCTTGGTCGGCCGTGGCGTCCTCGCCGTCGGGGACCTGGGCGTCGGCCGTCTCGGGCGCCGGGTCGTCCGTGGCCACCTCGTCGGAGGGGGTGGGGGTGTCGTCGGTGAAAGAGGTCATTTGGCGTTGAACAATCTGAGGACGAGCTCGGAGAAGACCCAGTCGATGCCGAAGATCAGCAGCGTGGCGATGACGAGCGTGATGAGCGTGATGATGGAGTAGTTGATGGTCTCGGAGCGGGTGGGCCAGGCCACCTTGCGCAGCTCGCCGCGGACTTCCTTGACGAACTGGCGGGGGCTGGTGCGCTGCTCCTTGGGCCGCTGGTTCTGGGGACCACGCTTGGTGCGCAGCGGTTCGCCGTCGGGGCCGAGCTCGCCCTGGCGTTGCAGCATGCGCTTCTGTTCACGGTTCAACGCCATGGCGACACTTCCCACCGCCCGAGCGGTTCGAGATGTTCGGAGCAGGGCAGGAGGGACTCGAACCCCCAACCTACGGTTTTGGAGACCGTTGCTCTACCAGTTGAGCTACTGCCCTCGGTTGTGAGGAGACGACCTGCCCGGACGGGCCAGGATAGCAGCCACCTCTCGGCGACCGACCCCGGGGCCCGGACCGAACGAGCCTAGGCGTCGCGCTGCGCTCTCGGCGAAACGGGTGGCCGGCGCCTCCCCGAACCAGGGTCGGACCCCCGCTCAGCCGGCCAGCCGGCGACCGCGGGCGGCCAGCACCAAGGCACCGCCCACGCCCGCCGCGGTAGCGGCGGCGAGGGTGCCGACGTAGGCCACCCGCCGACGGTGGTGGGCCTCGGGCGGCACGGCGGACGAGGCCGCGTCGAGAGCGCCGACGATGTCGGCGTAGAGCGTCGTCGGCGGCGGGTGGGCCTGGGTGGCGAGCTCACCGAGCGCCCGGTGCACGCGCCGGTCGCGACTCGATGCCGCCTGGCAGCGCAGGCAGTGCCGGACGTGTCGGAGGGCCGGCTCGGGGAGCGCGGCGCCGTCGACCAGGCCCGGGAGGTCGTCGCTGATCCGCTCACATCGCACGGGCATCACCTTCGGTGTCGTCCGGACCCAGCTGACGCAGGAAGACGTCGTCGCGGAGCTTGCGGCGGGCCCGGTGAAGGCGGACCTTGGCGGCCGACTCCGAGATCCCCAGCTCGGCCGCGATCGCCTCGTGGGGCAGGTCGTAGACGTCGCGCAGCACGACCACCGCCCGCAGCCGAGGGGGAAGGCGGCGCAACGCCCGCTGGAGGCGCTCGCGCAGCAGGCCGTGCTCGGCCCGACCCTCGGGGTCGTGGGCCAGGCGCAGATCGCCGACGGGATGGTCGTCGTCGAGCTCGTCGTGGCGATGGCGCCGGCGCCGCCCGAGGTGGGTGGAGGCGCAGTTGGCCGTGATGCGATAGAGCCAGGTGGTGAACTGGGCATCACCCCGGAAGCGGTCGAGGCCCCGGTAGGCCCGCAGGTACGTCTCCTGCACCACGTCGCAGGCATCGTCGTCGTCACCCGTGAGGCGGTGGGCGAGTGTGTAGGTGTCGACGTAGGTGGCCCGCACCAGGGCATCGAAGGCCTGGCGATCCCCTCGGCGGGCGGCGTCGACCAGCGCAGCGGTGTCGGTGGGCATCGTGGGTCGGACCCGCTGAGGCCGCTGCGGGTTACCCGCACCCGGGCGCGACGCTTCGGCGTCCGCCGGGGCAGACGCCGAAGCAGCTCGATCCTCGACCGGCACGGGACCCTCGGGACCGTGCGGCACGTCGCTCAGCGGGTCTCTTTGTGGGCGGTGTGCGCCCGATCCCACTTGCAGAACTTCTTGAGCTCGATGCGCTCGCGGTCGTTGACCTTGTTCTTGGTCGTGATGTAGTTGCGGCGCTTGCAGACCTGGCACTCCAGGGTGACCTGCACGCGCTTTTCGTTCCTGGCCATCGGTGGCTCCTACGTAGCGGGGCGGGTGGCCCCGCCGACGTCTTACTTGATGATCTTGGTGACGCGGCCGGCGCCCACGGTACGACCACCCTCACGAATGGCGAAACGCAGACCCTCTTCCATGGCGATCGGCGCGATCAA